>NZ_CP035490.1:1250000-1562500 GCF_004135205.1 Hahella sp. KA22 | reverse complement strand
ATCCAAAGTAGATGGCGTCATCTGTAATTCAAAAGCCGCCCTGGAAGTTATTCGGTATAACTGGAGCTACTCGAAAGACAACGCCGTAGTCATCCACAACCCTCTACTCAATAAATTTAGGCTCTCATCTACTCATGCAAGCAGCGACAAACTGCCGCACTCTCCATTTAGGCTGGGACTCGCAGGCCGGCTAGTTAGTGTAAAAGGCGTCACAACGGCTCTTCACGCACTCAAGATACTATTAGACAAGAATTTACCGGTTATTCTTTCAATCGCTGGCGCAGGCCCAGACGAGCAGCAATTAAAAGCTCTTGCAAAAGAGCTGCGAATTGAACATGCAGTTAATTTCTTGGGATTACAAAGCCAAATAGAGCAGTTCTACCAAGACATTGACTGCCTGCTCTGCCCTTCGCTTAGAGAGCCGTTTGGTCTCGTGGCGCTGGAAGCTATGGCGTTCGGCTGCCCCGTCATCGCCTCCGACGTCGATGGGCTTGCCGATGTCGTCGAGAACAACATTACAGGCTATACAATTCCCGTGAGCCTTAGCTTAGAAGAATACCGACAAATGGGCGGTAATATACAAGGATTACCCCCTGTTATTTTTGATGCGTCCGCCAATAAACTAGGGCCGCCCAAAGCCGTCAGCCCCGACAGCATGGCAAACGCAATTTGCGAACTTATATTGAATACAGCCGACTATTCAAGAATGAGCCATGCAGCACGCACCAGGTCACACTCACTATTCTCTCCTGAGACTTATTTCGACAGATTCAAGAGCGTGTTACATGCGGTCTCCGGGCAAAACATTTAGTCCCGGCTCTTTGACCTCAGCTCATACAGCTTCACATACTTCATGAAGCTATTCATACAACCAATAACAATATGCACAAACCCCGGCATACCATCTAGAAAACCGCGACGTAGTATATAGAACTTAAAAAATCGAATTATAGGACTAACGAGAATTTTACTAAGCCCCACCTTCTTCCCTCGTCGAAACATATCTTCCGCCTGAATCTGCGTATACTTATTTTGCTTAGCTAAATATTGCGAGATTGTCTCTTCGGAAAAATGGTTCAAGTCTCCTTCTAGCTTTTGGATCCTTCCTTCACACTTTACAGCTTCATGCACCAAATCTTGGGTCCACCCTGCCTTTTTTCGATTGAAAAGCCTTAGACTGCGATCTGGATATCCCTCACCATAACGGAGGGGGTTACCCAAAAAATAGTTCCTGCGAGGAAAACTGTAAGCCTCTGCATCAGGCCTTTGCATGACTTGCTTAATAGAAGCAGCAAGCTCGCTGGTGACCACCTCGTCGGCGTCGATACACAACACCCAGTCATTGCTCGCCAGATCAACAGCAAACTGCTTCTGCCCCCCATATCCCAACCACTCTTGAGTTATAACGCGACACCCCATTTCCTGGGCGATCCGACAAGTGTCATCAGAGCTGCCCGAGTCGACAACCACCACCTCATCAGCAAATTGGACGCTTTCGATGCAACGCGCAATACGAGAAGCTTCATTTAGAGTGATAATAGTGGCGGTCAGTTTGTGCATGATCCAATTACCTGTACAAGTTAAGAAAGCAATAGTACACGATTACCTTAGTTATCATTGGGCGATTTCCCATTTCGAGGTTCTCACTAATTCACGATATACTGACCGCCCTCTGGTTGACGCTCGTTAACTAACCTTATTAATTCATCGGGATCAAATTTTGAACATTGCACACTTGGAAAGTAGCTTAAATTGGGGCGGGCAAGAGCTACGAGTAATAGAGCAAACTCAATGGTTAAATGCCAATGGACATAACTGCTGGATTGTCGCGCGCCCTCAATCTGCGATCCTGATGGAGGCAAGAAAAAGAGATATTCCTAATACTGAGATAGACTTTCGCGGTTCCGCAAACCCCAAAATCATAAGAAAGCTAATCCGCTTTATCGATCAAAACAAAATTGAGTTAATCGATGCTCATAGCAATCGAGATGCATCCTATGCGATGTTCGCCAAATGGCTGACCAAGGTGAAAGTAGTTCGCTCGCGCCATGTCACTACGCCAATAAAGCACGACTTCCTCCATCGGCTGATCTGGAAATATGGCAATCATCAGATCATTACTACCGCCAACAAGATAAACGAGCAAATCATCCAGCTTGGACTCGCCCCAACCAGCAAAGTTTATACGGCGAAGGCTGGAGTAGACCACAACCGCTACCATGCCAATATTGATGGTTCAGCGCTCAAGGAAAGCCTGAGGATACCTTCAGACCACAAAGTGGTGTCAAACATTGGCATGATTCGAGAGGACAAAGGGCAACTATTTTTCCTAAAAGCATGCGAGATTATAGCTGAGCAACTTCCTGGCGTGACGTTTATACAGTTAGGAAGCGCCACAGCAGACACTAGAACCTATGAAAGTCAGGTTAAGGAGCACTGGGATAAATCAAAATATAAAGATCGAATCAAGTTTATAGGCTATAAATCTGACATTGAAAACTATCAGGCGTTTAGTGACATCGTCATGATCTGCTCAATTGGAACGGAAGCGCAGACCCGTTTAGTATCCCAAGCCTTCTTAATGGAGAACAGCATTATAGCTACAACAGTTGGAGGCCTACCGGAAATGATCTCCCACAACAATACAGGCTTACTTTGCCCTCCACAAAATCCAGAAGCCTTAGCGGAAGCGGCAATTAAACTATTAACTGACAGCAAGCTAGCAGCAACTCTAAGAAAGAATGCGTACCAGCATGCCATGGAAGAAATGACTTTTGAAAAAATGATGGATGGTATGTTAGATATCTATAAAAAAGTCTGCTCGTAGGTATTCCAGAAATGAAAGGCCTACTTAGAGAAAGCTAAGCCGTCCCATCCTTCTTATATGCAAGAAACTTACGCTTAAAGCTTGTTCTAACGCTGAAATCAAGCAGAAAAGACAAAGTGGACAGGCCTTCCACCATTTGAGAAAGCTGATGCCGTTTCCCCTCCGCAAGCCTGTCCTTGTATTTATGCAGCAAATCAATGGCATGACAAGCAGTCAGGTTTCTGAAGCTTTCGCCGAAGACACGATTCATAGCCAATATCACGTCCGCCATGGCATTTAACTTCACAGAATCAAGCTCGTTTGAAAGGCTGCCTTCCCTTCTAACATAGTTGTACAGTACGGTATCCGTATAATAAAGGTTCTCACTATCGGCCAACAAATAGGGAAAAGCCATTGAGTCCTCGTAACACGCCATTTCAGGAAACTCGAACGATTTAAAAAGCCTGCTATTAAAGTACTTACCCCATAAATGGGCTTTAAATTGTTTGTGAATCAGGAAGCGCTTAATCGCCTCATTCCGACTCAGAGCCGTAGGCGTCCTCAGAAGAGAGGAGGTCACCTGGTCACTTACCTTCCACACCTCATGCAGTTTTGAGAGCAAAATGTCCGGTTTTTTATCGTCAAAAAAATTAAAAGTTTCTTTGAGAGAGAACAGAGGAACGAAATCATCTCCGTCCACAAAAGTTATATAATCGCCGCGCGCCTTACTTAGCGCATAACGCCGCACCTTTCCGATATTCCCATATTCTGTTCTTAAATACTCAAAGCCAGCATTATCATTAGAGAACGCCTTCATAATGTGCGGAGTACGATCTGATGACGCATCATCAATCATCAGCACCTCACACTTATCAGCAACCCCGTGCACTAGCTGCTTGATACTTTCAAGGCATTTAACAATCTCATCTTGAAGATTGTGTGCAGTTACAATTATTGACAGCTGACAAGACGACTTATTATGCATCACGAGAACTCTATCTACAGGATCAAATTTTGAGCGCACATTTAATTCTAGTTAAATAAGCATCATCATATAAGTGCTCGATCGACTCCCTTATCTTTTCTCCATCAGGCAAAGACGCACCGCCAACAATTGACTGCAAACGCGCAGTCAATATATCTACACGTCCTGGAGGATAAAGCTCACCGTTCACAGACTCTCTGATAATGTCAGAGGGGCCGGATTGGCAGTCTGAACTTACACAGTAAACACCGTAAGACATAGCTTCCGCCAGCGACATCCCAAAGCCTTCAATACGTGACGTCAGTAGCAAGGCGCTCACCTCTTTTATCTCAGAGAAAACATAGTCCCATGGTACTTCGCGCCATCCATGCCAAACAATTCTGTGATCAATATTCAGCTCTTTTGCCAAGTCTCTATACATTCTCTCATCTGGGCCTGAGCCAATAATGTGCAAGGTCCACTCACCTAAAACATTAGACAGAGAGCTTAGTAGTTCACTAACATTTTTATCTTTATCGCTCAGCCGGCCTATGTAAATAAAGCTTGCCGCTCCCTTCGGCCTAGGCAATAGCATACTTGTCCTGGCGACTGAGTTATGAACCAGAAAAATATTACTCTGAACGACCCCCATTTTAGATAGCTGCTGTGTAATACCAGAGCTAATAGCCAAATGAAAATCAGCTTTAGTGACGTAAATCGCCTTATAAAGAACGTCAAGAGATGTATGAATCCATGAGAATATATTAAATTTCCTCATAGATATTACTCTTGCCAAATTGGATATATAGCAGCTAAGCGGGTCAATAGCTACAACCAGATCTGGCTTCTTCAGTCTAACTACTCCAGCAAGCTTTACTGCAAAAGAGAGGCGCCTTATTTTTGTATTGGCGACAGCAGAAGTAACGCGAGAAAAAGGCGCATTGCCTAGCCAATTGTCACACACCTCACCAACACCTTGCTTATAGTCATCGATAAACAAGAACTCCACATCCGCACCAGAGCTATCTGTAGATAGCAGGTCAAAAAACTTCCTGCATACAGTTTCTTTTCCGCCCTGCCCCTTCATATTATAGCCGACAACTAGAATTTTCTTACGCTCTTTCACTCTAGTTATTCCATCAAGTTTATTAATACAGACAAGTTTTATTTCAGCCTAAAAACAACCACATCGCCATCAAGGCTCGTTTTCCAACCCTTTATAGGAAGATACTTGCGTTGCAGGCTTTCTCTTAGTTCGACTGGATCATAACGAGAATTCCAAACAAAATAATCATACTCTTTCTCATCTATGACCTTGAGCACATGAGATGACTCTCCCTTAACCTCCCACGTTCTTTCCACATGTGAGCACTGTCCAGTTTTTATTTCAGCATTAGCATAATAGCTGACAAACATCATATACTCTGATGAACCACCAACTCGTATAAAGCCGCCTGCACTATGAGAATCATGCATAATATAGGCACCTATTTCTTTCAACAGATATTTATCAGACTCTCTGTGCTTCAATAGTTTTACTACAGCCCCAAGGACTACACACCCCAAGAATATAAAAAAAACAATCTTGCCTTTCAGAGAAAACCATTCCTTTAAAGCATTACTAACTCTCCTGAGTCCCATAGCAATAATCACATAGCCAGGTATTAACAATAGAGCCATCATGCGAGAGTCTAGCCACCAGGCAGTTATGGTTTGGAGGAAAAGAACCACGAAGGCGACAAGGCTTAATATCAATAAATAACGAATAGAGAAGTTCTCTCTCGCTTTTCGCAAAACTGGCCCTAAGCCAGCGATGAAAAATACCGCGACAGGCTCAAACATCGCTTTCGCCAGCCAATTAAGCTCCACCCCTAGTGCAGTCCACCCTACAATTGTCGACATATCTCGCCAGTAATATTGAAAATGAAAGCCTTCAGGCGGGTGAGCCCAGAGTCCTTTGAGGTCTTGCCTAAGCTGCTTATATCCTGAGATAAGCTCAACGACACGCTCATATTGCTTGGGAAAAGAAACTAGCTGCCTATTAAGAAGCCACTCACTTAACAAGAGCCCAAGTATGGCCACAATTACCGGGAGGAGAAACATAACGCAGCGAAAGGCACTTTTTCCTACCTCTCTTCTGGCCCCCAGAAAAAACACTGTTCCTGCAATTAATGCAGCGGCTTCTATCCGAAACGAAGCAGCTACCATAAAAAACATGCACGCGAGAGGATATGTCCAGTAATTAGCAGACTGCTCCGCCCTTAATATCGTGTATATGGCCAAGGATAAAAAGAACCAATATCCTGGTCCACGCAGAATATCCGCGCTCAGAACCACAAAAGAAGGATTACAGGCAAAAAGAAGCAGCGTTAATAAGGCATAATTCTTAGGTAATGCATGCTTTAAAACACCATAAAGCGGCAACATGGTCAGCGTGCCAAAAAAGAGGGAAATCAAGCGTCCGGCCAACTCCCAGTCGCCGACAACCTTATACATCGCAGCAATCAATACAGGAAAAATATTAGTGGCGTGAAAGCAAACGCCTAGATATTCGATACCATTATAAAAAACGTTTTGAGCCTCCTCGATATATAAAACCCCATCTGAGTTAAATATATCTGCACGGAAAAAAGCATTTAACCTCAACATGAATCCTAGGAGAAAGGCCCAGACAAAAGGATCAACTTTTTTCAAGCCTCTCATAAAGGAGCTATTTTCAGGAACCATAGCTTACTAACTTTTTCTCATTGTGCTGGTTTCTGCCGAAGGCATTATTTGACGTAAACGCCCCCAAACCACTTCGGGAGAGAGCTCATACCAACATGGAGGGTAGTCAAATTTTTCGCCCAAAACCTCATACCGACAGTGCTTTCGCATACAAGGCGCGCAGTGGTAACTGGAACTAAGCGAGGCTTGTTGCGCGCCATATATTCCAGTGAGAGAGGGATTAGTCGGCCCATACAAGGCAATTGTCGGTTTAGCCAGCGCCGCCGCCAAGTGGCCCAATCCTGTATCAACCGTGACAATAGCTTGAGCCCTAGCGATGTGCTCAGCGATCCCTTTTAACGGCATTCGCGGCAATACACGCACGCCAGCGGAAACTTCCAGGCGTTCCGCCCGGGCCTTTTCTTCGTTGTTCCCCCATGCGGCCCACACACTATAACCAGCCTCCCGGCACCGCAGAGCCAGATCACTCCAGAAAGATTCAGGCCAGTGCTTGGTGAACCATGTCGTGCCATGAAGAAACATAACCGTTGGCCCCGTCTCTTCAGATTCAGCAGCATCTATCCTGAGTCCGTAATCCGGGGGACCGCTTTTCGCATAACCGAGCCCTTGTGCGAATAGTTCACGGGTCCTTTCCACCGCATGCATTTGCCTGGCGACCGAGTAGCGCCGCTGATAGAACGCGCTGGCAAGTGGCTCTCTCACTGATGTGCGGTCAAAACCAACGACTTCTGCGCCAACCTTTTTGGCGATTAAGGCGCTTTTCAACAAACCTTGGGCATCTATAACAAGGTCATAATCTGATTTAAGTTTTTCGCCAAAGCCCGCCCACTCGCCAGATTTCAACGCCTCATAGGGATTTTTACGCCAGCGCCGCAGTGCAACTGAAATGACTTTGTTCACAGCCGGATGCCACGTAGGAATTTCTGCGAATGCTTCCTCAATCACCCAGTCCAATTGTAAGCCCGGTATGTTCATCGCAGCCTCTGTAACGGCTGGCAGCGTATGCACGACATCTCCCAGAGAAGACATTTTCACCAGTAGAACTTTAGGCAATGGGCGCAACTCCCTGGCTGTCGGAACCACAAGGTAACTTATCCAACGCAGAAATGACCTGATGCGCAGGCAACTGTTTCAGACAGTTGTAATGTCCCAAAGGGCAAGTGCGCTCAAAACAGGGACTGCAGTCCAGCCCCAAACGCACAATTTGCTTGTGCTCAGTAAGCGGTGGCGTAAAGTCTGGAGAGGTCGAACCGTAAACAGCGACCAGTGGACTCCCCAACGCCGCAGCGACGTGCATCAGGCCTGAATCGTTACTAACGACGCGAGAGGTTAAAGACAATAGCGCTACGGCTTCCTGCAGAGTCGTCAAGCCAGCAAAGTTCATAACGCCGACAGAGCCAGAGGCCGTCGCTATTTCTTCGCAAACAGGCTTATCATTAGTGGAACCAAACAACCAGACGCGCCACCCTTTTTGCAGATAATGACGCGCAACACCGGCATAATGCTCAGCAGGCCACTGCTTTGCAGCGCCAAACTCAGCGCCGGGACATAGTCCCAAAATAGGCGTCCCACCCGCTTCCACTGCGTATTTAGCGCAAACATCCGCGGTAAGCTGTTCATTGGGCCTCAATTCCGGGTTGGGTATGCGGCTTAAGTCAGCTTCTCCGTTTTCAAAGGCAAGCGCCACAAAGCGCTCGACCATAAGCGGAAACTGCTCTTTATCAAGCTTACGAATGTCATTTAGTAGACCATAACGCATTTCTCCCCGCCAACCAGTTCGCCTTGGTATGCTTGCAAACCAGGGAATTAATGCGGATTTCAATGAGTTAGGAAGAACGATGGACCAACCATAATCTTTCGCCTTTAATGACGCAGCCAGTTCACGTCGCGCCTTGAGCATCAACTTGCCGTGACCTACCGGCATATCGATGGCCTCTCTCACTTCAGGCATAGCTTCAAGAATGGGGCGGCTCCAACCTGGAGCAAGGACATCTATCTGTGCGTTTGGATAGAGGCGCACAAGCACTTTAAATAGGCTTTGCGCCATCACCATATCGCCAACCCAAGAGGGCCCGATAATAAGAATATTCAAGGGCTGGCGCCTCTTACATGGAAATGAACTAAAACTTAGGCGACGGGCGTCAGCCAGTGCTTGAACTCTTCGTTACGTCCTTTGACTACGTCGAAATACAGGGACTGCAGTCTTTCAGTAATCGGTCCACGCTGACCAGCGCCAATGGGACGTCCATCCAGCTCTCTAATCGGCGTGACCTCCGCCGCAGTGCCAGTGAAAAAGGCTTCATCAGCAATATAGACTTCATCGCGAGTGATACGCTTCTCCACCAGCTTATAGCCCAAATGCTCCGCCAAGTGAAAAATCGTGTTACGAGTGATGCCGTTGAGGCAAGAGGTCAACTCTGGGGTGTAAATAACGCCATCGCGGATGACAAAGATATTTTCACCGGAACCTTCCGCCACATAACCTTCCGGATCAAGCAGTAGCGCCTCATCACATCCGCACGCTAACGCTTCGTTCAAAGCAAGCATTGAGTTGATGTAGTGGCCGTTCGCTTTAGCACGGGTCATAGAAATGTTCACGTGGTGACGGGTATAAGAGCTGGTGCGCACCTTGATGCCTTTTTGCAACGACTCCTCTCCCAAGTACGCCCCCCATTCCCAAGCGGCGACGATCACATGCACGCTCAGATTATTGGCGCGTAGCCCCATGCCTTCAGAGCCGTAGAACGCCATGGGCCGCATATAAGCTGAGTTCAGGTTATTCTCGCGCACGGCCTGACGCTGCGCCTCATTAAGCTCATCCTTAGAAAAGGGCAGCTTCATGTTCATGATATGAGCGGAATCAAACAACCTGTCGGTATGCTCCTGCAAACGAAAAATCGCAGCGCCATCAGGAGTCTGGTATGCGCGAACGCCTTCGAACACACCCATGCCGTAATGCAGCGTATGTGTTAACACATGCACATTGGCGTCACGCCAAGGCGTCATTTTGCCGTCGAACCAGATCAAACCGTCACGATCAGCCATGGACATAGCAGTCAACTCCTTCGGGGCCCAAAGCCACACATTCTTAAACTGTAACCCGACTTTAACGTCGGAAGAGTATTGATTAGTAGAGGAGGAACCGAGTCACTCCACAAATACTTTTTCCCAAAACGCCACAACCCAACGACGCTCTTCCAACAGTTCGTCAGCTTGTATCCGCGCGGGAAGATTCTGAAGCGCCAGTCTATGGCCGCGGGCGCGAAGCAAGCGATAGATATCACAAAGCTTATCCGCGTCTTCAGGAGTGAAAATACCGGCCTCACCCAAGGCCTCCAGTATCCTGATGTTGTCGCTCCAGACAATAATCTGTGGATACTCATTCGCCCAGCGCAAAGCTGCATATTGAACCATAAATTCTATATCAACGATACCGCCCCTATCGTGCTTGAGATCGAAATAAGGCGGGCTTCCTGATGAATCAGATTTGGTTCCGAGTGAGGCGCTCATTTTCTCTCTCATCTCGATCACTTCTGCGCGCAGTTTCACTGGATCACGAGGTTGCGTAAGAATGCCTTTTCTTACTTTTTCAAACTCTGTTCGAATACTGGGACATCCCGCTACCGCTCTCGAGCGGACTAGAGCCTGGTGCTCCCATGTCCACGCACTTTTTTCCTGATATTGCTGAAACGCGCTGACAGAGCTGACCAGCAATCCCGAGTTTCCAGAAGGCCGCAGCCGCATATCCACTTCATATATATCTCCAGATGCAGTTTTCGTCGTCAGCAGATGGATAATCCTCTGCCCAAGGCGAGTGAAAAAAACTTGATTGGCGATACCGGCCTCACCGTTAGTATTTAAATCTCCTGAAGCGCCATGCAGGAACACTAGATCCAAATCCGAGCCGTAGCTCATTTCAATGCCACCGAGCTTTCCATAGCCAATAACAGCAAATCGCATATCATTTGGCGCAGCTTCCTCGTAGCCTGGCTCGCCGTATTTCTTCACCATCGTTTCCCAAGCCTCATCCAGCACCTGTTCAACAATAGTTTCGGCGATAAAAGTCAGGTAATCACTCACCTTCATCAGGGGCAGAGTTTCACGCAGATCTGAGGCAGCCACTCGCAATACGTGAGCCTTTTTGAAGTACCTCAGCGCTTCCATTTGCTCTTCCAGGTCATCATTGGGAATGCGCAGCATTTGCTGACGGAGCTCATCACGTAATACGGAAGTATCAGGCGGAGTGTAAAGGCTGCCAGAGTGCAATAACTCATCCAACAACAAGGGCGTAGTTGCAATTTGTGTCGCGATCCAGGCGCTTTCTGCAAACAGCCGAATAAGTTCGGTCAGCGCATTTGGGTTTTCATTCAGTAACGCCAAATAAGCGCTCCGCCGCAGAACGGCTTCAACTAACGCCAACAGTCTTCTGCTCGTTTCGTGCGAAGCTCTGCTTTGCGCCAAAGACTGAAGCAGATTGGGCATAAACTCGTCTAAGCGCTCTTTTCCCTGCAACTGCATATGTTGCACTCGGCTGCTCTGACGGAGCTGTTGCACGGACTCATAGATTTCCACCGCCTGCTCACATCCTGATTGCGACAATAAATCCTGGGCCTCATCCTGGGTTAATCGGCCAGCCCAAAGAGCTCGCCACTCGACCATATCTGGACGCGCTAAAGGAGCCTCCTTGCGCTCAGCAATAATGTCGGCGAAATGCTCCGATACGCAGTCTCTGAGTTTATCCAATTGAGCCCGACACTCCCCCCAACCCGGGAACCCCATTGCCACAGCGACCCGCTCCCTACCCTCTTCGTCCTTGGGTATCTCCTGGGTCTGCTTATCTTCAAGCCCTTGAATGGCATGCTCTAAGTTACGTAGAAAAATATAGGCTTCCCGCAATTCAGTCGCTGCGACGACAGGCAAAAGCCCTTCATCTTCAAGGCGCCCAAGTGTCGACAACAAATTCCGCCGCTGTAGCCTGACATCTCTGCCACCACGCATCAGCTGAAACACTTGAACGATAAACTCAATCTCCCTGATCCCCCCTCGACCTACCTTGATATTTCCATCCTGACCTTTACGCTGGACTTCCCTTTCAATCATTTCCTTCATCGCTCTCAGGGCTTGCACTGCGCCAAAGTCGATATATTTGCGATAAACGAAAGGCTTAAGCGAGGTTAGCAGCTCTTCTCCAGCTTCAATATCGCCTGCAACAGCCCGAGCTTTGATCATCGCATAGCGTTCCCAATCCCGGCCTTGTTCCTGATAATAGGCTTCCATAGCCGCAAAGCTGAGGGCCAGGGCGCCGCTCTGCCCATATGGCCTCAACCTCATATCAACCCTAAACACAAAGCCATCGGCCGTCGTTTTATCTAACGCCTGTATTAACCTCTGCCCTAATCGAGTAAAAAACGCCTGATTATCCAGGGAGCGGGGCCCACCTTGCGTCTCACCTCTCTCTGGAAAAGTAAATATCAAATCAATATCCGATGATACATTGAGCTCGTTCGCTCCTAGTTTGCCCATGGCGAGAACAACCAGTTGCTGCTTATCGCCAGCCACTGAACGAGGCTCACCAAACTGCTGACTTAAATCACGATAAAGCCAGCTCAAAGCCTCATCAATACAAGTTTCTGCAAGCCATGAAACCTCTCTGGCCGTGATTTGATAGTCCACTAAGCACACCAAGTCTCGCCATATAATTCGAAACATCATTCGTCGACGAAACTGCCTTAATATTCGAAGCAAGTCATCTTCCTTGTGAGCCTCTGTCAACTCTTCGATCAATAACGTCTGGAAATCTACAAGTTGATAATCTTCTTGATATTGCGAAGACTGCAAGAAACTGAGAACCAGCTCAGGCTCTCTAAGAATGATTAGCGCAAGGAAGTCACTAACAGCAAAAGCACGAAGAATATCGGGATAGAAAGGAGAAAACGCGCCGAATGCCTCGGCAGGCAAATCAGCAAGCTCTTCCCAGTACTTCTGAATCGTTGGATGAATTGCCGATGGATATAAATTTAGCTCGCTTGGCGCAGCCATTAGTCTGTGCTCCTTTTAACTATCACGCATTGTGACAGGATAGCACGCACCAACAACTATTTAGATGATTTAAGAGGCAGGAAAACAGAACATGCAAGCACAGAAAATTTGGGGGGTAACTACCCGGTAGATTTATTTGCTAGCGCCCTGGTTACTAGCACTCCAATCTTACCTGCGGCAGTGGAAGTTTCTAAAAACTCATTGAAATCCGAATTTTTAGAGTGCTTATACCAGTTTACAACAGCCAACGTTTCTCCATTAACCAATTCACCCAACCTCTGAAAATCGATACCTTCAAACATGTTAGAAGCTGCAACAGATATAGCGGTGATTGCTCCGACATATTCTTCCCAGCCAGTTAACTTCGAGCTTGAGTTGCCCTTTAACTTAGCAAGCTTTCTAATTAACTCAGCCATAAGCACATCGTCATGCTCCAGTTGAGCATAAGGATCATTATTAGAGAGACTTAGAAGCCCATACCCCTTGGAAGCCTTTGTATCGTCGCTAACCCAACATGGAGCCATTTCAACAATCTCCTCAGCAACATCAAACAGAAGCCCAAACTCTCCATTTTTATATTCAATCTCAATCTCTGCAAGAGGGGTATACTCAACACCTGACGTCACTTTACCAACATCAAGCACCAACTCCACTTCAGCCCCTTCGCGAGCAATATTCCATGTCAAGCGTTCAAATGTTGTTGTAAATATTGGGATTAGCGACGCAAGATTGACCCCGCTTAAAGCATCAATATCTTGTAACTTTTCTAAGTCTAAACTTTCTGAATTTATAGGCCAGTTCCACTCATTTCTTGAGTGAAGGCCCGCAACACTTCCTCCTTTTGCCTTCAGCGTTTGCTCCCACCTAGAACCCGCATTACGTATTCGAAGCCCAGTTCTCAATGCTTTAAGCCGCAAATCTGGCGTATCAAAGTAAATATTACGCAAAACAGCCTTATATTCTGGCGAGCCAAATGTATTCTTCAGGGTAGATAGCACAGCATGATGCTTGCTTGAGGGGAACATAAGTTTTAACTCAATTTCTTTCATAACCTGAAGCTCAGTAAAAACAAAATATTTTTAATATCTGCATAAAAATAAGACACAAAAAAACCGGCCGAAGCCGGTTCTTATATTTTCTAATCAGCTAAACGCTAGAATTAGAAAGTGTAAGTTGCGCCGATTGCGAACTCTTCAGTGTCAGTGTCTGCAGAGCCTTTAGTCTCAACAGAACCGTTAGTGTACTCAACGTATGCATACATGTTATCAGAGATGTTATGCAGCGCCTGCAGATAGAACTTATCTGCTTCAGCGTCAGCATCATTCTCATATGCTTGATAGCCCGCAGCAAACTGAGAAGCTCCCATTGCATAGATAGCGATCAAACCATAACCGTCAGCTTCACTAGCCTTCACATCTGCGCCGCCAACTGAGTCAGCTGAGCGAGTTTCGTACTGAAGACCCAAGGTCAGATCACCCAAGAACACACGGCCACCTAAGCCAATGCTATCGCCAGTGTCGACACCATCTTCCTCGCGGCCCATTGCATAGCCAAAGATAGCCTCAAACATGTCGGTCTTAAATTTGGCGGCCAGTGCAGCTGCGTGAGATTTGTCGCTATTTACAACAGGGATAGTAACACCAACAGTCAGACCACCAGCGATTACTGGTGACACATACTGGAAGTTGTCGCCTTCAGCAACACCGCCAAAAGCACCAGTGGTGTGGTTGTAAGAAGCCATTTCACCGGAAATGCCAACAGCTTCAGAGATGTCGATTACATCCCACCACTCGTACACTGTGTCATCAGAACCGATTTGAGCTGAACCGAAGTCGCCTTTTACACCGATGTAGGCTTCATCAAGGTCAAAGCCATTTCCACCACCAGCGCTCTTATCATCTGCATCAAAATCCCACTCAGCTTTCAAAAAGCCAGTCAGACCAGGAGCAATTTCGTGCTCATGCTTAACACCTAGAGTAGAGCCATTATCAATAAACTCGTTGGTAGTGGTTTCAGTGCTACCAGTTTCTGCAGAAGTGTGGACGTACGCCAGCTGAATGTTACCGTAAAAGGTAGGCATGTTCGCCATGGAATCAGCAGCGAAAGCTGTAGAAGAAATCGTTGCAGCGGCAACAGCTGAAGCGATCAAAGTCTTTTTCATTTCGTCTTCCTTTTGTGTGTTAAATCAACTTCTTTCGAAGATTGATGGTTAAAAGCCACATTTTTCTTTATATAGGCAAAAAAATTTTCGCCAATTTATAGTTCGTGATTATGTCAACTTAATGACATTTTTCAATCCGATGTTTTGTCTATATCAAAGCCTCCTTTTTCGCCGTACCCCATCAGTTTTTAAATGTTGATAGACTTTCGCAAATCAGGCCTCTTCACAGAGGTCCACATTTCTTCACTGAAGGTCAGCCAAAAAGGCTTAAATTCCCACTCTATCAACAACTTACCATCAAAGCCTTGACAGTTCTTTTTGCAGAGAGGCAAAAAATCCTTACAAACAACGGGTTATATAACTTTCCTAAACAAGAAAATTAATAATCATATGTAATACAACGTTGTCGTTTTTGCAACCAAAAAGTGCCTATATGGCATTTTTTTTTGTAACAAAAATTCTACTTTCAAGCCTTACAAAGGCAGGGGGAGCTTCCCCTAAAAAAATAAAAACTTTTTATAATCAGGCAGTTAAATAGACAGAATTACACGTTCTTTAATCGCCCAATATTCATGCAACTTTCTTTACCTAAAAATACGTACATAAAAGCGCACCAGTACTATAACAAAGGAAATATATTATTGGGCCATGCATCCCATAGTGGATTTCCGAAACTCAACAAACCCACAGTCTCTCGGTTTTGCAGAGCGGGCCCTCAAGCATAAACCCTTTAAATTTCAATACTGCTTTACTCTACACGCAACGAAAACGTTGTTGGTCCAACATTGGCCAGCGTTACCTCCATGTCCGCACCAAACCGCCCGGTCTGAACATTACGTACTGCTTTTGAAGCCTTATCTACAAAGTAGTCGTAAAGCCTCTCGCCTAATTCAGGCGAAGCTGCTGAAGAAAAACTTGGCCTCATTCCTTTTTTTGTATCGGCCGCCAACGTGAACTGCGATACGACCAATAATTCCCCGCCTATATCTTTAAGGCTTAGATTCATTTTGCCATTTTCATCAGCAAAAATTCGGTAGCCTACAATACGATCTAACAGTCTTTCCGCCAAACGCTCGCTATCATTTGGCTCAATCGCCAACAAAACGAGAATACCTTCGCTGATTGAGCCAGTTATCTCTCCGCCCACTTTCACGGAAGCATGCGCAACGCGTTGAATCAATCCGATCATTTATTACGCTCGCGCTTAATTCTTAAAGAACTGTTACAGCCTTTTTAAACATTTGCGGCATTAAAACTGCCTATTACTTAACTGTCAATAGGACTAGCCATTAAGTTTTGATACGCCACCAATTCTATCCGCCATAGCGCCGATAGATTTGATCAACGCATCAACCATTGCAGGATCTCTCACTGAATGGCCAGCGTCTCGAATGATATACAAGTCGCTTCCCGCCCAGTTTTGGTGCAAATCAAACGCTCTCGCCAATGGAGAGATGGCGTCATAGCGGCCATGAACAATGATGCCCGGGATGTCTTTGAAGTGAGAGTCTGAGCTTGCCGGTCTATCGGTCAGCTCCTGGTAGAACTTGCAGCCTAATTTCGCCAAGGCAATAGCCTGATGAGGGTGAGTCAGTCTATCCACCAAGTCCTGACAGGGATGCAGGGTGGAGATTTTCGCCACCCATGCGGCCCACTGTTTTGCGGCCTGTATCTGAAGCAACTCATTCGATCCATTCAGATACTTTGAGAAATAGCTAAGCACTTCCGCAAAGTTTTCCCGCGGACAATCCTTCATTACTTCATGCCAAGTATCAGGAAACATTTTGGGCGCCCCTTCCACTAGCACCCATGAGATGCCCGCCTCATCAGCGACAAAGAACCCCGAAATCACCACTCCTAATACAGCCTCGGGGTGGGCGCCGGCATATTGTTGCGACAGGAAGCCACCCCACCCCATTCCAATCAACATCCATTTATCGATGCCCAGGTGCTGTCTAACCCGCTCAATATCCTGGATAAGAATATCTGGACGGTTATGAGCAGTCTCCGCCAATGGCGTAGATTTACCACAGCCTCTCTGGTCGATCATGATGATGCGGAAGCGCTCAGAGTCCAGCAGGCGTCGGCAGAATGGGTCTGAGCCGTATCCTGGCCCGTCATGCACAAACAATACTGGCAGCCCGTCTTTATTGCCGGACTCCTCAATATAAATTGTGTGAAGATTATCTACAGGAAGGAAGTGTTCTTTATGAGGCTTTAGTTCTGGGTATAAGGTGAGCATTCGGCTTTTCCAGCATTGTCCTTTAACTCGAAAGAACTATAGCACTCTGCGGAAAAGCCGAAAACTTTCTAGATCACTTTATCCAACTACTTTTGGATTTTAGTCCTTAGCACGGTCAGCGCGCTTACGCTCATGCTCCTTCAGCAACTTCTTGCGAATCCTGATATTGCTGGGCGTCACCTCAACCAGTTCATCGTCTTCAACAAACTCTAACGCCTGCTCCAGAGAGAAACGAATTGGCGGAGTCAGCAGAATATTTTCGTCCGTACCAGCTGCGCGAATATTGGTCAGCTGCTTGGCTTTGGTTGGATTAACAACCAAATCGTTATCTCTGCTATGTAAACCGATAATCATGCCTTCGTAGACTTCGATATTGGGGTCTACGAACAGACGACCGCGATCCTGCAGGTTGAATAGCGCGTACGCCAATACTTTACCCGCCACGTTGGAGATAAGAACGCCATTGTTACGCTCAACGTTCACGCCTTCTTTCACAGGACCATAATGATCGAAGATATGGGTCAGGATGCCTGTGCCTGAGGTCATGGTGAGGAACTGAGAACGGAAGCCGATCAAGCCGCGAGAAGGCACAACAAATTCTAGACGCGTGCGTCCTTTGCCATCTGGAATCATGTTAACCAGCTCACCACGGCGCAGGCCCATTACCTCCATGATCGATCCCTGGTGTTCATCTTCCACATCGATGATAACCTGCTCGTAAGGCTCAACTTTCTGCCCGTCAATTTCTCTCACGATAACTTCTGGACGGGAAACGCCTAATTCAAAGCCTTCGCGACGCATGGTTTCGATCAATACGGACAAGTGCAACTCGCCGCGACCGGATACGATGAATTTGTCAGGAGTATCGCCTTGCTCTACACGCAACGCTACGTTGTACAGCAACTCTTTCTCCAGACGCTCTTTGATATTTCTACTGGTGACGTACTTGCCTTCTTTACCAGCGAATGGAGAGTCGTTAACCTGAAATGTCATGCTGACTGTCGGCTCGTCCACGATCAACGCTGGCAGCGCTTCTGGGCGCTCAGGGCTACATAACGTATCGGAGATATTCAGCTCATCCAGACCTGTAATACAGATAATGTCCCCAGCTTCCGCTTCAGGCACATCCACACGCTGCAGGCCGTGATAGCCCATTACTGTCAATACACGACCATTACGTTTGCCGCCATCACGATCAACCACGACAACGGGCGTATTGGTTTTTACTTTACCGCGCGAAACGCGTCCGATTCCGATTACGCCAACGTAGCTGTTGTAATCGAGGGCGCTGATCTGCATTTGGAAGGGACCATTAACATCGACAGACGGCGCAGGCACCTTATCAACTACCATTTCAAACAGAGGCGTCATGTCTTGTTGCAACGCATCTGGCTCAAGCCCTGCGATGCCATTCAACGCAGAAGCGTAAATAACAGGGAAATCCAGCTGCTCTTCTGTCGCGCCCAGGCGGTCAAAAAGATCCATCACTTCACCGACGACCCAATCAGGGCGAGCGCCAGGGCGATCCACTTTATTGACGACAACAATAGGCTTCAGCCCACGAGCAAAGGCTTTTTGAGTAACGAAACGAGTTTGTGGCATCGGGCCATCAACTGCATCGACGAGCAAGAGGACAGAGTCAACCATAGACAAAACACGTTCAACTTCGCCGCCGAAGTCAGCGTGTCCAGGTGTGTCTACGATATTAATTCGGTAATCATTCCACTTGATGGCGGTATTTTTCGCCAATATAGTAATGCCGCGTTCACGTTCCTGATCATTGGAGTCCATAACGCGTTCAGCGTCCATGTCCTTGCGGCCTAAGGTGCCCGACTGCTGAAGGAGTTTGTCGACCAGTGTGGTTTTACCGTGGTCAACGTGGGCAATAATAGCAATATTTCTTAATTTCTCGATCACAAAAAACACCTGCAAAATAAACAGTCATGGGCTGAGGGCGCGACATTATAGCTGACGCCTGAATCTTTTTTATACATCTTTATACACCCTCCCGAAAATTTATCTATCCTTAGCCTGATACCAAAATGGTGCACGACGCACCAAAAGCGCCCGAGAGCTCATTTTCGCGCACCAATCTGGTGCGCCACCATGAAGAACTTAATCGAGCCATTCCAAATGGTTTTTTCAAACCCTTTTAAAAACAACTTGTTACAAGTCAAAAATCTATTGGCAAATAAATTGCTAATCAGGAAAACCAGAAGCAACTGACCATGAGGCGTGATAGTATTTTTGCGCTCGTTAGACTTCCCGGAACGCTCTCCCCTCCACGGGTCTGTTTCATGGTGGCGAGGATACACTACTGCAGTGTTTCGGTTTCACCTCAACATAAATAAAATCTTACGGAGTAACTGGAATGTCAGAGAAAACTCTGAATCTTATTAAAGAGCACGAAGTTAAATGGGTTGACATGCGCTTTACCGACACCAAGGGTAAAGAGCAGCACGTGACTATCCCTGCTAGCGAAATCTCTCCGGAATTCTTTCAAGAAGGCAAAATGTTTGACGGTTCCTCCATCGCTGGTTGGAAAGGCATCAACGAATCAGACATGATCCTGCTGGCGGACGATGAAACAGCGGTCATTGACCCGTTCACAGAAGAAACTACTCTGAACCTGACTTGTAACATCATCGAACCCACCACCATGCAGGGTTACAATCGCGACCCACGCTCTATCGCCCAGCGCGCGGAAGAGTACCTGAAGTCCACAGGCATTGCGGACACTGTACTGTTCGGACCAGAGCCTGAGTTCTTCATTTTCGACAGCGTAAAATGGAAGTCCGACATCAACGGCGCCATGTACGAAATCTACTCTGAAGAAGCCGCCTGGGTATCTGGCGACGACTTCGAGAAAAACAACGTTGGTCACCGTCCCGGCGTAAAAGGCGGCTACTTCCCTGTACCTCCGGTCGACTCTCTGCATGACCTGCGCGGCGCGATGTGCGCAGCGATGGAATCCATGGGCTTGACCATCGAAGTACACCACCACGAAGTAGGCACCGCAGGTCAGTGTGAAATCGGCGTTGGCGCCAATACCCTGACCCGTAAAGCGGACGAAGTGCAAATTCTGAAGTACTGCGTACACAACGTAGCGCATGCTTACGGCAAGACCGCAACCTTTATGCCCAAGCCTTTGGTTGGCGATAACGGTTCTGGCATGCACTGTCACCAGTCCCTGTCCAAAGACGGCAAAAACATCTTCTCCGGCGACGGCTATGCAGGCCTGAGCGACACGGCTTTGTACTATATCGGCGGCATCATCAAGCACGCTCGCGTACTGAACGCTTTCACCAACCCTTCCACCAACGCATATAAGCGTCTGGTTCCTGGTTTTGAAGCGCCGGTTATGCTGGCTTACTCTGCACGTAACCGTTCTGCGTCCATCCGTATTCCTTTCGTGACCAACCCGAAAGCGCGCCGGATCGAAGTTCGCTTCCCAGACCCATCCGCCAACCCTTACCTGGCGTTCGCGGCCATGTTGATGGCTGGCCTGGACGGCATCCAGAACAAGATCCACCCTGGCGACGCGATGGACAAGGATCTGTACGATCTGCCAAAAGAAGAAGCCATGAACATCCCAACTGTTTGTAGCTCTTTATCACAGGCTCTGGATTACGCAGAAAAAGACTTCGAGTTCCTGACTAAAGGCGACGTGTTCACTAAAGACATGATCGAAGCTTATATTGAGTTGAAGCGTAAAGAGGTAGAGCGTCTGGACATGACTACTCACCCGGTCGAATTCGAGATGTACTACTCTGTATAATCCGCTGCGTAGTTAACTACGACAGACTCGAAAACCCCGCGCTCTGCGGGGTTTTTTTTGGTTCCGCTTCTGCTACAGTTCAAGTAATTGGTCAATTGGGTTGAAGTTATGAAATCTCGGTTCGCTTATATCCTTCTTTCTTCTGCGCTTTTTTCTTCTTACTCAGGTCTGGTTTGCGCTGAAATCTATCGCTGGGTCGACGCACAAGGCAACGTGGAATATTCAGACCAGGAGAGAGAGGGGGCGGAGAAAGTCGAGGTCGGCCCAACCGCAACGATAACCATGCCGAAGATGTCGAATACTCCGCTTAGCAGCGGTGATGAGCCAGAGCCCGCACCGTCAAGCTATTACGCAACGCTGAACATTACATTTCCCAGCAATGACAGCGCTTTTCATTCCGGCAATGGCGACCTGACAGTCTTATTCACATCAGATCCCACCCTCTACCCCAATCACAGCTACCGTGTATCACTTGACGGAGCCCCAGTGGGAACAACCAAGGATAACTTCCTAGAACTGAAAGGCGTCAATCGGGGAACTCATTCCGTTTCTCTTGATGTCATTGACAATTCAGGGGTTGTTCAGAGCGCGACGCCAGTGCAGTTCACCATTCATCGTCCTAGCGTTAAAAACTAATCCGACACAACGCACCAAAATAGCGCATAATCAAAATATAGCGCATCCACTTTGTGCATGACGCGCCATGATCACGCACATCGCCGCAGACTTACGTTCCGCCCAAGCCCGCTTCTGGAGCGCTTCCTAAGGGCACAGCTCACATTTGGGCTATCCGCCCCACGCCTGTGCAGAGAACCCGGTAATTCGCACCGCTTTACCGCAGTTCTGGTTTGGATATTGCATTCACAATGCAAAAATAGGTCAACATTATGCTACCCATCGTTTTTCAGACTCGCTTACTCGAAAATCTGACCACTTCCGTGCTGGTCATTGACCCCCAGCAGCGGATTGCATTCAGTAATTCATCCGCCGAAGTGTTGCTGGAAACCAGTGAGCAAAGAGCCCATGGGGCCACCATCAAGGATTTATTAATAGAAGGCAGCTCCACGTTGACCGGACTGGAAGAGTGCCTGCGCACAGGCCAGACCTACACCCAAAGAGAGGCGGAGTTTCTATTGCCCTCCGGGAGCCGTCTTCTGGTTGATTACACAGTCTCTCCCGTGCATATCGTCAATGATGTCTACGTCATCATGGAGATTCAACCTCGTGATCGGCTTTTACGCATCAGTCGGGAGGAAGAGCTACTCTCCAAGCAGGAGACCTCCCGCATATTGATTCGCGGGCTCGCCCATGAAATCAAAAATCCTTTAGGCGGCATCCGTGGGGCGGCGCAGCTTTTGGACAAAGAACTAAAGGAAGAAGGTCTGCATGACTACACCCGCATCATCATCGATGAGGCGGACAGGCTGCGCAATCTGGTTGACCGTATGCTTGGCCCCAATCGCAGCTTTAAACAGGAGCCGACCAATATCCATGAAGTGCTTGAACGGGTATACAGCCTCATCGAAGTAGAAAGCGCCGGCAAGATAAAGCTTATTCGTGATTACGATCCCAGCATCCCCGAATTCGCTGGCGACAAGGAGCAGCTGATTCAAGCCTTCCTCAATATATGTCGCAACGCCATGCAAGCCTTTGAGGACTACACGCCTCCCGGGTCTGGCGGCCCACAAATATTATTACGCACACGCCCTCTCAGGCAGTTCACGATCGGTCATACGCGACATCGTCTGGTGGTAAGAGTAGACGTCATCGACAACGGCCCCGGTATCCCATCCGAATTCCTGAATAACATTTTCTACCCAATGGTGAGTGGTCGCGCTCAGGGGACGGGTCTGGGGCTTTCCATAACACAAAGCATAATCGGACAACATAAAGGGCTGGTTGAGTGTGAAAGCCAGCCCGGCAGTACGAACTTCATCATATTTATTCCACTGGAGCCACTATCATGAGCGCATCACCCAACGTATGGATCATTGATGATGATCGTTCAATTCGATGGGTCTTAGAAAAAGCCCTGGAGCAGGCGCATCTGAATACCCGGTCATTTGAATCTGGAGACGGCGTACTGCATCGCCTGGAGCGGGAGCAACCGGATGCGATTATCAGCGACATTCGTATGCCTGGCATTGACGGACTAAGTCTGCTGGGACAGATTCACACCAGCTACCCGCACCTGCCTGTCATTATCATGACCGCGCATTCGGACCTGGATAGCGCAGTATCTTCCTATCAAAGCGGCGCTTTCGAATACCTCCCCAAGCCTTTTGATGTGGACGACGCCGTCTCTCTGGTTAAACGCGCCGTGGCTCATGCGCAGGAACAGATGGCCACCAGCCACGCTCCAGAGGGAAGCTCCTTAAGCCAGGACACGGAAATCATCGGCGAAGCCCCCGCCATGCAGGAAGTATTCAGAGCCATTGGCAGGCTTTCGCACAGCAATATCACAGTGTTAATCAACGGCGAATCCGGCACCGGTAAAGAGCTGGTTGCGCGCGCGTTGCATCAACACAGCCCCAGAGCCGGCAAACCTTTTATCGCTCTCAACATGGCGGCGATCCCCAAGGATCTGATCGAATCTGAGTTGTTCGGTCATGAAAAAGGCTCTTTTACCGGAGCTGGCGGACAGCGGCAGGGACGCTTCGAGCAGGCCAACGGCGGCGCGCTCTTTCTGGATGAGATCGGAGACATGCCGCCGGATACCCAGACGCGCCTACTGCGTGTGCTAGCAGACAGCGAATTCTATCGGGTCGGCGGCGCCACCCCCATCAAAGTGGACGTGCGCATTATCGCCGCCACGCATCAAAACCTGGAAAAGCTGGTGCAGGAGGGACGCTTTCGGGAAGACCTTTTTCACCGCCTGAACGTCATTCGAGTGCATCTGCCCAAGCTGAGCGAGCGCCGGGAAGATATCCCCAAACTCGCCGGGCATTTCCTGAAAAAAGCAGCGGAAGAGCTGAATGTCGAGCCCAAGGTGCTGAAAACCGAGGCGGAAGAGTACATGTGTTCGCTAGCGTGGCCTGGTAACGTCAGACAGTTGGAAAATACCTGTCGCTGGCTCACGGTGATGGCGTCTGGCCGGGAAATCCACGTTTCCGACCTCCCCCCGGAGCTGCAGGAACAATCCAACCACCGCAGCCCAACCCAGGATTGGCAGGAGTCACTGCGCACCTGGGCCGAACAGGAGCTGAAGAAAGGCAAAAGCGGACTGCTTGATACCGCAGTGCCCACTTTTGAGCGCATCATGATAGAAAGCGCATTAAAGCAAACGGCAGGAAGAAAACGCGACGCGGCGCTGTTACTTGGCTGGGGACGTAACACCCTAACCAGAAAAATCAAAGAACTCGGAATGGCGGGCCATGACGAGAGCGAAGACGACGACTAAGTCACTCACAAGTATCGGCAAAGACGAAACATCAGGGGCCATCGCGCCCCTGCTCCTGCGTTCTGCTAGATATTCGCCAGCGATTTCGGCCGCTCTATATAGAAGCCTTGCACATAATCAACGCCCAGCTTTTGCAGCATTTCCAATGACTCTTTGGTTTCTACCTGCGGAGCGATAATTTCACGTCCCAAGTAGTGCGCCATTTCCGTCATGGAACGAACCATCGTCTGATCATTTTGGTCTGTCGCCACGTCTTTAATAAAAGAGCCATCCACCTTGATCAGGTCCACGGGCAACTGCTTGAGGTACTGATAGGAGGCCATGGCCGTACCGAAATCACCCAGGCAAAAACGGCAGCCATATTCCTGCAGCTCCACGATAAATTCAGAGACATCGCAGAGATTCGAGATCGCCGCCGCTTCCGTGATTTCGAAGCACATTTTGTCCATAGGGCAGTCGTATTTGGTCAACCGCTCAAAGATAAACTCCAATAATCCCTCATCATTCAGAGAGTGACCGGAGAGGTTAATGCTGACCCCGCCCATCGTTTCAATCTGCTGTCGATTCCTCGGCATCCAGTCCAGCATATGTCCAACCACCCAGCGATCCACCGCCTGCATCCGCTTGTAGGTTTCCGCTGCGCGAACAAAGTCTCCGGCCGGAATCAGGTTACCATTGTCGTCATATATACTGAGCAGTATCTCGTACTGGGCGCCCATCTTGGCGGCGGGGTGCAGCGGTATGATTTTCTGACAACGCAGCAGTACCCGCTCGTTCTCCAGTTCTTTACCCAGGCTCGCAACTTTTGAGGCAATTGCGTCTCGCCTGGCGATCAGGGCCTGATCGACATCAAACTCTTCAACGCGATTGCCGCCTTTGCTCTTGGCGCGACGAGCGGCTTCCTCAACAGCCTGCATCATATGAGGCACATCCAGCACGCCGCCACTGACCTCGACGTAACCGATACTCGCGGAGACAGAGAAGACGTTGCTTTCCCACTGTAGCTGATACTGGCGCAGCGCTGTGGTGATTTTCTCCACCGCCACAGTAGCCTCGCCTTCCACCAGCAACATGAATTCGTCGCCGCCAAACCGGCATACCAACGTCTTTGGCGTAAAGAGCGACTTCAATAAGCCGGCGATATCCTTTAACGCTTGATCGCCGGCCTCAATACCCGCGGATTCGTTGATCAGGCGGAACTGCCCAAGACTGACCAGCAACCCGACAAACTTATCGCCATCACTGGACTGGGAAAGTTTCACCAACGCCTGCCGCTCAAACTCCTTACGCTGGATCAGCCCCGTCAGCTCATCATGTGAGGACGCGTGGCTGAGCTGCTCATAAAGATCCTGAACCATAGCGTCCAGACCTTGATCCACCACTGGGGTATCCACCGACTCGTCCGGCGCGGCGATGCCTTTTTGTAAATAGGCGGCCAGCGTAAGCGCGTCCAGGTCAATCACCTTCATCCCCTGGTGGTTCACGAAAACATAACGGGAAAAGCTACGGCCAACCCAGACCAGACGTATAAACTCGGCCTCCTTCTCGTCTCGCTCCAGTCTCAGCCAATCGCCGACTTTCAGTTTTTGCGCCCGCATCAGCCAGCGCTGCAGACCCCTTTGCCTGGCTTCGCCCAACAATTGCACGCCGGGATCGCTGCTTTCTTCCCGATTATCCGGCATGGTCACCATTTCAGGTTCAGCTTCCACACTACGCACAAGGAAGCGTTTAAGCTCGTCACGGATATGTCCTGATGGCATGTGATTGGAGGAAATGGCAGAGAGGCCGTCCTGAATAATCCGCAGGAGTTCCGGCAAGTTGAATTCGAAACCAGGGTCGTCGCCGACATGGATCAGTGTATCCAAAACGCTCAAATAGTCATGCCAAGCCTGACTGGAGGGGCCTTGCCGAATATAGGTTAGCGACAGCAAATCCCGCCAGCCGCCATTCAGCAGCGTCGCTACCGCACGAGGCACCTTCTTGCCAGCGATGCGTTGCTCTATTTCGTCAATCACCGCTTGCTTGGCTTCCTCGACTTTCTGCTGTCCTTCCGCCGCGGCGGTGACTCTTTCCACATTCCGCCGATAGAGTAAATTCTGCCGCTCCAGCAATTCATCCAGTTCCGCCAGCGCTTCATCAAATACCCCCGGATCTCGTTCGTGATCCACCTGTATACGATGAATGAGCGTATTGATGCGCTCCAGGGCCGATTGACTGCTCCGCCCACCTTTGACGCCGATCTGCGCAATACGGTTAATGACCTTATGCGCGGTATTTTCATGCTGCTCAAGGAAATCAGGATTGCGCATCAGCAAGCGCAAAACCGGCAGCTCCAGCCCCTTGATTTGCATCTTGGCGATTCCACTAAGCTTCTGGTTTTTCAAAAGACTGGCGAAAAATCGATCCACCACATCCAGCGCTTTGTCCTGCTCCGTCCCAAAAGATTTCAAACCTGCTTCATTTTCCTGCAGCACACTGAACAAGCGTTCACGCAGCCCTGTCTCTTCAAGACTCACGCCCTCCCCAGGCGGAGCCTGTTGTACCGACTGCAGGTTGAACAATATTTCTTCATTGCGAAACTGAGGCGCTTCGGATGTTTTTGGAAATGGGGGCGCTTGCTGTTCTTTTTGCTTCAGCAAGGCGCGATTGCTTTCCAGAATTTCAAACAGCTTGTTCACCGCAGCGAAGCTGGTTTCCGCGTCCGCCAAGTAGCCGTGCATATCCCTTTCGCCCTGCGCTCCTGCCGGCGGAGGCGCTGCGGCTGGGCTAGTGACTGGCTTGGCAGGCTGTTTGGATTCCTCCTGGTTTGAGCCCATCAATTTTTGACGCAATTGCTCAGCGCGCTCTTTATCCTCCGCACTGAACGAGTCTTGTGTGCTCTCGGCTGGCGGTTTCTTTGCGATTTCCTCTTCCGCCGCCTTCTGTTCGCCCTCTGGAGTGCTTAAGTATTTCGACAAATCGAGATTGGGCAGCACCCCCCGCCGAACCAGGAGGTCATTAAGTTCCGCATATACAGGCCCGAGTTCAGCCAGCACAGTGCGCTCAAACACTCTCAGGCACAAGCGTTCCGCCGGCAGGGGTAAATGCAGTTGAATCAAGGTGTCACGCAAGGCGTAACATAAAAGCGGCGGCCCCACTGCGTTGTTATATCCCTTGTGGCAAACCACTCCGGCGGCGTCCAGGCGCATCTTCAACTGCACCAGAACAGCTCGGTACGTGGTTTCCGCTTTTGTGACCATGACTTTCAATGTGAGCCAGTCTTCAAACTCGGACTTATCTATTAATGATAAATCCGTGCGCTCTTCTTCTTTTTTAAAGGCGCTCTCCGCTCGGGGCGTCAGCGCTTGACCAAGATGTTTGAAAAACTGGCTGGAAAAGATTTCATTCTGCTTCGCCAGGGCAATTGCGGCGTCGGCAAGTTGAGAACGTTGGTTATCCGTAGGCGCAGTATTGATGGCCTCGTCGAAACTTTTCGGCAAGGCGCGCAGATAGGTATCGAACAGGGGCGTCAAATGTTGGTGAATAACCCGCTCGCACTGCCTCATCAACAGCGAAGCGGAATCCGTGGAGCTCTTGGGAGCCCCAGGCCCAATGTTTTCAGCGCCACATATACGCAGCAGGGCGGTCACCGCCGCCATATTACCTTCCGCGAAGCTTCCCCCCATCGCGCCGTCGATGGCTCTTACCACATTCACCTTCAGCGTATGGTTGCGATTCACGAAAGGATCGATAAAACTCACTTGTACGCGCTGACCGGCGGTAAAGCCGCTATGCTTGAGGCGTTGAGCCGTCTCAGCGGGATACGTGACATAAACGCCTTCCGGGCAGAAATCCGCAATTGTGCATGACAGGCCGCTCAGCCCCTTAAAGTCGAGAGATGCGCTCAACTGAATGGGGCGTCGTTGACTCGCACGCCGCTCCTGTTCTCTGCCACTGATTTCCGACATGGGTTTCTATAGGTTAAGTTAATTAACTAAGAAGGCGCCGGTCGCCGTTATCGCTCCGCCCGCATCAGAGCGCTATTACCAGTATAGACAGCCAATAAATTTTTGGAGAAAGAGTTCGCCGATGGCTTTACTAAAAAAAACCTTTCCTTTATCTCCAGTTATAAAACTTTTACCTCTGTTACTAATGGGGTTGCTGGTTCTGGGAGGTTGTCAATCTACGGGCTTTATGCTGCAGGCGATTCAGGGCCAGTGGGAGATTCTGCAGAAAAAGCGTCCTATTGAAGAGGTCGTGCAAGAAGACGCGACGCCCGCCAATCTCCGGGAGCGGCTTGAATATGTCATCCAGGTCAGAGAATTCGCCGCCAACTCCTTACACCTGCCTGTTGAGGAAGCGTATAGCGAATATGCTGATCTTGAGCGCCCCTATGTCGTTTGGAACGTTTTTGCCGCGCCTGAGTTTTCTATGCGCAGTAAAACCTGGTGTTATCCCATCGCAGGCTGCGTCGCCTACCAGGGTTACTTTGCCGAGCAGCCCGCCCATGAGGCCGCGGAAGCATTGGCGAGTGAAGCATTCGACACTCATGTAGGCGGAGTCCCGGCTTACTCAACCTTGGGCTGGTTCGACGACCCGGTCCTGAACACATTTATATGGTATGACCCAGTGGACTTAGCTGGGTTGCTTTTCCATGAACTGGCGCATCGCAGGTTGTATATAAAGGGAGACACCGCCTTTAATGAGAGCTGGGCGACCGCCGTCGAGCAGGAAGGAGTGCAGAGATATATCCAATACACTTCCGGCGCGCTCTCTCAGAATACTCCGCCACTGCTCAGCGCCTATTCTGCTGACGCCATTAACGCGCGCTACGCTGAACGCGCCCAGAGTCGGGAACAGTTTGTCGCCTTGGTGAAGCAAACTATTGGTGAACTGGAAGCGCTTTATGAAGAAGATATCTCTGCAGAAAACAAACGCGCCCGCAAAACGGAAATCATTGAGACATTACGCACCCGATACACAGAGCTGGCGCAACAACGCAAGATATCTTCAGGCTATGAACGCTGGTTCAACGCGCCCATCAACAACGCCAAGTTACTGACTGTCGCCAATTACCACCAATGGACGCCAGGGTTGCGTTACAAAATCCGCGAGCTGGGCGACCTCAATGCATTTTATCAGTGGTCGGAATCCTTGATGGACCTGAGTAAAGAGGAACGCATGGAGGTATTAAGAAAACTGAATGAACTGGCGCAGCCAAGCGTGGCCAGTTCATATGAGAGCGAGACAGATAAATAGAGGACAGCGAGCGCTTAGTCCAGATTTTTCACAAACACCTTCGAGTTGCGTTGCAGGTTATACATACTTTGCTTTTTCACCGGCAAATCCGCTACCTGCCCCAACTGAAAGCCCCGTTCGATAAACCAGTGGGCTGTTTGCGTGGTCAGAACAAAGAGTTTGCTCATATTGGCGGATTTAGCGCGACGCTCAGCGTAGGCCAGCAGTTGATCTCCGCGCCCCTGCTTGCGATAGCTGTTTCTGACCGCGACACAGGCCAGCTCCACGCAGCGCTCATCTTCAAACTGATAAAGGGCCGCGCAGCCAATGATAGCGCCGTCGCGATCATCAACGATAAAGTTGCCAATTTCCTGCTCCAACAGCTCGCGAGACCGTCTTACCAATATGCCCTGCTCTTCCAAAGGCCGGATCAACGCCAATATGCCGCCGACATCGTCAATGGTCGCAGGACGAATCTCATCATAGGAATCATCGGTGATTAAGCTGCCTACGCCATCACGTGTAAACATCTCTTGCAGTAAGGCGCCGTCTTCCGCATAGCTGATCAGGTGCGCTCGCCGCACGCCGTTTTGTAGCGCGCGACAAACTGAAGAAAGTTGCCGATACTCTTCTGTGTCGGAGGATAAATTCTGCAAATGCTGCAATGCATCATTCACTGACAAATCACGCAGAACGCCGCCATCCGGCCCAGTTAGTCCGCGCTTAGGGCCAAAGACGATCAGCTTATCCGCCTTCAAAGCCACTGCTGCGGAAGCCGCTACATCTTCACAAGAGAGATTAAAGACTTCTCCGGTCGGCGAATATCCCAAGGTAGGCAACAGGACAATCTGCCCCATCGCCAACAGCTTGTGAATGGGCTCCGCCTGGACTTTACGCACAAACCCCGTATGACAGTGATCAACCCCATCCACAACGCCCACAGGTTTAGCGATGACAAAGTTGCCGCTGATCACCTGCAACGCGGCGCCATGCATGGGAGAGTTCACCAGCCCCATGGACAGCTTGGCCTCCAACTCCGTGCGCAAACGCCCAACCGCTTCACACACGCATGGCAATGCCTCGCCATCAGTAACGCGCACGCCATGATGGTGGCGGGATTGTAGATCAGCCTCCTGTATCCTGGCCTCGATCTGCGGCCGTGCGCCGAAAGCCACAACCAAACGCAGGCCCAGACTGTTTAGCAGCGAGATATCCTGCACAATTGTGTTGATGCCAGCGTGCGCCAACGCTTCGCCAGTGAGAAGAATAACGACGGTTCGACCACGATAAGCATTGATATAAGGCGATGAATGTCGGAACCAGTAAACCTGCTGCGCTGGATCGCGTTGCACAGCGCCGCCGGGTTGCGCGCCGAGGGAGAGAGGTTTTTCCTGATCTAATTCATTCATAGTCGCCAGTCTCAATTCTTTCCTGGGCGTATCCCAGGGGTTAATCCAACCATACGCTCATACTGAAGCCTTACATACTCGCCAGCAGGAGCGACTGCCGCTTAGCATAAGGCAATTTGCAGATTTGAAAAGTCCGGGGAAATAACTTATTCAGAGCACTATAGACACAGACGTCGTATAAGCTCTTCCAGCAGTTTCATCATAGGGGGAATTCGATCCAGAGACACGTATTCATCAGGCTGGTGCGCCTGATCAATATCTCCGGGACCCAGGACAACCGTTTCCGCCCCTAACTGCTTGAAAAACGGGGCTTCCGTCGCAAACGCTACGGTTCCGGAGGCTTTGCCTGTCAGCTCTTCGCAAATACGAACCAAACGACTGTCTTCAGGCTCCTGGAAACTGTCTACGCCGTCAAACAGGGGGCGTAACTGAATATCCACTTCATGCTTTTCCGCGATGCCACGTAATCGGCTGCGAATACTTTCGCGCACCGTCTCCATGGGCATGCCCGGCATCAAGCGCACGTCGTATTGCAGTTCGCAGCTTTTGCAGATGCGGTTGGGATTATCGCCGCCATGGATACATCCCAGATTTAAGGTTGGATAAGGGACCTCAAAGCCAGGATTGCTGTATTGCTCTATCCAGGAAGTGCGCAGATCCCTCAAACTGATCATCACATCCGTCATCGCCTCCAGCGCGTTGCGCCCCAACGCTGGCTGCGACGAATGGCCAGAACGACCCTCCACTTTGATGGCGTCCATCAAAATGCCTTTATGCTGCCGAATGGGCCGCATACCGGTTGGCTCACCGATGACCACATAATCGCCGTAATTTTTGGCCGTCTGCATGAGCCGGCGCGCGCCATCCATTGAGCTTTCTTCATCCGCAGTAGCGATCAATGTCACCGGCTTGCGTAGATATGGCAGGGCTGGCGTCAAGGCCGCTAACGCCAGAGCGAAAAAGCCTTTCATATCGCAAACGCCCAAGCCATACCACTTGCCGTCCCTTTCACTCAGCTTGAACGGATCGCTATTCCAGGCGCCGTCGTCATAGGGCACTGTATCCGTATGTCCCGCCAACACTAAACCACCTTCGCCCTGCCCAGCCTTGGCGACTAAATTCCATTTATCGCCAGCTTCGTTCACTGGCAACACCGCCACATCCATCCCCAGGGTTTCGCACCATTGCGCCAATCGCTCCACCACAGGGCGGTTACTTTGATCCCATCGCGGCAATGTGCTGCTCACAGATGGAATGGCGACTAACTCGCGAATCATGGTTTCCAGCTTAGGCAGTTCGGGCATGCGCACTCCTCAGGCTTGAATGTTAATAACGGCCCCTTCAGGCGGCCGCATTATGGCTATTTATATACCTTAATCTCTGCAATATCGCGCTTCTTGATATGAAAGCTCACCGATCCCGTCTGCAATGGCACAGCTACATCTATCTGGTATTCCAGCACTTTTTCGATACTGCCTTCGATTAACTTACCGGAATTTTCCTTCAGCCTGACGGGATACCCGACATATGCATCAAGCTCTTCCACTTCGACTTGACGATAAGCCTTTTCAACCTTGGGCGGCGGCGGTTTGGGAGCCTCCACTACCACAGGCGGCGGCGACAAAAACGCCTTCAACTTGGTCTGATCAATAGTTGCGCTTAAATCCGGGATCATGACCTGATTCATTCGGAGTTGCAGCCCCAGCGCATCCACGATGGAGCTCATGTCCATGAAGGCCAGCAAGCTGTAGTCCAGCTCATCAACGGGGTTCACAATAACCTCAAACACCCTGCCGTCTTTCAAGTAATCAGCGTATGCTCCAATCAAGTCTTGGTTTAAAGTAATGCCGGCTTCCGCCATCCGCTGAACCGTCTTATCAACGCTACCTTGTATAAATTGCGCTGGAGAGTCTCCCGTCTTTCGGGTACAAAATGAACTTAGGCGTTTATTGAAAGACGCATCCTGATGCACATAAGAAAGATATTTCACCCGTGGAAATTTACCGCCTTCACTAGAAGGCATAGATAAAGCCCCATCGAAGTCAATCTGTCCTTGAATGTTATTCATTCCCTGGATATCAATATTAAAGAAAATACTACTATTCGCAGATACTGGTTCATTGCGATATCCCCAGGATGCATCGACTCTTAAACGGTCATAACCCAGCTCTCTTAACTCTTTAAACTCAATCTCTTCTACGTCACCACAATTGATCGCCAAAAGATCGTTGAAATTATGCGAGCCGTCTTCCGGAGATTTATAGTTTTCCCAAGTATCAACCGTTGGGAAGTTTGCATTAGTCACCGTAATTTCAAAAGCATCTGGCGCACTAGCATTTGGGCTGTGCGGAGAACGCCGATTTAACGGTGAGTAATAATCCAGCATGGCGAATACTGATGGAAACTTCAGACTAATTTCCTGAATGGGAATCGTCTCCCGCAACTGGAAAGGCGTAAGCTTGATGTCTTTGATGATAATCTCGCCTTCCAGGTTGGAGCTGATCCAGCCGTAATCCACCGCCATATGAAGCGCCGTCGCTTCTTTAAATTTGGCGATAGCCTGATCCGTCTGATACCAGACCAATCCTTTGAACGCCCCATAGGCCCCTAATACAACTAAAAAAGTAGTGACTATAAATTTCTTCATGAGGTCAGCATCCGAATATTTGCTTACTAATCAACGCGCGACTTAATTAAAGCAGCCTAGTCCGCAAAAACAAACAGGCCCGGTGTGAACCGGGCCTCAGCCTGAAGGCTTTTCTGCGGTTAGGCGCCAGATCAGGCGTCGTCGCAGCCTTTGCGGGTTATCAAGGTGCCTACGCCTTCATCGGTAAAGATTTCCAATAGCGTAGCGTGAGGGACCCGGCCATCGATGATATGAGCGCTATGCACGCCATTTTTCACCGCTGACAGGGCGCATTCGATCTTGGGCAGCATTCCGCCGTGGATAGTGCCATCAGCGATCAGTTCGTCGACTTGCTTTGTGCTAAGACCAGTCAACACCTTGCCTTCTTTATTCATCAGGCCGGCGATGTTGGTAAGCAGCATCAGCTTTTCCGCCTGCAGCACTTCAGCGACTTTACCTGCGACCAGATCGGCGTTGATATTGTAGGACGCGCCATCCTGCCCGACGCCAATGGGCGCAATAACAGGGATGCAATCGCTGTCAGTGAGCATGGTGATGATATCTTTGCGTACGCCCGTTACTTCCCCGACATGACCAATATCGATGATCTCCGGTTTTTGCATGTCAGGCGTGGCGCGGGTTACTTCCAGTTTGCGCGCAGTAATGAAGTTGGCGTCTTTGCCAGTCAAACCGATAGCTTTACCGCCATTGCGGTTGATCAGGGCGACGATGTCTTTGTTAACCGAACCGCCCAGCACCATTTCCACCACATCCATAGTTTCACTGTCCGTGACACGCAGCCCGTTGATGAAACTGGATTTGATATTAAGGCGCTGCAGCAAATCGCCAATCTGCGGACCGCCGCCATGCACTACGATAGGGTTGATCCCTACCAGTTTCATCATGACCACATCTCGGGCGAAGCTGTTTTTCAACTCTTCGTCCGTCATGGCGTTGCCGCCGTATTTGATCACAATGGTTTTCCCCGCAAAGCGCTGTATGTAAGGCAGCGCTTTGCTCAATACCGCCGCAACCTGGAGGGCGTTATCTCGATCAAGCATAATTCCGTTAGTCTCCTGCGAATCTCAATGCACAGTTTCAGCGAGCCCAATCCCGGACCCGCTGTGATTTAAAAAGGAATCGACAAAGAAGGGTCCACGGCCAACAACTGGTCGCGGAAAACCTTTTGAATGCGCGCCATTGCTTCCTGACTCTCCGCTTCAAAGCGCAGCACCAGCACTGGCGTGGTATTGGAAGCTCTGCACAAGCCCCAGCCATCCGCGTACTCAACTCTCACGCCATCAATACTGGATACGTTACCGTCGCCCCAGGATGCATTTTGAGAGAGTTTTTCCATGACCATAAACTTGCTGCTGTCGCTGACCGCAACATTGATTTCCGGCGTGGAAACATCTTCCGGGAACTCGTCAAACACAGCGTCTGCGTTGCGCTCATCGATACCAAGAATTTCCAACAGACGAGCAGCGCTGTATATACCATCGTCAAAACCGAACCAGCGCTCCTTGAAGAAAATATGGCCGCTCATCTCGCCTGCCAGCAGTGCGCCCGTCTCTTTCATCTTGGCCTTGATCAGCGAGTGCCCGGTCCGCCACATGATCGGACGGCCGCCATAACTGGAAATGAGGGAGTTCAGTCGGCGGCTGCATTTCACGTCGAAAATAACATCTGCGCCGGGATTACGAGAAACGACATCCTTGGCGAACAACATCAACAGACGATCCGGCCAGATGATCTTACCTTGCGCAGTAACAACGCCTATACGGTCGCCATCGCCATCAAAGGCCACACCGATATCAGCGCCCACTTCCTTCACCTTGGCGATAAGCGCCTGCAGGTTCTCCGGCTTACCTGGATCTGGATGGTGATTCGGGAAGTTGCCATCCACTTCACAGAACAGTGGCGTTACTTCGCAGCCCAGTTCTTCAATCAGCTTAGGCGCGATATCGCCAGCAACGCCGTTGCCTGCATCCAGCACCACTTTAAGCGGCGCCGCGACAGCAATGTCATTAACAATGGCGTCGATATAATTTTGGCGGATATCCTGATTTCTCAGCTCGCCCTGCCCTTTAATAAAGTTCTGCGTACGAATCCGCTGCAGCAGTTTCTGGATCTCCGCCTGCGCCAGAGTATCTCCCGCCAACATCATCTTAACGCCATTATATTCAGCGGGATTATGGCTGCCAGTCACCATCGCGCCAGAGAGCGTTTGCGTATGATGCGCAGCAAAATAAAGCACTGGTGTGGGCACCAGCCCCACATTAATGACATTAACGCCGGTCGCCATGATCCCTTGCGCCAGCGCCTTCGCCAGGGCTGGGCTGGATTCACGGCCGTCATAGCCCAGACACATGTCCGTTACATTTTTCTGACGCGCTTCAGAGCCCAGCGCTCGTCCAATCTCATACACCACTTTGGCGTCCAGGGTGTCGCCCACTACTCCACGAATATCGTAGGCCCGGAAGATGGTATCGGAAACATTCACAACCTGGGATTCATTAACCTCCATTGACGCGCCCTCGCCAAAGTCGGAGGCAGGTTCGTCATCGTGCAAACCCAGCAGGTCGTCGTCCTCTCCCAGCATGCTGATATCCAGTGCATCATCATTTTGAAACAGCGGCGCAGCCTCCTCTTTCGCAGGCTGAGGCGCTTTCTTGGCCGGAGCCGCTTCCGCCCCTGAGTCAGCAGTGGCTTTGGATTTAGTGGGGATTGAGCGCTTCACAACAGTCTGACGCGCCTGGTCCAGCAATACGACCATAGAGTGGAAAGCAAGCAAAGTGATCTTAGGCGAACTCGGCTTTTCTCCCATAATGCAGGCTTGGCCAAATGCAGTGACCGCGGAAATATCCTTGCGCACCTTTTTCGTCAGCAAAAACACCGGCGCGGACGCCAATCCCGCTGCTAACAAAGCAATAGCGAGCGCGACGATCCACAACATCTGGTCGCTATATGAAAAGCGGGCGGACTCATTAGGGTAATACGCCACCTGCCATTGCGGCAGCGCCGTGCCGCCCACAAGCTTGTCGCCAGAGCCTTGACCATGTTCTATCACCACGCGTTGCTGTCCGCCAACGGACTGCAACAGCTGATACTTTCCACCGCCAGTCTGGCGCCAAGTCGGCTCAAGAATCTCCGTGCTGAACATCACTAAAACAGTGCCCACAATCACGTTGGAATCTGTTTGCACCGGCTTTACGACTTGAATAAACCATTTTTCGTTAGATACGAAGGCTTCCAGGCGCACCGCCTTGCCTTGTTCTACATTACGCACCATATCCAGGCTGGCGAAACTCACCGGCACCGGAGCTTCCGTGTCGCGCACGCCTCTTCCCTTCTGAAACGCGACCGCCCGCACTGCGGCAGGCAAAGTCTTAGTGGCGATACCAGTAACTTGAGCACGCACCTGATCATCCACAAATCTGGCGGCGTCCACACTGCCCGCCAAGACTGCGACCTGATCTTCGATAAACTTCAGGCGGTTATTAATGACGGATACCGCCGCATCCAGATTACTCTTCTGGGTCGCGGCATTGACTTCATCCACCAAAGGCTGCAATACCGTGGTTTTTAATACAAAAGCAGTGATGACGACGCAAACCGCCGCCAAGGCTGCGCTCAATCCGACAAAAAGCCCCGGACCGGCAAGCCCTTTGGTTTCCGTCTGTTTGCTATTGTTCGCTGGTGCCGGCTTGGGTTTCTTGGCGCCGTTACCGTTCGCTTTGCCGTTAGTCTCCGCCTGCTTCTTTTTCATCGGTTTCATTGATAAGCCAATTTACCTTTTATTCTCATTTCGCCACATGGCCTCAGCACGCCCTTGGCTTACTGAGGCTAACGTCATGTAAAGAATACACATTTACTGCAACTCGGCCTACGCCGCTTAGTTGCGGCGGTTATCAAAACAAGCAAATGCTTATTTAGTTCCCGTTGAGCCAAAACCACCTGCGCCACGTGAGCTATCGTCGAAGTCTTCAACAATCTCAAAGCCAACCTGCACCACAGGCACGATAACCATTTGCGCTATACGTTCGCCAATATTAATGGTGAACGCCTCATTCCCTCTGTTCCAACATGAGACCATGACCTCGCCTTGATAGTCCGAGTCAATCAGGCCAACCAGATTCCCCAGGACGATTCCATGCTTGTGTCCCAGACCTGAGCGGGGCAGTAACATAGCCGCCAATCCGGGGTCAGAAAGATGAATCGCCATTCCTGTTGGTATAAGCGTAGTCTCCCCGGGTTGAAGCGTAACAGGTTCCGCCAGACAGGCGCGCAGATCCAGACCAGCGGAGCCGTCGGTTGCGTATGCGGGTAGTGGGATTTCTTTGCCCAGACGTTTATCCAGAACCTTCACAAGTAATGCTTGTTTCATGAAACTCAGACCAAATTCAATTATCAGTAGATAGTGTTTTTCGATATTGCTGGGCGATATGAGACATTAATTGTCCCGCCAGCGCCTGCTTGGATTGTTTAGCTATTGGAATCACCTCATCCCGGCTGATAAGGGAAACTTCGTTATCGTCACTGTTAAAACCGATGTCTTTGCGAGAAACATCATTCGCGACGATCAGATTGATATTTTTACGCTCCAACTTGCCGCGCGCGTACTCCTCCACTTTCTGAGTTTCCGCAGCAAAGCCAACCGTAAATGGAGCGTCTTGCAACGCGGCGACATCCGCCAGAATGTCAGGGTTGCGCGTCAATGTAATCTGTAACTGCTCAGCGGACTTTTTCATTTTTTGATCGGCCGTTGTTACAGGCCGATAATCCGCGACCGCCGCCGCGGAAATAAATATATTCGCGCCTGCCTGCACTGCCGCCAAGGCCTCCGTATGCATGTCTAAAGCGCCTTCCACATTAACGACCTTCACTCCGCCAGGCTTAGACAAAGCAACCGGACCGGAAATCAATGTGACCTGCGCCCCCATTCCAGCCGCAGCCTCCGCCAGGGCGTACCCCATTTTCCCTGAGCTGTCGTTACTGATGTAACGCACGGGGTCAATACGTTCACGGGTCGGTCCCGCAGTAATCACGACATTACAGTTCCTGAGCTGATCTCCCGAAGCGAAATACGCGTCCGTCAAAGCAAGCATAGCAGCCGGCTCCAACATCCGCCCGGGCCCCAAATCCCCACAGGCTTGCTCACCTGCATCAGGCCCCCATATAAAAGTACGAGGCCGCAGCGAGACCAGTTTTTGCACATTCGCCTGAGTCATTGGGTTGCGCCACATGGCTTGATTCATCGCAGGAGCCACCGCCAACGGCGCTTCACTGGCCAGCAGCACAGTCGTGAGCAAATCATCCGCCAAACCACCCGCGATTCGGGCGATAGCATCCGCGGATGCAGGCGCAACGATAATTAAATCCGCCCAGCGGGCCAATTCGATATGCCCCATCCCCATTTCAGCTTCGGGGTCCAAAAGACTGTCTCTAACGGGTCTGCCGGATAGCGCCTGGAAGGTTAACGGGGTGATAAACGCTTTTGCGCCTGACGTCATCAGGACTTGTATTTCAGCGCCGCTTTTTACCAACAATCGAGTCAGTTCAGCGCATTTATAGGCGGCGATTCCACCAGTGATCGCCAGTAAAATTTTTCTGCCGGTAAGCATCGCGTTACTTCACTCTGTCCCCGTTTCGACTGGGGCTACGATAGCACCAGTCCGTTTTTTTTCATCGCATTTGTATATAATAGCGGCCGTTTTGATTGCCGCAGCATATCAAGCAAAGATGTATTTAATTAATGGATGAACTAATCAGTAAAGGGATTTCGTATGCCTATCTCCGATTGGCCAAAGGCCGACCGTCCTCGTGAAAAGCTTATCGCCCATGGCGCCAGCAAATTAAGTGAAACCGAACTTCTCGCTATATTCTTCCGAACCGGCTCCCGCGGCCGCAGCGCGGTGGATCTTGCACGCGACACCATTAACCAGTTCGGCGGACTTCGCCCCTTGCTGGACGCCAGCCTGGATGAATTCACCCAGGTCCCTGGCCTGGGGGAAGCAAAATACAGCCAGTTGCAGGCGGCGACGGAACTCGCCAAGCGCTACTTACAAGAAAAAATGCAGCGAAGCCATAATCTCACCAGCCCCGAGCTGACACGGGAATATCTGAGCGCCCACCTGCGGCATTATCCCTATGAAGTTTTCGCCGCTTTATTTCTGGACAACCAACATCGCGTCATCGCCTACGAAGAGTTATTTCGCGGCACTATCGATTCCGCCAGCGTACATCCACGAGAAGTCGTACGCAGAGTGCTAAAACACAATGCGGCGGCTATAATATTCGCTCACAATCATCCGTCCGGCGTCGCGGAGCCGAGTCTTAGCGACAAGGAAATCACAGAAACCCTGCGCAAAGCGCTGAGATTGGTTGACGTGCGAGTCTTGGACCATATGATTGTCGGCGACGGAGAAGTCGTTTCCCTGGCGGAGCGGGGTTGGATTTAAACTCTCCGCCCATATAAAGAAGCGCTTGCGACGGAAAAGCGAAAAGAGATGCGCCAAGCCCTCTGGAAATTGTGCAAAAAATGCAAATTCTTTTGCTTTGAAAGCCTCTTTCTGCTATAAAGTCGTGCTCATTTTTACGGGTCTGGGTAAAGCGGGAAATTCTCCACCCAGAAGCAGGAATTTTTCAGTACCAACGTTTGGTTGGAGGCGAGTCAAATGTCTAGAGTTTGTCAGGTTACGGGCAAAGGCCCAATAACTGGTAACAATGTTTCTCACGCAAACAACAAAACCAAGCGCCGTTTTCTTCCGAATCTGCAAACTCATCGTTTCTGGGTCGAGAATGAAAAGCGCTTCGTTAAGTTGCGTGTTTCTACTAAAGGTATGCGAATTATCGATAAAGTCGGCATTGATAAAGTGCTGAGCGATATTCGCGCACGTGGCGGCAAGGTTTAAGGAGCTAAATTATGCGCGAGAAGATCAGATTGGTTTCTTCAGCTGGAACCGGCCATTTCTACACTACTACTAAAAATAAGCGCACTATGCCTGAGAAAATGGAGATCAAAAAATTTGATCCTGTTGTTCGCAAGCACGTTGCTTATAAAGAAGCCAAGATCAAGTAAGCATCTTACTTCTTCAAGATAACGGCCAAGCCCCTTTAGCTTGGCTGATAAAAGCCCGGCCTAGTCGGGTTTTTTTATGCCTTCCCTTTTCCATACCCGACTGGCAATGCCACATCCACCGCAACAGGGAGGTGGTCAGACACAGGAAAACAAACCACACCCGCGTTTCTGATCTGCAACCCAGGGCTAACCATAATATGATCAAGGGAACGCTCAGGACGCCAGCTTGGAAAGGTATTCACCCGCTCAGGTAAAGACACCAGCGTCGTACGCCCCAACGCCGTAGAACTTAGCAACTGTTCCGCCTGGTTGTTCAGATCCCCCATCAATACAACATGCTCATACCCATCAATTAACCCGCAAACATGCTCCAATTGCTGACATTGCGCTTTTTCACCCAAAGACAGGTGCAACATCACCACAACAAGAGGATTAGAAGGATCGCCATAGGTTGCGATAATAGCGCCCCGCCCTGGAATAACGCCTGGCAGCTTATGCTGCGTAACGGAGTTCGGCCGATAACGGCTCAACAACCCATTACTATGCTGCGCAATGCGTCCAAGATTGCGGTTCAACTGTTGAAACCAGTATGGGTGCCCACTCTTCTCCGCCAGATATTCCACCTGATTGACATAACCGCTACGAATACTGCCGCCGTCGCACTCCTGCAAGGCTACAACATCATATTGACTCAGCAACGCGGCTATACGATCCAGGTTTTTATTACGGGACTGACTAGGCAAAACATGCTGCCAGCTACGCGTCACATAATGACGATAAGCGGCGGTCGAAATGCCTACTTGAATATTAAAACTGAGAAGACGGATATGTCTGTGGTGGGGAAATTCTTCAGCGGCATTCATGTCGCCCTCCATGACTGGAGAGCGACGAGGTAGTAGGGCGCCAAACTTATCTCTGAACTTTTGATACACGCCCCAGCACTCCTACTACGTTAGTTTTGTTAGCGCCCTCTCAAGAACCTTTTGCTTGGCGCTCTTTTTCTATCAGGAAGTCAGCAACTTTCAGCATATCCTCGTAAGTACCGCCACGAATAGCGTCTATGCGGTATTTACCATTGACCACTAACGCAGGCACCCCTGTCGCCCGGGCAGAAAGCGCACGTGAAGCGGCTTGCTCAACTTTGGACTTCACACTGAAAGAATTATAGGCCTTTTTAAACTGCGCTTCTTCCACGCCATACTGGGCGAAGAATTTAGCCAATTCATCTTCGGAGTTGATGGACTGGTGGTCCCTCGCCAGTGCATCGAACAGCGGCTGATGCATCTTTTCTGAAACGTCCAATGCTTCCGCTGTGTAGAAAGCCTGGGCATGCGCCTTCCAGATCTTATTAAAAGCCGCTGGCGAACGGAAGAAACTTACATCTTCCGGCAAACTCTTTTTCCAAGCGTTAACCAGAGGATCAAACTTGTAGCAATGAGGACAGCCGTACCAAAACAATTCCACCACTTCGATCTTAGAAGCGTCGCGCACCGGAATCTGCGCCGGCAACGTTTTATAGTGCTGTCCTTCAACATAGGTCTCAGCCCTGGCCGCCAGAGCAACCAGACCCAAAGTCATTATTAATAGAATCCTGGCGAACTTCCGCATTTACGATCTCCGAGCTCCGTTGATTAGAAAACATTTGCAGGCATGCTGTAAGGAAAAAAGTTTTACCTCTTAGCATTCATTATGCAACTCCAGAGCCGCGCTTATGACAAACAATTAATATGGATGCAAGCCGCGCATAACAAAAAAGGCGGCCAAAGCCGCCTTTTTTGAACTGGTATATTCCAGGCTGCGATTAGTGCAAGCCCAGAATATAGTTAGCTAATGCTTTGATCTCTGCATCGCTCATATTGGCGGCAATGTCGCGCATGATGCGGGTCTCGCCATCATTGGAACGATCGCCAGACCGGAAGTTCTGCAATTGCTTGGCGACATAGTCAGCATGCTGGCCGCTTAGGCGAGGAAATCCTGCAGGGAAGTTGCCTGAGCCATTAGGAGAATGGCAACCTGAACAGGCGGGGATGCCCTTGGCGGCATTACCTGCGCGATAAAGCGATTCGCCCTTATCTAAAGTCGCTTCACTGGCCGAACCAACTGTTGCTGGCTGACTGGCGAAATACGCGGCGATATCGGCAATATCCTGATCCGACAAGTTGTCTGTCAATCCAGCCATTTCCGGCACTGCGCGATTTCCGGACTTGATATCGTGAATCTGTTTGATCAGATATCTCTCCCCCTGCCCCGCCAGTTTGGGGAAGTTGGGAACGGCGCTGTTACCGTCAGCACCATGGCAGGCCGCGCAAACTGCAGATTTGGTCTGTCCCGCCTTAGGGTCTCCCTCAGCGTGCGCCAGGCCAATCATACCCATCGCCAGCACCAAACCAGTTACGAAAATTCTCATTGTTGACCCCATCAGCTACCTATTTAATTTGCAATTACATTGTTGAGGCGCTTTGATCCAAGATACCCCAAGCACAATCAGTATCTTATTTTACCAATTCGCGCATGCTGCAATTACGTGAAAAGAACTGGATTATCTTTCCACGCCCTTAAAACGGTCTGGTATTATACATAAAACACTCAAAACATGAACGAATAAACAACGCGACATAGCCATTCAAAAACGCAGCCTCAAAGCGATGCTGCATCCACTCATTTTTCGATATTTGCAAGCATTAAATGTATGACCCAAACCACCAAACGCCCCGTCTCATATCAAAGCGCCCGCTTCCTTATGAGCGCAGAACAGTTGCAGCAGTGTCCGCCTGATATGGGCGTAGAGGTCGCCTTCGCCGGACGCTCTAATGCAGGAAAGTCCAGCGCTCTGAACGCGATCACCCAAAACGGGAAACTGGCGAAGACATCCAAGACGCCAGGCCGCACTCAGCTTATTAACTTCTTTACCTTGAATAGCGAAGGCTGCCGACTGGTTGACCTTCCAGGCTATGGCTACGCCAAAGTGCCAAAAGCCATGCTTGAAAAATGGCGGAGCAATTTGCAGCGCTATTTAGAACACAGATTGACGCTAAACGCTTTGATCCTGGTCATGGATATCCGACATCCCCTCAGCCCCTTTGACTGCAGCATGCTTGACTGGTGCGAAGCGCGCGGACTGCCGACGCTGGTGTTGCTGACTAAAGCTGACAAGCTCAAATACGGTCCAGCCAAGAGCGCGCTTCAAGAAGTAAGAAAAGAGCTGAAGAAGAACTGGAAGTTTCCTGTCGAAGCGCAGCTCTTTTCCTCCGTCAGCAAAACGGGAGTTGAAGAAGCGCACGCGTTTATGGACCGGTTTTTTATCCCAACTGACGGCACGGCTTCAGATATAGAAGAAACCGCTGAGCCCCAAGCATAAGTATCTCGCAACCAGCGACTCATAGACCCAGGTCATTGAGAACGCTGGGGGAGTAATTCTGCTGTAATCCGGTCACTTGGTCATGGAAGGCTGGTTGCAGATATGGCGCTTCCAGACAAATAACCTGATATATCCCATGCTTGAGAGTGTCTTTGCGGATCAAGGCGCTCTCTTCGCCTGCGGCGGTTTTTAGAAACGACATCCAGTTCGTCACCACCAGCCAGACGTTTAAAGCCAGAGATCGGCGTAAGTGATCAGAAACCGGCCTTAAAATACCAGACAATTCCATTCCCCGAATGATATTCACCACACTGACGATACAGCGCTGCGTGAATTTGCGATAGTCAGCTTTCAAGCGTTCGTCCGACTCAAGATAGTGCTCCAGATCCCGATGGAAAAAGCGGTAACTCCATAAACCATCGAACACTGACTCAAGATAATCAAACTGGTCCTCAACGGTTAGCGGCCGCCCCTCTGGAGCTTGCAGATAGTGGTCAACCAGCAGTTGATACTGTAAAAAAATCTCGTAAATAATGTCCGTTTTATTGCGGAAGTGATAATAGAGATTACCTGGAGAAATACCTAAGTGAGAGGCGATATGATTGGTAGTGATGTTACGCTCTCCGCGCTCATTGAATAAATCCAGACTGGCTAAAATTATTTTTTCTCTAGTGTTCATTACGACTGCTCTGATCCAAACCGGCGGCTTTCATTATGAATAGTTCCTTCTATACATCAGGTCTTGACACCTAGAGTATATACTCTAAAAATATAACCACTGATGCAAGCGTAGAAAAACAAAAATCAGCACCATGGGGCAAGACGCCCAGGAGGCGATAATGGCGGCGGACGTTCTCACGATCACAACTAGCAAGAAAGAAATTCAGCACCTGCACCGGGCGTTTCAAGCGCAAAAACGCGCGTTTGACCACGCCCCCAACCCCAGTTACGAAGTGCGACGCGATACCTTGATTCGCTTAAAAAAAGCGTTGCTGAACAATCAAGAGGCGTTGCTTGACGCCATTAATGAAGACTTTTCCTCCCGATCTCGCGACGAAACGCTTTTAGCGGAGTTCATGCCCGCCATACAAGGCATCAACTATACGCTGAAGCATCTTAAATCCTGGATGAAGCCTTCCCGCCGGCAAGTAGGGCTACTGTTTTTCGGTTCCGAAAATTCAGTCCACTATCAAGCGCTGGGTGTAGTGGGTATCATCGTTCCCTGGAATTACCCTCTCAATCTGGCGGTTGGTCCACTGATCACAGCATTAGCGGCAGGCAATCGGGCGATGATAAAAATGTCCGAGTATACGCCGCGCACTTCCCAGGTATTCCAGGACCTAATGGCTAACACCTTTAGCGAGGACTTGGTTTCCGTGATCGTTGGCGAGGCCGATGTCGCCGCCGAGTTTTCCCGCCAGCCATTTGACCACCTGATATTCACCGGCTCCACTGCTGTCGGACGCATGGTCATGCGCGCGGCGGCGGAAAACCTTACACCAGTGACGCTTGAACTGGGCGGCAAGTCCCCCGCAGTGATTTCGAAAAATATTCCGATCACTGACGCCGCTGAGCGGATCGCCTTTGGCAAAGCGTTTAACGCCGGCCAAACCTGTATTGCCCCAGACTACGTTCTATGTCCCGAAGACAAAATAGAGCCCTTCATCGACGCCTTTAGAGAGAAGTTTCGCAAGCTATATGCGTCATTAAAAGACAACCCGGATTACACAGCGATCATTAACGACCGTCAGCTCAAGCGCCTGAACGGTTACTTGAAAGATGCGCAAGACAAAGGCGCAACGCTGATTGAAATGAATCCGGCCAATGAGGATTTCAGTCGCGGAGCCCGTAAACTTCCGCTGACGCTGATTATCAACGCCACGCCAGAGATGAAGGTATTGCAAGAGGAAATATTCGGACCTCTATTACCGATCGTTCCATACCACTCCATTGATGACGCCATTCGCTACATTAATAATCGTCCTCGCCCCTTGGCCCTCTACTATTTTGGCTATAAGAAAAGCGAGCAAAAGCATCTATTGGAGCGCACTCACGCAGGCGGCGTCTGCATTAACGATACACTAGTGCACTTCGCCCAGGACGACCTGCCGTTTGGCGGCATCGGTGAGTCCGGCATGGGCCACTATCACGGCAAGGAAGGCTTTCTCAATTTCTCTAACCACAAAGCCGTACATACGAAGCAGCGTTTTCACAGCGGAAAAATTATCTTCCCGCCTCACGGCACACTGCTGCATCAGTTGGTATACAAGCTGTTCCTGCGTTAGCGGGAACAGCCGAATCCACACTAGATACAGTCGACCGAACGGTCGAACGTTCGCCGATAGACGCCTCTAGCGACTCAACTTGCGCCGCGCCTTCGGGGCGCGTAGCCTATACGCGAATTGCGCGCAGTACAGGCTACGCGCCCACTTAACCCCATAACCTACCTTTAGCTGACGCCGGAATCTTCCGTCTATGAATACCGTTATCTACCCAGGCACCTTTGACCCTATCACCAATGGTCATAAAGACTTGATCGCCCGCGCTTCGCGTATCTTCGATAAAGTGGTGGTGGCCGTTGCAGCCAGCCCGAAAAAGAATCCTCTGTTTTCACTGGAAGAGCGGGTGGACCTGGTGCGTCAGGTCGTCAAGCCGTTCTCCAACGTAGAAGTAAAAGGGTTCAGCAACTTGTTAGCGGATTTCGTACAACAAAACCAGGCCAATATTATTCTCCGCGGGCTGCGCGCCGTGTCCGATTTTGAGTATGAGTTCCAGCTCGCCGATATGAACCGCAAGTTGGCCCCGAACGTGGAAAGCCTCTTTCTGACCCCCGCCAACCACCTCTCCTATATCTCCTCTACGCTTATCAGAGAAATCGCTGTGCTGGGCGGCGATGTGACGGAGTTTGTAGATCCAATCGTCTCTAAGGCCCTGCAACAACAATTCGCATTGCGCAAGTGATTCCAGGGTTGTGTTTTTGATACAATCAGCGTGTTTCTAGAGCACTGTATAGTCGGAGAGGGCGAGAAACGAGTGGCGTCGGCCACCCTGTCCGACAAGCATGAGGTACCTTATGGCGCTAATGATTACGGACGACTGCATCAACTGTGATGTATGTGAGCCGGAATGCCCGAATGAAGCGATTTCTCCGGGCGAAGAAATATATATTATTGACCCCAACAAATGCACTGAGTGCGTCGGCCACTATGACGAACCACAGTGCCAGCAGGTATGTCCTGTCGACTGTATTCCTCTGGACCCTAACAAGGTGGAGACTGAAGAGGAGCTGATGACGAAATATTACAAACTGACAGGCAATACGCCCGCTTAATACGCTTGCCGGGACGGACGCATAACTGTCCGTCCCCACCTTTATCTATCCCCTTTTTATATAAGTTCGGCAATATATCCTCACTCTCTTTTACTTGTTTTTACCTGATATAAAGGACTTACCTTTATTAGTTCACGACATCTTTAAGCAATGTGGGCTAAACTTATAAACTGGAAATGTATTTCCAAACGGCGAAGCCGTCTCATCATTGTATTTTTGCTGGAGATAGATCATGGCTACCCGTGAGCGAGAAAAAGAAGCGGAAGACGAACAAATGACCGAAGCACAACGGCTGACGCTGCTCGAGAAAAGCATGTCGCTGAACCGCTTTTTCTTGCTATTACTCGCCATGCTGATCGTCGTGACGTTATCCGTCACTATCACCGTCTCCATCATCAGCGCTATGGACAGCGGAGGCGATTCCGCGAAAACAGCGGAGATCGCAGACCTGCAAAATAAAGTGCAGGAGTTGCGACAGGAACTCCAGGCGACCCGCGAGCAGGTCGCCGCCCTGAATGCCGAGATTCCTACTATCAAAACCTCCATTGCAAACGGCAGCGCTCCCGCTTTTCAGCGCCTCTTACTGAAGCAGGAAGCGAGCTACCAGGAGTTTATTCGCGGCGTCAAAGAAGGGATGTACGATCTGGCGCGCATGGTGCCTGGGTCTCGCACGTGGCTGGAGCTTTATAACGAAAAGATGGACCGCGCGCTCCAGTTTAGCCAGGAGCGCCAGCGGGAGCTGCAGCGCTTAAACACAGGCGGCGTACTGATTGAGCCCGGCAGCTGAAGAGTCCGCTTCACTCCCCTTCACTTTCAGACCCCATCAATATGGACATCCAGCGGGTTTCTTCGCTGGAGTCCAACGCAATTTTTAACATCATGGTTAACGGAACGGACAGCAGCATCCCTACTGGTCCCAGTATCCATCCCCAGAATACCAGTGATAGAAAGACCACCAGAGTAGACAGGCCCAATCCACGCCCCATGAACTTGGGCTCGATAATATTCCCCATCACCACATTGATCACGACATAGCCCGCGCCGGCGATAGCCGCATGACCCGGCCCCAATTGAATCAGCGCCAGCAAAACCGCGGGAATCGCCGCAATGATTGACCCAATATTAGGGATAAAGTTGAACAGCAACGCCAGCACCGCCCATAGCAGCGCATAATCCACTCCCAGCGCCAACAACATGATCCAAACTGTTAATCCCGTCACCAGACTGATGATGGTCTTTATCGACATGTAACGTTTTACGTTGTCGAGAAACAAATCCATACGCTCGAAAGCCATGCGCCCCTCAAAGGCCCGATGCAGTTTATTGGGCAGCACCGTAGCCTCAAACACCATAAAAATCACGGTCAAAACAATGAGAAAGGCGTTGGACAAAACGCCTCCCAGTCCTCCCAGCATATTCACGGCGGTCTTGAGCAGCGAGCCAGGGTTGAAGTAATTCTTAACGACGCTTTGGGAAATATGTATTCCCATCGAATTCAGCCAGTTGATGAACTCTCCGCTCACCCCCTGCAGGCGTTCCTGATAAAAATCCAGATTTTCCTTAAAGTCCGCCAATGACGAAGCAATGACGCTCACCACCAGCAATTGCGCACAGGTGATTCCCACCAGCACCAGTATTAATGAAAGCCAGGCGGGTACGCCTTTGGACTGAAGAAAGACAAATGGCGGCGTGCACAAAATGGCGAAAAAAGCGGAAAGGAGAAAAACCGAGACAATAGACTCCGCCTGTTTAATACCGGCGACGACAACGATAAACGCCGCCAGGGTGATTAAAAATCGCGCGCCTGCAGAAAATCCTGCCTGCTGAGACATAAAAGTGCTCCTGGAAATTACAGAGAGGGCTTCCTAAACGGAAGCCAGCTGAGTGAGCAAAAAGTTCTGGGCGTTGAAGCGCTCCTCGCCCTCTTCTATCGCCTTACGCTCATAGGAGCCGTCCGACTGCAAAAGCCAGGCGTTGGAGTTATCCCGCAAGTAGGCGTCCAGCTCGCTTTTAATACGCTCCGCCAGTTCTTTTCGTTCGATGGGGAAGCAGGTCTCAACCCGATTCAACAGATTGCGCACCATCCAGTCGGCGCTGGAGGCGTACACTTCATATTTGCCGTGATTGTGAAAGTAAAAGGCGCGAGTATGCTCCAGAAAACGTCCGACAACCGAGCGCACTTGAATATTTTCAGACACGCCGGGAACCCCTGGGCGCAAACAGCAGATACCGCGAATAAGCAGGTCAATGCGCACCCCGGCCTGGGAGGCTTCATACAGCGCAGTGATAACCTTAGGCTCTGTCAGCGCATTGAACTTGGCGAGGATATACGCCTCTTTACCCGCTTTGGCGTTTTCCGCCTCGCGGCTGATCAACCCCAGCAACTTGTCATGTAACGTGAACGGCGCATGGAACAGCTTCCTGATTTTGAGCGCCTTGCCCATTCCGGTCAGCTGCAGGAATATCCTGTGCACATCCTCACACAGGGCGTTCTCCGCGGTCAGCAGGCTGTAGTCCGTGTAAAGTCTGGCGTTGCTGGCGTGGTAGTTGCCGGTGCCCAAGTGAACATAGCGGCGCAGCTGGCCTTCTTCGCGACGGACAATCAGAATCATTTTCGCGTGAGTTTTAAAACCCACCACGCCATACACCACAATAACCCCGGCCTCCTGCAAGCGACTCGCCAACTCCAGGTTTTCCGCCTCGTCGAAGCGGGCGCGCAGCTCGATAACCGCTGTCACTTCCTTACCGCGGCGGGCGGCGTCAACCAAAGCCGCGACGATTTCAGACTGGCTGCCGGAGCGATACAGCGTCTGGCGAATGGCCAGCACGTTAGGATCTTTCGCAGCCTGACGCAGGAGGTCAATGACCGGCGTAAAGCTCTGAAATGGATGCAGCAGCAGAATATCCTGTTTGGCGACGACCTCGAACAGGTTCTCTTTATGCCGCATTTCTTTGGGTAATCCAGGAGTGAACCCTGGGTACTGCAGATCAGGCCGGTTAACAAAGTCATTTACGGCAAGCAAGCGCGTCAGATTTACAGGACCCGCGACGCGATAACATTCGGTTTCCGTCAGGCCAAACTCCTGCAATAGAAACTGCACCAGTTCCTCAGGGCAGTTATCCGCCACCTCCAACCGCACCGCATCGCCGAAACGACGGCTGAGAAGCTCCCCGCGCAATGCCTGCGCCAAGTCTTCCATATCGTCTTCTTCCAACACCAGGTCCGCGTTACGAGTAATGCGGAACTGGTACATGCCCTTCACCGTCATGCCAGGGAACAGATCATCGGCGTGAGCGTGAATGACGGAAGAAAGGAAAATCAGGTTATCGCCGCCTTCGCAGACTTCGTCTGGTAACCGCACCAATCTTGGTAATGAACGCGGCGCCGGGACGATAGCCATGCCTGTCTCACGACCAAAAGCGTCTTTGCCGTCCAACTCAACGATAAAGTTCAGGCTCTTATTGACCAGACGGGGAAAGGGGTGACTGGGGTCCAGTCCGATAGGGTTGATGACTGGCAGCAATTCGCGCTCGAAATACTGGGCCACCCAGTCTCGCTGGGTCGGCGTCCAGTCCGCGCGGCGCAGGAAGAAGATATTCTCCTGCTCCAGAGCGGGAATCATCACATCATTCAGCTCACTGTATTGCTGCTCTACCAGCTTGTGCGCCTGCTCTGCGATATGCTGTAACGTCTGCGCTGGCGACATACCGTCAGCGCCGACCGTTTCCCGTCCATATTTGATCTGTTGCTTAAGGCCCGCCACACGAATTTCGAAAAATTCGTCCATGTTGCTGCTGAATATGCATGAAAACATCAACCTCATCAGTAGCGGGTGGGAGGAATCCAAGACCTGATTCAACACTCGGGCGTTAAACTGCAGATGGCTCAGCTCACGGTTGAAGAAATACTCGGAACTGTTCAGGTCTATCACAGGGACCTGTGAGGAGTCTGCCTCCCCTTCTAACACATCATTAACGGCAACCGTTGTCGAATCGCTACTCATGAAACTGTAATCCTTAAGCGTTTGTTGGTTATGTCTGTTTTAAATGTTGCGCCGCCTTCTTGGCGAAATAGGTCAAAATCCCATCGGAGCCGGCGCGCTTGATGCACATCAGCGACTCCATCATCACCGCGGTCTCATTCAACCAGCCCTGCTGGGCCGCCGCCATATGCATGGCGTATTCGCCGCTGACCTGATACACAAATGTCGGAACCTGAAACTCGGATTTGGCTCGGCGCACTATATCGAGGTAGGGCATACCAGGCTTGACCATGATCATGTCAGCGCCTTCGGCCAAATCCAGCGCGATTTCCTGCATGGCCTCATCGCTGTTGGCGGGGTCCATCTGATAGCTGTATTTATCGCTTTTCCCCAGATTGGCCGCCGAGCCGACCGCGTCGCGGAATGGCCCGTAATAAGCGGACGCATACTTCGCCGAATAGGCGAGTATCCTAGTATTAATATAGCTTTGTTTTTCCAGGGCGCCGCGTAACTCGCCAATGCGGCCGTCCATCATATCCGAGGGAGCTACAACATCCGCGCCTGCTTCAGCATGGGTGAGGCCTTGTTTGACAAGCACTTCCACCGTTTCGTCATTGAGCACATAACCTTTATCGTTAATCAGGCCATCTTGCCCATGGGTGGTGTATGGATCGAGGGCGACATCGGTAATCACACCCAACTCAGGAAAACGGCTTTTAAGCGCTCGTACTGCCGTCGGGACCAGCCCTTCGGGATTATAGGCCTCCGCCGCATTCTCGCTTTTGCCCGCCGCAGGAATCACAGGAAACAATGCAATAGCGGGAATCCCCAGTCCCACCAGTTCCTCCGCCTCACGCAGCAAGTCCTCGACATTGACCCGCTCAATTCCTGGCATAGAATCAATCTTCTGCGCCTTCTCATTACCGGGAAGAACGAACATCGGGTAAATCAAATCATCAACGGTAAGCGTGGTTTCGCGCATCAGTCGACGGGAAAAGCTATCGTAACGCATGCGTCTCATGCGCACAGCCGGATATTGACGGGGGGTAAATGCCACGTAATCGCCCTCTATGCTGTCAGAAAATTTATCGCATCATGATAAGCCTTTGTTTTCATGAGCGCCACGCCATTTCCTCACCTCAGAGAAGGGATTTCAGGCAAGATAAATTGAACTATTCTCCTCAGTACGAGGTCTATTTCATCACTGACTTTTTAACGCCCTTGGGTTTCGGAAATAAGACATGAAAGCAAAAAGACTTGGCCTGTTATTGCTGTTGGCGTTGCTGATCGGCGCATTTTTCCTGTTCGACCTCAACCGCTACTTCAGCCTTGAGTATTTTGCGGAGCAACGGGAGGCGATATCCGCCTACACCTCAGCCAACCCGTTCACCGCCGCCGCCATTTATTTTGTCGTCTATGTGGTGGTCACAGGCCTGTCTTTGCCGGCGGCGACCGTCTTAACGCTGGTTGGCGGCGCTGTTTTCGGCCTGTTCGAAGGGACTTTATTGGTGTCTTTCGCCAGCGTAATCGGCTCCACTGTCGCCTTTTTAGTTTCTCGTCTTTCCTTGCGCGACTGGGTGCAGGACAGATTCGGCGACTCACTGCAAGCTATTAACGCCGGCGTCGAGCGAGAGGGGGCAATGTACTTGTTTGGACTCCGCTTAGTGCCGCTATTTCCGTTTTTCGTCATTAATCTTGTGATGGGACTGACGCCAATTAAAACCCGTACTTTCTTCTGGGTCAGTCAGTTAGGCATGCTCCCCGGCACCATTGTGTACGTCAACGCAGGCACGCAACTCGGACAAGTGCAATCCGCTTCAGGCATTTTAACTCCAGGACTGATTGCCTCTTTCGTCTTGCTGGGAATATTTCCCTTTATCGCCCGACGCATCCTGGACGCGCTGAAAGCGCGTAAAGCCTTGGTGGGGGTGGATAAGCCGGCCCATTTTGATCGCAATCTGGTGGTTATTGGCGCGGGAGCCGCTGGGCTGGTGACGTCTTACATCGCCGCGGCGGTAAAGGCCAAAGTCACTCTTATCGAAAAGCACAAAATGGGCGGAGACTGCCTGAACACGGGATGCGTACCCAGCAAAGCGTTAATCCGGTCAGCAAAGATCGCCAATTATGTCGAACGCGCTGGCGAGTTTGGCGTCCAGACCAGTAATCCCAAGGTAGATTTCGCCGCCGTCATGGAGCGCGTGCAGTCCGTGATCAGACAGGTTGAGCCTCACGACTCCGTTCAGCGTTACACCGACCTGGGCGTTGAGTGTCTCGAAGGTGAGGCGACCATTCTCGACCCTTACCGGGTAAAGGTGAATGGGCAGGTTTTGACAACACGCAATATCGTCATCGCCACCGGCGCCCGCCCTTTTGTTCCGCCAATTCCTGGCCTGGATTCAGTGGAGTATTACACCTCCGATACAATCTGGAGTCTGCGCGACAAGCCAGAGCGTCTACTGATCATTGGGGGCGGCCCTATTGGCTGCGAGCTTACCCAGGCGTTTCAGCGCCTCGGCGTCAAGGTTACACAATTGGACATGTCCCCTCGACTGATGCCAAGAGAAGATGCGGATGTATCCGCAGTGGTGGAAGAGCGTTTTCGTAACGAGGGCGTTGACTTGCGCTTGGGCTATAGCGCTAAAGCATTCAAGCGAGACGCCTCTGGAAGCAGCTTGTTAATCTGTGAAAAAGACGGGGAAGAAATAGAGCTCGCCTTCGATAAAGTGCTGCTGGCGGTCGGGCGCAGAGCCAACACCAGCAATCTGGGGCTGGAAAAACTACAGCTCAACGTCAACAAAGATGGAACGCTACGAGTAAATGAGTACTTACAGACAGAAATACCGACTATCTATGCAGCGGGCGATGTCGCAGGTCCCTATCAATTTACGCACACTGCCGCCCATCAAGCCTGGTACGCAGCGGTAAACAGCCTGTTTGGCGTATTTCGAAAATTCAGAGCGGATTATCGGGTGATCCCCTGGGCGACTTTTACCGACCCCGAAGTGGCGCGCGTCGGACTGAATGAACAGGACGCTATCGCTCGCAATATTCCCTACGAAGTCACCCGTTATGGTATTGATGACTTGGACCGCGCTATTGCAGACAGTGAAGCCCATGGGTTTATAAAAGTATTGACCGTCCCCGGAAAAGACAAAATCCTTGGCGCCACTATCGTCGGTCACCATGCAGGTGAGTTGATAACTGAGTACATCACGGCGATGAAGCATGGCATTGGCCTGAACAAAATCCTGGGGGTTATCCACATCTACCCGACTTTGTCAGAAACCAATAAGTACGCCGCCGGCGAATGGAAGCGCGCGCACGCGCCGCAAAAAGCGTTGCAATGGCTGGAGAAATGGCACCGCTGGCGGCGCAAGAGCGAGACAGATATGAGCTCTGCGTTAGGGCGAAGTAATAACGAAGTTTAGTGAGGAGACAGCATGGGCGGCGCTCGGCGTACTGAGAAGGAGCCGCCCTCCCCTGACTCAGTTAGCGCGCCCATAAAGACTAGTTTCGAATGACCGTATGCTGTACGACACGACTTGCAGCAGGTTGAACAAACTCAGCATCCGCGGTGTAATCGCCGCCCGATAGTTGTGGCGCCAATCCAGCGCCGCCAAGAAAAAAAGCCGCCGCGAACAGAAAAGCCCCTGTCGCCAGACAACCTCCGCCCAGCACCCGCGACGCCCATATGCGACGACGCTGTCTGCGGTTGGTAAATAAAGCGCGCCAATGACATACATTGGTGGGCTCCTGAAGAAACACGCAGTTAAGCACGCGACGGCGTACATGGTGAACGCTGTCGGCGGCGGTTTCGTCCTGCTGACGCAGGTAAAGCACAATAATGAACAGGCAAATAGCCAACACCACCGAACCGAGCAGGATGTGAATAACATCCACCTGCTGTCCCAGCAACATGGCGCCACCGAGGATGCCTGCAACCAGCATGGTCATGGAGGCGATCATCAACGCCACCAGACGACCAATACGCGTGTGTTTGCGACGGGAACGGGAGAATGACAGTTGTACCTGGTCGCCAATCTGCAGACCGGCGATACACTTGTCGTCAAGAGAGGTGAAGCGAATTCTATCGCCTTGCCATTGATATTCGATAACAGGAAAGAAGCTGTAAGACGCTTTGCCAGGCTGCGCCATTTTTTTGCGCATACCGTAACCAGGCTCAAGTGACACGACACGTCCTTGAACGGCGTAAGCGCAGTGGAGAAACCGGGTGAACTCCCATATCAGGACCCACCCTGCAGTAATGAGCGTAAGGCCCATAAGCAGAATCAGGACGTCCATTGTGTTTTCCTTATTATTATCTTGTTTTCAACGCAATTTATTATTTGATGAGTGCACGCTGCGAAGGGAGAGTATAAAGAAGGAAAAATCTCACAGCAATAGCGTGACGCAGGTCTCAGGCAAGGAATTAAAGAAAAGCAAGGAGGGGAAATATTATTGACAATCAGAACAAAGACTTAACAGCAAAACCAGTAAGCGCCGAGTTACCCGTCCGACGCCTATCATGCATCGAAACGGGCCTCACAGCGCCATGCAATTTAGTCGTTATATTGGATTACTGCCATACTGCATATCCGGTTTTCGGGGCGGGTCCGCGCGCACATCGTTAGCAATGGTTTGCACCTGACCTCCGCGTTGCAGGAAGGCTTCAATATCGCTCTGTAACTGCTCCCGAATTTTGTTCTTTATCGCAAGCGACTGTGCCTCTGAATCCGCAGCCTGTTTAGCAGCCGCACCCTCATCATCAGAATCAGCCGCGCCGGAATCATAGGTTGGCTCCAGATCTTCAAAGTCGTCGTTTTCAATGTCGCTCATGGGGTTACCTCCAAAAGACAGAGTATGTGGTCGCTATCCTTTGTTGTTATGTCCTCTGGGAATTTTCAACCTATTTATAGTTGAGCGATGAGACTCTGCAAATGTTCTATGAGAAGAATTTTGTATCAAACTGTGATTTTCTGTAAGCATTGCCAGACAAGGGATTGAGGCCGCCATCCATAACGCAAAACCTCACATCCCAACTCAAATGAGCTGAATACAAAATATAGGGGGGATACCGTAGTCGGAGAGGAAAATGTAGTAATGCGGAGCTAAAGATCCAGCAAAGGAATCGGTTTACTGACGATATACCCTTGCACCCAATCCACGCCAATCTCACTCAGGGCTTCCAGCACTTCCACACTCTCCACGCACTCGGCGATCGTCGCCATACCCATGAAACGCCCTAATTCATTAATAGAGCGCACCATGGCGTAATTGGTCATGTTTTCGTGTATATCGCGGACGAACACGCCGTCAATCTTAAGAAAGTCCACGGGGAGACTTTGCAAGTAGGCGTAGGAAGAGAAGCCCGTACCGAAATCATCCAACGCGAATCGGCAGCCAGTGCGCTTCAGTTCACGGATAAAGTCAGCGGTGTAGTGCAGGCTGGCGACCGCGGCGGTTTCAGTGATTTCGAAACAAACTTTCTGTGCAGGAAAACCGCCCTTACGGAAGTGCCCCTCAAGAAACTCCAGGAAACCGTCGTCACTGAGCGAATGTCCTGACAGGTTAATGGTAAAACCACCCATGTTTTCCAGCTTGGCGGGATTGGCGCGCATCCAGGCCAGTACGTTATCCACCACCCAGCGATCAATATATATGGAGCGCTTATAGCGCTCTCCCGCCTCGATAAAAGCGGCTGGAGAAATCGGTTTGCCGTTCTGATCGTTCAGGCCCAGCAATATTTCATAGAAGTGCTCATCGCTGGATTTATCCATCGATTGAATACGCTGCGCGCGTAACCACAAATCGCAATCGTCTATCGCCTGATCTATCCGGGAAACCCAATGCAGGACTTCCTGTTGGAACACCTGATCGCGGTCTTCTTCCAGGAACAGTTTTACCCGGCTGCCGCCGGCGCGCTTGGCGGAGCGGCACGCCAGGCTGGCGTGATTCAATAAGGCGCTGGCGTCAGTACTGCCGCCATTAATCATGACGACGCCGACACTGAGAGCCGCGGAGAAATGCCCTTCCCCGGCTTCAAAGCGGTGCTTGGAAAACTGCTTGCAGACTCGCTCCGCCGCGTCCAACGCAACATCCTGACTTGCAGGAGAAACCAAAAGGGCGAACTCATTGCCGCCGATACGTCCCAACTTAAGCTCAATCCGCAACTCATCCAGCCAGCTATCGACCAGCAGGCTGAAGTCACGCAGCAGGCGATCGCCAATAGCGTTGCCATAGTTGCTGTTGATCGCGCCAAACTGATCAATATCGAAAACGATCAACGCCGCAGTTTCGTCGTTGTTTTTCACCCAGGTGGCGAGATACTGCAATTGCTTTTCGAATTCGTGCCGGTGCATACACCCGGTAAGCGGGTCGTGAACGGCCTGAATGGCCATCTTGTGGTAGAGGTCCTGGACAATTGAATAAAGGCTTTGGTCGACAAAAGGTACTTCTCCCTCTTGCACTCGCGCAAGCTGCCCCCGATCCAACTTTGTCACCAAATCGCTATAGTCCAAGTGCACCTCATGTAAACCCTGGGGGGTTAGAAAGACAAATTTATAAGCATCCTCCCCAACCCACACCAGACGCATGCGTTGAGTAGTATCCGCCTCGCACATTTCCACCCAATCCCCCACCTGCAACTGGTGCGCTCTTTCCTGCCAGCGTTCCGCCAGCTCAGAATCGCTCTCAGCGCCGATTTCATCGGCTTCCTCGGCAGTGGGGTAAGCGGCGACCAAAGTGTAAGTAACCGCCAAATCATCTGCAAATATGGCGCGTAACTTTTTGCAAACGGCGGAGGCCTTCTGGGGGTCCGGGCTGCTGGCCAGCTCTTTATCAATCAAATCCAGCATTGCGGGGCCTTCAAGCTCGCGCTCAAACGCCAGATCCTCGCTGTCGTTATCTTTACCAAGCCAGTCGTGTAACTGCTCAATAACGGCGAAGTAGTCAGCTACGCTGTCGCTATCGCCGCCTTCTTTCAGCAGCGCCAACACCATAAAGTTTTCCCATCCCGCCGCCAGCAACTCCAGCACAACGTCCGCCACCTGGGCGCCCGCTAATAAAGTGCTGATGCGTCGAGAGACCGCCTTACGCGCCCGCTTCAGGCGATCACGGCCCTCGCAGGTCTTGGCGATGCGTTCCGCGTTGCGAACGAAGGCGCGTTCCTGCCGCTCCACCAGTTGCTCCAGGCGGCTGGAAACCGACTCCAGCAACGCCGCATCCAAGCGGCCCGCGGAGAGTTCATCAATGACTTCATTGAGTACTTTTTCCAGGCTTTTGCTGGAAACCCGGTCAGCGGAGGCCAGAGCCATAAAGTGGTTGAGCACGCTCCGGGCGGGATGTCGGCTGTCATCCAGGAAAGTGCTGTCTTTCAGCAGCAAAAAAAGCAGCGGCATGCGCAGCTGGTTGATCAGCCCTTTAAGCTCAGTAGGCATATTGCGCGAAGACAGTGGCGCGAAAATACGGTCCACCAGATCAACGCGATCCCAAACCTCCTGAGAGTCGGAAGGCATATGCACACGCCCGCCTTCCGCCATGATTTCGACGACTTCCCGGATGGTTCCGTCCTGCTGCGCCAGAGAACCTAACAGCTCGCGCTGGTTTTGCTGCAGATCCTGCAAAAGCTGGGTTGCGCCATATTCGTAATCCGCGCCCGGCTCTGACACGCCCCGGGAAGGCGTATACCCTCCACGCTGCATTCTGACCAGACTGAGGATGCTGCCGCGAGGCGCGCGCATTCTGGGATGTAAAGGCGCAGAAGCGACGGGGGCGTCTTGAGAGAAATCCAAACTTTCCAGATCCGAAGCCGCGCCTTCGGTAATTTTTGGCTCCGGCGAGCGCTGTTTTGAGCGGCCTTCCGACCAGTTCGTGCGCATCTGATCCAAGGGCACGGCTTTGAGGCCATGGGACTTGAACATATCAATAAATTCGTCGGAAGAATCTCCCAACTCCCGCGTGAGCAAACGCTCAAACGCCAGATAAAGCACCGGCTTAGCTGGATCAGGCGTCTGCAGAGAGTTCACCGCGTAATGCAGGCACTGACAAAGCACCGCCGGTCCAATCGGGTTCCAGCGGTCATCAATATCCTTGCCTGATACCTGACTGATCATCTGGTTCAGCATGAACAGACGGGTGCGCTGTCGGTTCGCCACCGCCGTCGCCACCATTTGAACTTCCAGCCAGTCCTCAAACTGAGTCTTATCCACTAACTCCAGCTCGCTAGACGTCCACTCGCCCATAGGACGGGAGCCGAAGAGTAAATCCAGTTCCTGATGCCAATGCTCGATGAAATCTTTTTTGAATTTTTTGCGTCCCTGGGTAAACAGAACTTTCGCATCCCGGAACGCATTGATGTCGCGCAACACCGCGCTGGAGGCGATGCGGGTGTTCAACTCAGTTTCGATATTGGTGAAGAATGTTTCCAGCATATTGCCGATGAGACGTTCCGCCGCATTCTCGAACCATTCCTTCAACTTCTGTCGTTTGCTGCGGGTGGTATAGGAAGGCATGTTGGGCGCGCTTTGCCGGATCTTGAGCATCATTTCCACCAGCTGCGGCTGGGACTGCAGAAACTCAATCCCCACTTTACGCCCCTCCACCCTGCGGGTGTCGGCCAGCAACCGAAGATGATGCTCGCTACCGTTGTATTGGCAGAAAATATGCACTTCCACCCGGCAATCGGGCTTTTCCCTCAAATGATGGGCCAGTTTCTCCGAATCGATATCGGACAACAACATACCGCCAGCACAAATGTTGGCCACCCCGCAGGAAGCAGGGGTGAACCCTTTGGCCACGATAAGCGCCTCATGTTGCAGCGAATAACGGGGGTGTTGGCGTTTGTTGTTTTGCATCAAAACAATACGGGCGTCATATGAAGGTTCCCTTAAATCAGTTTAGTCATCGCCCACGATTCAGCAACCGCCAGCCCCTTGGGCCACCGAATTTACAGAAGTCGTTTATCACCGGACATTCCTGGGCGACGGATTTTCCGATGGAGCGTCAATCTGACGCCGCATGGGAAAATCCGTCGCGGCTTACTGCGGGGAACAACTCATCAGGGAAGGAAACCTCTTTTATATTTATTGAAACTTCGTAATACTTTCACGCACTTACTTTTCCCTTACTGCAACAGACCGCGTCAATCGCCCCATGGCTTACCGAGAAACAGAGAAAGTGCGGGCGCGCAAAGAAACCATCAAATTGCGCCTGTTCAAAGCCGCGGAAGAACTCATTTCCGAAGCCGGCTTCAAAGGAGCCTCGGTAGCGGCTATCGCCGCTCGCGCCGGCGTCGCCACAGGAACTGTGTACCGCTACTTCCCGGACAAATCCACGCTCTGCGCCGAAGTCTTTCGCCATGTCACCCAGCGCGAAGTGGATCAGGTCGCAGCCTCTCTCAACGCATCAGGCGACATTGATGTCCGTCTGCGTCTTGCTATCGCCACCTTCGCGCGCAGAGCCTTGCGCGGCAGACGTCTGGCCTATGCGCTCATTGCTGAACCCGTAGATCCGGTGTTGGACCAAGAACGTCTGAACTACCGCCAGGCTTACGCAGAACTCTTCAGCCAGACCATAGCGGAAGGCGTCAAGTCAGCGGCGCTACGTCCACAGAACCCGGAGGTCAGCGGCGCAGCGCTGGTTGGCGCGTTGGCGGAATCCCTGATCGGCCCCCTCGCCGAACAGATCAAGTCCTACGTCCCTGGCCTAAGCAGCGACATGCAACCGCCCATCACCGCGGACCACCCGATCGTCATGGATATTGCAGAATTCTGCATTAATGCAATCGGGCCTATTCCAAAGCACTGATAACAAAAACTCTCCGTCATGTATTAAACAATGTCCCCGGAGGGACGCAATGATCGCCTAAAACAAGCTGGAACGCTACTGGCGCAGGCCTGACAGGTCTGTCAGAATGCCATGGCTCCCAAGTAAGGTCCTGACGCGGATCAACAATTATTTATCGCAATCGATAGCATATTAATATCAACCAATTAGACTAGACCCCACCAAAAACGCTCATGGCTACTCAGAAAAAACCGATTCCGGCTCTCTATATCGGCGTAATTATGTTTGCGCTTGGTCTCTTGATCGCCACGCTACTGCACTCGGCCCGCTTCTCCCAAGGAGCCCTGTCAGCCCCAACGGCAGGCGATTCGTTGTTCACACTACAAGGTGAGGAATATACGCCTGAGCAACTGCCATATGCCGGGGCCGCCGCGTTGTTCGAGCTTGAGCAGCAAGTTTTTGAACGTAAGTCACAAATTCTGGAAAACGCTGCGCTTCAGGTGCATTTTCAAAACCTGGCGAAGGCGCGGAATGTTTCTAAAGAACAGATTCGTAATGAGCTGATTGAAATCAAACCTGTCACTGACGAAGAAGTTTCACAGTTTTTTGAAGCCAACAAACAGCAAATCCAGCGCCCCTTCTACGAAATCAAAGACGCAATCAAGGACGCCCTGCAGAAAGACCGTCTACAGCGCGCAGAACACGACCTCATCTCAAGCCTGAAGAAGCAGGGACAGCTTAGTTTGCATCTGGTTGAGCCCAACGCTCCCGTTGCGGATCTGCAACTGGAAGGCTATCCGGTCCGCGGCGCCGCCCAGGCTCCCGTCAGCATTGTAGAGTTTGCGGATTTTCGCTGTCCTCACTGCAAGCACGCCTCGCATACCTTACGAAAAATAATTGAAAAACAAAGCGATAGCGTACGCTGGACCATGGTGGACTTTCCCGTGACCGGAAAAACCTCCGTGTACCTGGCTCAGGCCGCTTACTGCGCCGGCAAACAGGATAAATACTGGGAGTTCCATGACGCCTTTTTTGACTATGAAGGAAAACTAAACGAGGCCTCCGTCGCTGGCGTCGCAGAAAAGCTTGGCCTTGACGGCGCTAAAATCGAAGAGTGCGCCTCCAGTGCAGAAGCCGTGCAGTTCGTGGAAAAAGAGCAAAATCAGGCGATGGCGCTGGGACTGCGCGGCACGCCCGCAATCTTCATTAATGGTCTCCCATTCCATGGAGATAACCTGGAAGCCGCATTGGAAGAAGCCGTCAATGCAGCCGTAGCGCGCTCCCGCGCAGGTTGAGGCAATAGCAAGATTATACGGGGCGCGTCATGCATGGTTTCGTCATCAGGTTAGAATTTCAGCTACAAGGATGCGCGTCGCTAAAAGAAAAACGTCAGCGCACCAGCGGCGTTCGCGAGAAACTGGGTCGACAGCCACACTTGGCGATTATCGAGTCCGGACAGGCAGACGCTTTGCAAACCGGCGAGTGGACTTTAGTTCTTCTGGCGCCTAACCGAGCGACAGCGGACAGACAGCTGTCGCAACTTGAGCAGACACTGGCGCAAAGTTTGGACGCGCGCATTACGCTTTTCGAACAAGAGCCATTGTAAGGCGACCGAGCCCCATATCGGTGGGCTCGACAAGGCGCCGATTGATGCAAAACAGCTGCTAACTGGTGTACTATCGGGCGACTGGCGCTTGTATTTGACAACCTCTATACTTGCGCGTCGGCTCGGTCCGCCCCCTGCGGCCAGACCTGAGCCCAGGAATATTGTTGCTGGACACGCGGGGGCGACTCCGCGCGTCCCGAAAGCGCCATTAAGCGGTAGCGGGGTCCTATGTCGAAGACCAAAAAAATCGCCAAAGCCAGTTTGGAAACCATGTATCGGGTGTTTACTATCCCCGAAGCGCCTAATTCCACACTGGGTCGAATCGACCAGAAAATCTCACAGAATCTGGCCGGATTCCTACAGGATCACATTGTGGCGGTGGAAAAAGATCTCAGCGAAATGGAGAAAGACTTCGCCGAGTCCCGCATTCCGGAAGAGCCCGTGTTCGTCTCCGAGCAGACTCAGTTCCTACTGGATAAGCTCGTTTCCCAGTCCGTTCATACAGCCTCACCCAGTTTTATCGGCCATATGACGTCAGCGCTGCCCTATTTCATGCTGCCGCTGTCGAAAATCATGATCGCGCTGAACCAGAATCTGGTGAAAACGGAGACCTCCAAGGCGTTTACGCCGTTAGAGCGCCAGGTCATTGGAATGATGCATCGGCTTGTCTATGACAGAGACGACGCTTATTACCAAGAGTGGATGCACAATAGCAGCGCGGCGCTGGGCAGCATGTGCTCAGGCGGCACGGTGGCCAATATCACCGCGCTCTGGGTGGCGAGGAACCTGTGCTTTCCTGCTGACTCCGTCTTTAAAGGCGTACGTCGCGAAGGCATGTTCAAGGCCCTGAAGCACTACGGTTATGAAGGCGCGGCGGTGCTGGTCTCCAAGCGGGGCCACTATTCTCTCAGTAAGTCCGCCGACCTGCTTGGTCTGGGCAGCGACAATATCATCGCCATCCCGACCGGCTCCAATAACAAAATCGACCTGCAAGCCTTGCGCGCCACGTGCGAAGAACTGCGGGACGCCAAAGTGCGCATTATCAGTCTGGTAGGCATCGCTGGCACAACGGAAACCGGCAACATTGATCCGCTGGAGGAAATGGCCGCCATCGCCAAAGAGTTCAACACTTACTTTCATGTTGACGCAGCCTGGGGCGGGCCCACTTTATTCTCCAATAATTACAGGCATTTGCTGAAAGGCATAGAGCTAGCGGACTCCGTCACTATGGACGCCCATAAACAGCTTTACGTGCCAATGGGCGCAGGGTTGGTCGTGTTCAAGAACCCGTCCACCAGCAACGCCATAGAGCATCACGCCCAGTACATCATTCGTCAGGGGTCTCGCGACCTCGGCAGTAAAACACTGGAAGGTTCGCGACCTGGTATGGCCATGCTCATACAGTCCGGCTTAAAAATCATTGGCCGCACCGGTTACGAGATTCTGATCGACCTCGGCATCGAAAAAGCCAAAGCCTTCGCGTCAATGATCAATGAGGCCGACGACTTCGAACTCATCAGTGAGCCAGAACTCAACATTCTCACCTATCGATATTGTCCCGCCTGGGTGAGGCAGGCCCTGGAGTTCGCCGATGACGAGCGCCAGCAGGCCATTAACGACTGTCTGAGCCGAATCACCAAAGGCATTCAGAAAACCCAGCGGGCGCGGGGCAAAGCATTCGTGTCCCGGACGCGGCTCAATCCCGCCGCTTATGATGGGCAGGCCTGCGTCGTCTTCAGGGTTGTGCTGGCGAATCCGCTGACGACAGCGGAAATTCTGCAGGATATTCTTGAGGAGCAGCGGGCTATCGCCGCGGAAGATCTTCTTACTGATCGCATGGATGAACTACGTAATCTCTGCGCAATTTCAACGGCCAAAGCAGCGGCGTCCTGAGACGCCGCATTCCTGTAAAACGGTAAAACAGCGCAAAATTCGATCAACATCATTGCACCCATCAATAATTCAGTGCACATTAAGGGCTTCCCGGCAGTATCACTATGGGAGAAGCTTATGCGTCTGGATTACCGTTCCCCTCTTGCTGACGACGCCAAATTCTGCGCCCTCTCGGGCAATGACCGGCAACGGGTAGAGTTATTTATCAAAGATACAGGCGACGCCACTTATACCCTGATCGCACTGGCGGGGCCGGAAAGCAAGCCCGCAGTGAAGGTGAAACTGCAAGGCCCCTATCACAGCTTCATGCAAGCCCACGCCGCGATGAATGCAATAGCGGGGTCACTGCTGAACATCAATTTTGACCTCCTGGAGAACGCCATCAGCATCTGGGGCCTGCAAGCACAGGCGCAAGTACGCAAGCTGCGCCAGGAGCGTAAGCAAAACATGGGCGACTACCGATTCAATCCTGACGACGTCTATTTTTAACCGCGCCCTGACACGGCGACTAGCAACCCCTGCTGCCCGGCGCAGGCGCATCTGGCGGCGACGGGTTTTGACATGTTTTTACATTAGCCACACACAAAAAGAAGATATTCCTGCTAAGATAACGACCATATCAACGCTTTTTCCGTCGTAGAAATCACCAGCGCGTCACAGTAAAACTGAACGCCGCTCACCTTATTATCCTGGCGCCGCTTTTGCCGGGATACATCCTGTTACACAGTCGTTGTTATTATTCGCCGCGTAAGTGTCTATACTAGCCGTTCCGGCCAGTTCGTGGACGCCCCCTTGCGGGATCATCCAGGTCTTGTTTGGAGTATCGTGGAAGGCTCTCACGCCCTCTTCGACTTTCCAGCAAAGGACGCCTTCCAGGTTTGGTAAGGCCCACTTAAATCGTATGGAGGCGGCCTCGTCTACCGGCAACACCCTAGATAACCAGAAAAACTACGGAGCGTGAATCACATGGAATGGAACATTGATTCAAAACTCAATATAGCTCGTCATATAAGTGGTTTCGAAATGGCATTTGAACTACGGAACGGGGAAATTGTGGAGCTGAGGCCTATCCAGGTACCCAAGCACCTGTCGCCGGTTCAAGTATGCCAACTTATACGCGAGTCTAAATCCGCCATTGAAAGTACTGCAAGGACAGAAGACCGAGGCCATTATTATGGCGGCAGGTCAGCCCCGGCCCACACGCCGAAGGTTGTTGTGAAAAGGAAAAGAACGTTAGTGCTGAACAACGAAACCAATTAGGTTTTCGTGATCAGCGCCCCTTTTACGCCTGCTCTAACACTGGCAGCAGTATCCGCCAGTTGCAGGCGAAGTCAGGGCTAACGCAATATTCCGCTTTCATGGCGGCTTTCCCTCCCGGCTTATTGATAATATTTCTTCCAGGTGATCGAACGCTCCGATTCTATCGACGTTTAGCCATTTGGCCCTGTCGTTTCCGCCCCTGAGTTAATACAATACCGTTTCGTATTTGAGCGCCACTCAGGAATACAGAGTGATCAAAAGATCGCATTTGAGTCCCTTCTTTATAATCGCGCTCCAATATAAAAGCGTCCGCGCGTATCCTGTCGCGGCGCAGAGTGAAAAGCCGCCAGTTTATGCTTTTCCTCAAGACAGCATCTACTATAAGGAAGACCATTCCATGAAATGCACAAGCTGTAACTCAGGCGCACTAAAGCCCGGTTTCCTCGAAGACTTACTGGCCTGCCATATCTGCGATAACTGCGGCGGAACCCTGATTTATCTGCAGGATTACCTTCGCTGGTTAAACTCGGAGCATTCTTTAAGCGAAGCGGACTTTGATCTCGCAGTTAATGCGGAAGATTCCAAAAAAGCGCTGCTCTGCCCTAAAACCGGCCGCCTGATGCTGAAATATCGTATTTCAAAAAATACTGATCACCGACTCGACCTCAGTCCGGAAATTCTCGCCATGTGGCTGGATAAAGGCGAATGGGATTTGCTGAAGCGGGAAGGACTCGCCACCAAATTGAATGCGATTTTCACCGATCCCTGGCAGCGCAAGATTCGCGAGAGCAAAGCCCGGGATGTCTTCGAAGCGTTATATGAAGAAGAGTTCGGCAAAGAGGAATACGCCAGACTGCGGGAGATTCGCGAGTGGCTGGACAAACAGTCCAAACAGAAATCAATGATCGCCTATCTACTGGCTAAAGATCCCTACTCCGCCAACCGGTAATACAAAAAAGCGGGCTTAACGCCCGCTTTTGTTTATCAACAGAATCCGCCTTCCCCGCCGACTAGGCTTCCGGTTTCTTCAGCTCAAGTCGCAGACTGTCTATTTTGGCGTTCAAGTCCGCCATACGCTTGTGGGTCTCCAAGTCCAACTGCAGCTTACCGTCCATAGTTTTTACCAGGGGATAAATACTGTTTTGAATGGTGTCGGCCAGGGTCGCGAGTATTTTATCCAGCCCAGGCATAGGCTGGTTAACGACTTCCACTTTGGGCGCTACATCCACTTTCGGCGCAGCGTCTTTCAACTCGCTCATGGCCTTGACCATTCTGGCCAGTTGCTTGACCACATCAGCGGAGTGATCCTTGGGCGTTTCCACCGGCATAGCAGGCTTATTCCCCTGTCCGACAACCTCAGTAAGACGACTCAATCCATCCGTCATTTCCCGCAGTTGGCGCACTGCCTGTTGTGACGCATCCATGTCCTTCAGACCCCGGTTTTTAGCGAACTCTTCTTTGATCGCAGACCAACGGATTTGCTGCTCAGCCGTCAGCGTCCCACGCAATTCCGCCAGTTTCAGCAGGTTCTCTTCCGCCCCCTGGGTTAACAACTGCGACTCGCCCTGATAGTGGTCTTCCAGCAGTTGCTGGAGTTCATCCCCAGTCATCACCGAGGTGATTTTTTCCGCCAGCTTATTCATGTTGCGATAACTGCCCTGCAACTTAAATGTTGGCTCGGAGCGATAGGCGTCAGCCTGGGCGCTGCTGCGAATATATTCCTGATTGACCCGCAACACGACTTTTTGCACATCCATCAGCTTACCTAATACATCGACCACTTCTTTGAACTCGGCGCCGCTGTAGGTGTGCTTCATATCTGTTGCGGCGACTTCACGCCCCTTCGCGGCATCAATGAACTTGTAGAAATCCTCCATATCCCTGGTCGCCAGCGGCGCCAAGACTGGGTTGGATGTCATCGCGTTCTCGATATAGCTCATCGCAAAGGCGTCTTCCATGCCGCCAAGAACATCGCCAAGGTTATAGATGTCAGCCCGGTTGGCGAGCATATCCGGCACTTTGAACGTTTCACCGCTCTCGGTGTAGGGGTTACCCGCCATGACGATGCAGAACTTCTTGCCGCGCAGGTCGTAAGTCCGGGTTTCTCCGTTCCAGACCCCCTCCACTCTTCGCGTGCCGTCGCAGAGGGAGATAAATTTCTGCAGAAACTCTGGATGCGTATGCTGGATATCGTCCAGATACAGCATGACGTTGTTGGCCAGTTCAAAGCCAAAGTTCAGCTTGATCAACTCCTGTCTGGCCGTCGAGTGCGGCGCCTTTTCAGGGTCCAGCGAGACCACGTCATGGCCCAGAGAAGGACAGTTCACTTTGACGAAAGTCAGCCCCAAACGGCTGGCGGTGTACTCCATTAACGTGGTCTTACCGTATCCCGGTGGGGATATCATCATCAGCAAGCCCATATTATCCGTACGCTTGCTTTCGCCAACGGTTCCCATCTGCTTGGCGAGGTTATCGCCAATGAACTTCAGGTAGTGGTCATTAATCAGCTTGTTGCGCACGAACGAAGTCAGCGGCCGAGGCTTGAGTTCACTCAGACGTAGCATTTTGCGAGCCTGATCCAGCTTTTGCTGACGCAGCTTGAGGAAACGCTCATAACCGACGATATCCTCTTCAACATGACGAGTCATACGCGCCATGAAGTCGTCTAACGCCAGTTGCAGCGCTTGCTCCTTGATCCGCGGATGCGAGCCCAGCAAACCGGATACGGTGAATCGTAAGTCGACCTCGCGCTTATCCCTGGGGATTTCCTGCTCCGCCGCCAGAATCGCCACCGCCTCGTAATGAAAATCCTCGAACGCCTGGCCCGTAGATTGTATGAACGCCTGCAGCCAGCTCTGCGCCAGGCGCCAGCGTGCGCCCAAATCGCCGTCCAGAGACTTCATGCTCTCCTGCAGCATATTCCAGGCATTGGAGGTCTGCAGATTGAGTTTCATGCGCTCATAGCAATCCAGGGCGTATTTGCCGGTTTCGAAAGCGAGAGCGTCTTTGCCCAACTCGGCGGCCAAATATGCCGCCGCCTGCGCGACATCCACCTCACTGAAATCCAGACGTTGCTCGGCCACAAACTGCGTCAGCTTATCCGCCAGCGCCCCCTGCAACTGCGACATCGCCCGAGGACTGTTCAACACATCCAGCATGATCTGCGCCGCACGCGCCTGCGCGCGACGGGCGGCGCTCTCTTCGCCTTGCTGCCAGACAGACCAGAACAAGCAGGCCAGCGCTCGAATGCGTCCAGTATATTTCAGCAGCTGCGCCTGATTGATGACTGGCAGAATCTTCGCCAGAATCAGCGCCGCGTCATGGTCATGAATGCCTTTTTCATACCCTTCTTTATAGCGGGGACCGGCGAATTCCGCGACAAACGGCTGTATTCCATCTCCGGCCGCCAACGCCTGCATGACCTTATCTTTGAAGGCGACCTCTTTAGGATCGCTGAGACGCTCCAGAAAACGATGCGCCAGAAACTCCGCGCGATATACATCCGGCGTTTCCGATATCAGCGTCATATCCCAATAACGACGGCAGGCATCCAGCTCCGCATCATCAATCGGCTGGTAGTAATCGCTACCAGTCACATGAATAAACAGCTTGCCGTCCCTGGGCAAAATCGACAGGTCCAGTTCCTGCGTATTGACGCTGAAGCGGTGACGCGGCCCTAGCTTGATGACCTTGCCGCCCTCTTCGAAAATGTCCGTTTTGTCCCGCAATCCTCTTACCGCTTGCTCCTTGGCGGACTTCAGGCGGCTTTCCAGATCGTCAGCGGCGATCTGATCACCCAGCTCACGCAACTGCTTCACTATTTGCCGGACTTTCTGCGCCAACGCGTCGGATGCGAAGAAGGTGTTCACCTCATCCATTTGCTGGAAGCGCTGACAGCGCTTGCCGATGCTTTCCAGTATGCGCCCGGCGGCGTCCGCCAGGGTATGCGTCTTGCGCTGACGCTCTTCGATCAGGCGCTGCTTATGCTTGTCGAACGCGTCATACACTTCATCGCGCTTGGCGAGGATGTCTCCCAGAAACTCATCAAACTCGCCAAATTGCCCTTCCAACTCCTGCAACTGGTTCAGCAGCCGTGACAGCAACTCGTCGCATTTATCCGGAGTATCCGCCAGACCAAGAGCATTGCTGAGGCTTTGCTCAAACAAGCGGAACTGCGCGGCGAATTGCGCAGTCGCCTCTTTTGAACCCAGCGACTTGGCCTTGTTCTGAACCTTCGCTTTTTGCTGGTTGATCTTGGCGTACAGCTCGGAAATACCGTCGATGATGTGCGTGCGCTGTACAGCGTCCTCCACCTCCAGTGTCGCCACCAGCTCAGACAGTAAATCCAGCCCGGCGCTGATTGCCCCAAACTCTTCCAGCAATGGCTTCAGCTCGGCGCGGGTTTCCAGTTTTTCCGCCTTCTCCGTTAGCTCATCCAGGCGCTCGTAATAGCCATCAAGCGCTTTGGGGGTCGCCAGGAACTTGACGGTTTCCTGCGCCAGCTCCTGCTCGGTCTCCACCAACTCAGCTTCCATTGCGTCGATCGCAGAGAGGTCGATATAACGGTAATCACGCAGCGTCATCAGCCTGCCGCGCAACTTGCGGGCCGCGTCCAGCGCATTGACGAAATCGCCAGGCTGGCTCCAGGATTCCGGCGACAAACTTTGAATCAGTTTTTTCTTATCCGCCGCCGCCTGTTCCAGCGCGGTGCGCGAACTCTCCTGAATCGACGCGACCTTCTCATATTCGTCCAGCACCAGCTCACCGCTGGCGACCAGCTCTTTCAATAGCCCGTGCACCTCCGCCAATTCTTTGGAGTCCAACCAGTAATACTGATCGAACAAGCGCATGGCGGATTTGATCAACGAGTTGTAGTGCTCGAAAGAGGCGAAATTCTGCTCCACCAGACGACAAATACTGAGCAGGTCAGATATCCCGCGCACCAACTCCTTGTTGCCGATACGTCCCAGAAATGTCTGACTCGCGCTATCCTGGGCGGCGAAAGTTTCGCTGAAATAAGGAGTCTTCCATACCTGCATAGGATGAATACGCGTCGGCTCATCATCCGCCGTGAACACCACCATCCGACCGTCGTTAAGCAACGCGTAGCCATGGCCGACGATAGGGTTCTGCAGGGATTTGGTGATCAGGTTATAGCTGTATAAGCCACTGATGCCTTGGGGAATTTCATAAAAGACAAACAACACGTCCTCACCGTTGGGCGAGCGAATCGCGCGTTTGAAGCGAAAGCCGTCGATCTCTTCGTCAAAATGCTTAAGTTCGCCGGTTTCCAGATAATAGCCACCAGGGAACATGAGGCCATGATCTTCCGGCAATTGAACGCAGGACTGACCTATGGCGTCAATGCGCGTCACTTTACTGAGACGCTTGTTGAAAACGTAGTAGCGCCAGCTCTCTTCCCGATACGGCAGGACCTTTATCAGGATCAGCTCGCCCACTTCCGCATAAAAAAACTGGCCGTCATCCAGGGACTGATTTTCATCCTCAACCGGGTCGGAAAAGATCCCTTCACCGGTGCGGGTGTTATTTTCGACCTTAAACGTCAGGTCGCCGCGAATGTTATCGACGAACAAAGTGTCGAGGATATTGATGTGCGGATGCAGCCCCTCGACCACTTGCTCCCGCTTGATCTCAATCCATTCAAAGTCATGGCGGGGAGGCAGTTGGATATAGCGTTCACCGCGATTGTCGATGTAACTGTCCACCTCGCCAGCGGCGTTAACCGCCCACTGGAAAACACGCAGATCTTCTAACCGCTCGCCAATTTGAAACGCCGCCAGCAGACGCCCCTGGCGCACCACCAGCTGCAGCAACTTGGCGTTTTTATAGTATGTGTATAGTTCATTAAAATCAGAGAGGAACTTGGCGTCCGCCAGGAAGGTTCCGTCTGAAGAATGCTCGCTGAGCTCCAGTCCCTGCTCAGTTTCGGTCAGCTGATACAACGCGAAAACATCGGAGACTTTGGTTTCTTTCTTCAGGCCGATAAAAACGTTGTATCCGAATAGCAGAAAGTCCCCGACCCGTACGATGTCTCGGGCGACGCAATTATTCTCGGTGCGCACCCGGATGCGACTGAGGATATCCATATCGGAGCTGCCGAACTCTTGCAGACGCTCCTTGTTAAGCGCCTCCACCAGTTCACGCAGGCGAAGCCCCTGTTCCTGAAGGCGTTTGCGCAATACTTCATAAGCGCCTCCTTCAGCAATGGCGTTTTCAACCAGATCATTGGTTTGCGATGTCATAAAGACTCCATCCAAACTGCGGTTCTATCAGATCAGGCCGACGGGCGACCAAAGCCGCCCGTCTGACTGCAAAGAAAGGGTCGAAGGGTTAGTGGGACTTCTCGCCGGACGGTTTGCCGGTGATGGACAACAGCTTGTCCAGCGCCGCTTGCACCGCCTGACTCTTGCCAGCCACGCCATCGATGGCTTTGCCGACAGCCAGAGCTTTGGAGAAGCTCTCGAAGTACTCTCCGCCGCCTCCGACGATCTCGATATTGGACTTCTGCAGCGCTTGCGCCAGCACTTGCGCCTGGTCGGTCGCAATAGACTTGTTGGCTTCGATGCTCGCCATGACTTCCTTGATCGCAGCGTCCATTCGCATACGGAACTCTTCGAACTCACGGGCTTCCGGAGACATGTTGCCCATCGCGTTGAATTTCTCCACCAGGCCGTCCGCTTCCGCTTTGGCTTTCTGACGAATAATTTCCGCTTCGGTCGCGCCCAGCTCTCTTTCCGCCCGCGCTTTCGCCATACCAATGCTCTCGTCTCCACGCGCCTTGGCGGTGAGTTTCTCTTCCAGCACCTTGGCGTCCGCCAGACCACTCTTCTCGTTGGCCGCCGCCTGGGCCTCGACGACTTCCGCCTTCGCCAGGCCTTCCGCTTTCTGAGCATTCGCCTTCGCCTGACCTTCGCGCTCGTAGGCGGCCGCCTTGGCTTCCGCTACACGGGCTTGCGCCAGTCCGGACGCGGCTTCCATCGCCTGGATGCCCTCGGCTTCCTTCTTGTTGGCTTCCGCTTTCTTGGAAGAAGCTTCCAGCTCCGCCTGCGCAATGGTGTTGATCTCCTGGGCGCGGAACAGGGCTTTCTCTTTCTCCGCTTCCGCCGCTTTCACCTGCTTGACCAGTTGCTCATCCGCTTCCGCCTGGGCCGCCAGAATGCGCACTTGCTTCTCGCGTTCCGCCATAGACACTTCACGAACTTCTTTGATGCGCTCTTCTTCTTCCGCCACTTTCTTCTCGACGGAGATACGCTCGCTGATCGTCAGCGTGATCACTTTGCGCTGCTCTTCCAGCTCCTTCTCTTTGGCGATGCGCTGCAGTTCTACTTCACGCTCGCGGTTAACCATTTCCAGCTGACGGGCTTTCTCGACTTTCTCATGTTCGATCGCTACTGCGCGCTCACGGTTCTTAACCGCGATTTCAACCTGACGCTGCTTATTCTCTTCCGCAATCGACAGCTGCTCTTCCGTCAGAATGCGCGCTTCCTCTGCTTTCTTGCGCTCTTCCTCGCGAACTTTCTGGGTTTCGGCGGTTTCACGAGCCTGGATGGACTCCACCTCGCGCTTCTGCTTCGCTTCAGCGTCAGCCTGCTGCCGCTCCAGCTCCAGCATGGCCTCCCGCGTGGCGACGTTCTTACGCTTGATCTCCAGCTCTTCGTCACGCTCCAGACGGTTGGTATGGATATTGTGCTGAGCCGTGATTTCGGTAATCTTCTTGATGCCCTCGGAATCCAGAATGTTGCTGGAATCCAGACTGGATTTAGGCGTTTGCTCCAGATAGTCGATGGCGACGTCTTCGAGCACATAACCGTTCAGGTCGTTACCGATGGTCTGAACAATGCGGTCACGGAAGCCGATACGGTCTTCAAACAGCCCCAGAAACTCCATTTGCTTACCGACCGTCTTCAGCGCTTCGGAGAACTTGGCGTTAAACAGCTCATTGACGGCAACGCGGTCCGACGCGCGGGACACGCCCACCGCTTTCGCCACTTTCAACACATCTTCCGCGGTCTCATTCACCCGCAAATAGAACGCGACGGTAATGTCAGCACGCAGGTTATCCCGACAGATCAGGCCGTCTTTACCGCGGCGATCAATCTCCAGCGTGATAACCGAAATCTTCATGGTTTCGGCTTTGTGAACAACCGGCAGCACCATGGCGCCGGTAAAGTACACTTTCGGCTGAGTTGTCGTATCGTTAACAATCAGCGCTTGTCCTTGTTCTACTTTCTTGTAGAAGGCTTTAAACAGGCCGATGACTCCCAGCAGTATTAGGAAACCACCTCCGATAAAAACAGAAACACCAATAAAAGCTCCCGCTTCCACTTCCATAAGCCACTTTCTCCTAGCTCTATGCCTAGTTGATTTATGAATTTAATTAGTTCGAAATATTGCAACGGCGGCTATCAAGAGTCCGCCAAAAAGTCTTCTTCGGGCATCACCTGATAGGCGTTTTCCGCTTCCAGGTATTTAATGAATATGACTTTATCTCCACGCTTCAGATTCAAGCCCGCTTCACCTCTGGCCTTCAGAATGAGATGCGCGCCATCGACGGTTATTTCCGCTTCCCCAAACGTTTCACTGACGCTCCCTGACCGCACAGTCCCGGTTCTTCCGATGACGATGACTTTAGCGCTCGCCGTACCATAAGCTTTGCGAAACAAAGGACGCAAAGGACGTATGGTCTTGGCCGTCAACAGGATCGAAATACCAAAGGCGATAGCAATAACGCCTGCGCCGGCAATGTAGAGGATAACGCCCCCAAACATGGGAATCAGGATATACAGTGAAACGAGATAGGTGAGCAACCAGCCGTACATGGCCAGGAAACTCAACACCAGGGGTAATGGAACGCCGGTTAAGCCCAGGGTAACCATTAGTCCCGCCAGCCCCTGTGCGTCGGCCACATCCAGATCAAGATCCAAATCGAAAGGATCCAGGTCAAGCAAGCCGATAATGGCGAGAATCCAATAGCAAACGACAATCCCTAAAAGGACTGTGAAAACCACAGTCGGAAACGAAAAAATTGTTGCCAAGTATGCTTCCATATCTCACCTCTTACGACATACTATGTCATTAATACTCAGGACGGCCATATTATGTCAACAGAAAATTTCGTCCTTCAAACAAATCGTTTAGCGATTAAGCTTAGCTGTAAATCCGACGCTTTTTTTAGATTGACATGATATGGCGCGCGCATTAGGATCGACGCGGGACATATTATGTCGCGAGGAGACAACGGTGAGTTTAATTAACGATTTAGCCCTCAAGTTATCCGACGCCGCCTACGAAGGCCACACGTTCGACTGCCTCCCAATCAGGGGAGAAGTGGAAGTGCTGCAGGTGCAAGTGTCGGAACTGGATGCATTACCGATATACGTGACCGCTACAGAGACCCAAATCCTATGCATCAGCTATTTGTTTCGCAAGGGGGAACTGCTGGAATCCCGTCTCGCAGAACTAAATGAATCGCTACTGGAAATGAGCCTGCCGATGCCCCTTAGCGCTTTCGCCATTGTCGACGACTTCTACGTCATTTACGGCGCCTTGTCGCCTCTGTCCATTCTCGAAAACGTCCTGAAAGAGCTGGTAACGCTGGCCCGCAACGCCAACGACTGTTTCCAGGCCTTTGAAGAGTATTTGAAATAGATCACCGGAGGTGTTCCATGAGCAGCATCATCGAAAAGCTACTGACCGCATTACGCGGGGGCGTGAGGGAAATGGGAGAAGCCGTGATGGATGCGGACGGCGTACGCGCCATAGAAAGAGAGATTGATACCGCCAAGGGCCATATTGAGGATGCAAAACGCAGTCTGACGGATGTCATAGCCCATAAACTGGAGGCGGACGCTACAACAAAGTCTTTACGCCTGGATATCGCCAAGCGTGAAGCCGAAGCCCTGGCGGCGCTCAAGCAGAATGACGAAGCGCTCGCCCTGCAAGCCGCGGAGCACATCGCCAGGCTGGAGACTGGCGTGAATGAACAGCTGGCGATCAGCCAGCGCTACAACGAGCAAATCCAACGTCTCAAGAGCAATATCCAAAAAGCCGAGAAGTTAATCGCCGATAACGAACGCGATCTCGCTGTCGTGCAAACAACGGATAAAGTGCAAAAGGCCACCTTGCAGATTGCGGACAACGCCGCCGCCCACAACGCTAATCTGGGATCGGCGCGGGAAACCCTGGAGCGCATCAAACGCAGTCAGCAGATGACGGATTACCAGATTGAAGCCGGCGAAGAGCTGCAGGCGGAGCGCAATGAAGATCCATTAGCCAAGCGTCTTGAAGCCGCCGGCCTGACGGGGGATTCACGCAGCGCCCGCGATATTCTTGAACGCCTGAAAGCGCAAAAGCCCTGAATTGAATTACGACGGAAATTGCTGATGACATTTACGCAGCCTCCACGGGCTGCTTTTACTATCGATGAGAAACCATATGAAAGGCGACCAGACGGCCGAAGCGGCGCCGGGAGATAACGTTGAACAAAGGTAAAGATCGTTGGCTTGAAGAACAAAAAGCAGTAAGAGCCACCCAACTTGCTTTTGACGTATCCAAAGAGGTGCAGCAAGTGTTGAAGCGAGCGGCGCTGGACCAGGACCTGAATCCGCCGGACATGATCCGCAAAATACTGGGGCTCTCCTACAACAAAACGCCGATTCGCCCGCGTCTGACCGTTTCCCTGCGCTCGGAAGATTTCACTCTGCTGGCGCAGAAGTATGGCATTGACCCGGAGGACACGCTGGCCATCCGGGAAAAAGCAGCGGAAGAATTAATCGCCTTCGCGCAATCGCTTTTAGATTAATCCTGCACGGGACGCAGCACTCAGGCTGCGTCCTGACTTTGCGACTGGGCGCTGACCTGCCCGCCGAAATAGGCGACGCTCAACTCCTCATGCGTCTGCGCAAACCCTACCTGCAATTGATCCATAAAATTCTGCAGTTCCGTCTGCTTCAGTTTGGCGATCTCCACATTGTCGATCTGCCGATTGATGCGATGAATCACCAATTGCGCCTTTTCGTGGTTAGGCAGCGACTCCAACGATTTCTCAACTTCCGACATGGCATGGGCGATCGCCCTCGGAAACACCTTTGATTGAATCAGGAACTTCAGCACTTCCTGACGCTGGATGCGCACCTGCATTTCGCGTCGATACATCTGATAGCCAGTCAGCGATTTAAGTACGCTCATCCATTGCAGGTTATCGTTGGTGGCTTTAGTGACGACTGCGTCCGGCACCAGATTGGCGGAACGGGTATCGATAATGCGGCTGGTCATGTCCGCCCGCTCCAGGTTACGCCCCACTTTCAGGAAGGTATATCCCGCGTCGTGATTCATCGTGCCCGCCAGAATACCGGTTATATGCTGGCATTCACTGATAATTTCAAAAAGAAAGGGATAGCGACCGCGTTTGGTCAGCGCCTGCTGCGCATGATCTTTGGCGTAAAGGTAAACCCGGTTAATGGCTTCCCACACTTCCCGGGGAATGACATCGCGAATAGTACGGGCGTTTTCCCGCGCATAGGCCATACAGGACAAGATGGAGACCGGATTGTTATTTTCCGCAATCAAGAACTTCAGGACAGAGCGTTCATCAAACTCGCCTTGATAGAGTTCGCCGACGCCCGTGATAGCGATAAGCTGCCCCCAAATTGGCGACAATCCTTTCGGCAAATCCAGGGTCAGATTAGCGTTGACGTTGATCAGGCGCGCCATGTCCTCCGCACGCTCAAGATACCGGGCCATCCAGTATATGTTTCCGGCTACTCGTGAGAGCATTTCAGGCCTCCTCGTCTATGATCCAAGTATCTTTACTCCCCCCGCCTTGGGAGGAATTCACCACCAGCGACCCTTTTCTCAACGCCACCCGGGTCAGTCCGCCGGTGGTCACGTAAATCTGATCGCTGGAAAGAATGAAAGGACGCATGTCCAGATGTCGCGGCTCCACCTTACCGTCCACCAGCGTAGGCGCAGTGCTGAGATTCAGCGTCGGCTGCGCGATATAGTTACGCGGATCGGCTTCAATCAGCTCCGCGAACTTTTCCCGCTCTTTCTTGGTGGATTTGGGACCGACCAGCATGCCGTAGCCGCCAGATTCATTGGCGGGTTTCACCACCAGCTCCTCCAGATGCGACAACACGTATTTACGGTCTTCGTCCTTCATACATAAATACGTGGGCACATTGGGCAGGATCATTTCCTCACTCAGGTAGTACTTGATCATGTCCGGCACAAACGCATACACCACTTTGTCGTCCGCCACCCCCGCGCCCGGCGCGTTGGCCAGCGCCACATTGCCCTTCAGCCAGGCCCGCATCAGGCCGCGCACGCCCAGCACGGAGTCAGGATTGAAGGCTTCCGGGTCCAAAAACAGATCGTCCACGCGACGATAAATCACGTCGACCCGCTCCAGACCATATATGGTTTTCATATAAACGCAGTCGTCGTCGGTCACCACCAAATCCGTGCCTTCCACCAACTCGCACCCCATTTGCTGGGCGAGATAAGCGTGTTCAAAATAGGCGGAGTTATAGATGCCCGGCGTCAGCACCACGACCTGGGGATAATCCGCCGGACGCGGCGATAGCGCCGCCAGAGTATCGAACAGCTGCGAGGGATAGTCGTCCACCGGCAAGATGCTGAAGTCGCCGAACAGGTCTGCGAATACGCGTTTCATGACCTGCCGGTTTTCCAGTAGATAGGACACGCCGGAGGGCACCCGCAGGTTGTCCTCCAACACGTATATCTGTCCATCGGAGTGCCGCACCAGATCCGAACCGCAAATATGCGCCCACACGCCATGGGGCGGGCTCACGCCAATGCATTGCTTACGAAAGTTCTTGGATTTGCTGAGCAGCTCTTTGGGGAAGACTTTATCTTTAACGATCTTCTGGTCGTGATAGATGTCGTCGATAAACATATTGAGCGCTTTGACGCGCTGTTTGAGACCGGCGTCGACTACATCCCACTCTTTTTTGCTCATCACTCTGGGGATAATGTCGAAGGGCCACTGCCGGTCGATGGAGCCGCCTTCCTGATCATAGACGGTAAAGGTGATGCCCATTTCCTTGATCGCCAGCTCCGAGGTGCTTTTCAGCCGGTCCAGCTCCTCGTCCTCCATTTCCGCCATGTGACTGGCCAGTGTTTCCGCCACTTTCCTTGGCTTTCCTTTCCCGTCAATCAATTCGTCATAGAGTTCCGGGTATTTATAGTCTTTCCATTGAATGCCCATGGAAGAGATCCTCTCGTTTTATTATGTCTACGGTTACCGCAACTTCAGGCTGCTGCTGGCCCCCTCCGTAACAAACGCCCTTGAGCGGCGGTACGTCGGTGTAATTCCGCCCTATCGCCACGATGATATGCTCTTTCGCCACCCACATATTGTTGGTCGGGTCCACATGAATCCAACCATAGCCCGGCGCATGCACGGCGAACCAGGCATGAGAAGCATCCGCGCCCTGACGCTTTTTCTCTCCTTCCGGAGGATGCGTGAGCACATAGCCGCTGACGTAAGCGGCCGCCAGTCCGATGGCCCGCAATCCCAGTACCGCCAGATTGGCGAAGTCCTGGCAGACGCCTTTGCGCAACTCCCAGAATTCCGTGACGCTGGTGTCCACCTGCGTGGCGCCGGACGTATATTTGAAATCCCGATAGATGCGGGCGGCGAAGTCTTTCACTGCTTCGTTTAACGCACGCCCTTTTATAAAGCTCACCAACGTATAGTCGATCACTTCATCAATGACAGGGATCGATGCGTCCGGATACGCGAAAGAGCACAGCGCGGCGCGTTCCGCCGGGTCAGACGCCGCGGCGTAACGCGCACGCTCCCAAGGCGCCGCGCAGGCCTCGTTATGCGGTCTCGGGCGACGCTCCACAATCGCCTCACTCACCACTTTGAGCGCAGAGTGAGGCTTATGCACTTCAAAGTAGTGCATCTGATTGCCGAAGGCGTCAGTCCTCAGGTTCTGGAATTGCGGTTTGGGGTCCACCTTCAAGCGATGCTCAATGCGCATCTGACCGTCGCCGGACAACGGCTCCAGCCAGGCGGCGTTATAAGCGAGCGAGGCCGGTCCCGGATAGCGGTAAACCGTCTCGTGCTTCACCCTCAGCAATACGCCGTCAGCGCATGAATCGGGTGAGGGGTTGGGCGTGCTTGAAGTATTGGTGCTCAATATTCAGACCAAACTGATTTAGTTGTTGTGTCAGGTTTTGCAAAAAGGGAGCCAACTCTGTCTGAGTCAATTCGAGGTCGCGCCACTCCACCGCATCCGCCAGTCGCAGTGGCGTAAGAATCGCCAGAACGTTCTTCTCGAGCCCGATCAGTCCTTGTTGCGGCGTTGGGTTGAGATAGCTCAGCAAGGGCTCCAGCTCACTGACAGCATAGACCAACGAACGCGGGTTGGTAGGCTCCAGTAGTAAATGTTTCCATAACGTGTAAAAAGGCAACTCAGTGCCATAACGGCGACGATGGCTGCTCAGGCAATCATGGGCTTCGAGCAACATTTCCCGCAGCCCCGCCTCGTTGTCTTCGTTCAATTCCGCGCAGATTTTGTGGGTACTGGAAAGCGTGTTTTGCGCCCGCTCCAAACGGCGTCCCAGTTGCAGCCAAAGCCCTCCCTGGTTCAGCGCCAGACTCTCCTGACTCGCGCCTAAAAACGCCAACAGCGCGGTGAGAAAAGGCTGGATAAACTGGTCCAACGCCAGCACGCTGCGGTTCTTTTCGCTGTATTCCAGCAGTTCCTCAAGCTCTTCCACTGCACGCCAGCAGTCACCGGACCACAGGTCCCGCACGGTGTAAGCGGAGTTGATGGCGCCGCGCAGATTGAAAGCGACGCCTCCCACGCGGGAGGAGTCCAACACATACTGCTTCAAATCCTCAACTGTCGGCATGCCTTCGCGGCCCAGAGAACAAAACGCCTCCACGGCCGGCAACATGCCTCCCAACACGGCTTTATCCGTATCGAAACCATAGTCGATGTAATTTTCCAGGCGTCGTACATAAGCGCGAATATGGCGTAGCAGCGATTCCGTGCGCTCCAGATAGCGCGCCAGCCAGAACAGGCTTTCCGCCGCCCGGCTGGTAAGCACCGCCGAGGCGATGCGCCGTTGTTTGGTGGGACTCAACCGCAGCACATCGCGCATGGAGCCCGAGCTTTTCAGCAGCCATGTGTCCTTACTCCATCCGCCGGACTGCCCGGATACCAGGAAGGTGTGCGCATCCGGTGAGACCCGGGTTAACCCGCCCGGCATGACGTCGTACTGCTCCCCATCGCCGGCGGCGAAGCCACGCAGCACCAGATGTCGCGGCTGAATCTCGGAGCCGACCAATGTCGGCGTGGTGGAAAAGCTCAGCAGCTCCTGCCCAACATAGCGCCAGGGCTCCGCCTGAATGCGCCGTTTTAGTGCATCACGTTCGCGTGCGCTCATTTTGGGCCCGAAACACACCAACGCATGGCGATCTACCGTTTTGATCACCAAGTCATCCAGATTCTGCAGGACGTGTTTAAGTTCTTTCTCCTGCCCGCACCACCAAGTGGCCACGTTGGGCAGCTTAAGTTCTTCCGCCAGGAAATGCTTCGACAACGCAGGGAGAAACGGCAGCATCGCCGGCGACTCTAAAAAGCCGCCGCCTAATGGATTGGCCATTCCCACGCGTCCAAGGGCCTGCGCCTGCGCCAGTCCCGGCACGCCCAGCATGGAGTCGGCGCGAAAGTTCAGAGGGTCGCAGAAAGCATCGTCCACCCGGCGGATAATGACATCCACCTGCTGCAGGTCGTCCACCGTTTTGAGATAGACCTTACCCTGACGCACCGTCAGATCGTCGCCCTGGACTAAGGTGATGCCCAGTTGCGCCGCCAGATAGGCATGCTCGAAATACACTTCGTTGCCGATACCCGGCGACAGCAGCACGATTGTGGGCTCTTTTTGCTGGTCCGGCGCCAGCGCCGCCACATGGCGTTTGAAGTGATAGAAAAACTGCGCCAGTGGCGCGATGGCGTAATCCACGGCGTTTTGACTCAAAACGCGCTTGGTCACCATTCTCGCTTCCAGAACGTAGCCCGCGCCGGAAGGCCCCTGAGTACGATCCGCCAACACCCACCAGGAACCGTCAGGGCCTCTGGCCAGGTCCGCCGCGAACAGACTCAGCGGCAACGCCGCGGAGCCCATCATCGAACGCAAAAAACCCGGATGCTGCAACACCAGTTCCGGCGGCAACACCCCTTGTTTCAGGCAGGTTTGCGGTCCTAACAGATCCGCCAGCACCCGCGAATACAGATGCGCCCTCTGCTGTAGTCCCGCTTCGATCGGATTCCAGTCCGTCTCAGACATCACCATCGGCAGCGGGTCCAACTGCCAGGTTCGGCGCATGCCCTGCGGGTCATCGTAAACGTGGTAGTTGACGCCCTGCTCTTTCAGGCGACGCAGCGCATCACGACGTAATTGTCCCAGGTCTTCCCGGGACACCTGGGAAAAGTAGTCTGCAAAAGCGCGCCAATGAGGACGCACCTCGCCGCCGGAACCCAGCATTTCATCGAATGCGGTGGCGAGGGGGGAGTAAGGCAGCCCAGTCAGATCCAGACTGGGCTGCGAAGAAGGCGCTATGTTTTCTGACATAGCTTAATCGTAGCGTAAATCCAAGGTTAAGGGATAGCTGGCGTTGGGCTTGGGCCTTGGCGGCGCAGCGCCGACGCGGGGCTCGCGACGAGGATAAAAACGCCCGCCGCCATCGACGACTGGCGGCGCTATCAAAGGTCCATGGGTGTGTCCTATGTCCTCAAAGCGGCTGATGCGACGCGCTTCCGCTTCCAGCGCATTGACCGGGAAGTGTTCGTAACTGCGGCCCCCCGGATGCATGACATGGTAGGTGCACCCGCCCAGGCTGCGGCCATTCCAGGTATCGAAAATATCAAACACCAGGGGCGAGTGAACGCCAATGGTGGGATGCAACGCAGACCAGGGCTGCCAGGCTCGATAACGCACCCCCGCGACAAAGCAGCCTTCTTCGCCGCCAGGAGACATCGGGACGACGCGACCATTGCAGGTCAACACATGGCGCTCTGGCGTCGCCAGTCTGAGCTTGACCTGCAGTCGCTCCATGCTTGAGTCCACGTAACGCGCCGTTCCGCCCGCCGCCGCTTCTTCACCGAGCACAAACCAGGGCTCCAGCGCATGCCGCAGCTCCAGTTCAACGCCCTCAAGCTCCATGGTTCCGACACGTGGACAACGAAACTCCAGAAAAGACTCATACCATTGGGATTTAAAGGGATAGCCATTATCCGCCAGGAACTGCAGCACATCCGTCAGATCCCGCCACAGGAAGTGAGGCAACATAAAGCGGTCATGCAAGCTGTGCCCCCATTCAATCAACTTGTGCTTGTAGGGGCGTTCCCAGAACAAAGCCACACAGGCGCGCAGCAACAGCATTTGCGCCAGACTCATGCGCGCATGAGGCGGCATTTCAAAAGAGCGAAACTCAAGAATGCCCAGACGCCCCGTGCTGCTGTCCGGGGAATACAGTTTATCGATGCAGAATTCACTGCGATGGGTGTTGCCGGTCAGGTCGGTCAGTAGGTGGCGGAGCAGCCTGTCCACTAGCCAGGGTTGCGGCACGTCTCCCGCCGGCATATGGGAGAAAGCAATCTCCATCTCATATATCCGCTCTACCCGCCCCTCGTCCAGACGCGGAGCCTGACTAGTGGGGCCGATGAACATGCCGCTGAACAGGTATGACAGACTGGGATGATGCTGCCAGAACGTAATCAGGCTGCGCAGCAGGTCAGGACGCCGCAACAAAGGGCTGTCCGCCGCTGTGGGCCCACCCAGCGTCACATGGTTGCCGCCGCCAGTGCCGCTGTGCCGGCCATCCAACATGAACTTTTCCGTTCCCAGCCGGCTCAGGCGCGCTTCATGGTAAAGCGTTTCTGTAATCTGCTTGAGCTCATTCCAACTGGAGGCGGGTTGAATATTCACTTCAATCACCCCAGGGTCCGGCGCCACCACCATTTTCACCAGTCGGCTATCATGAGGCGGAGGATAGCCTTCGATACGCACCGGACGCTTGATTCGCGTCGCCGCCCGGGACAAGGCGTCCAGCAACGCGACATATTCCTCCAGCGTGCTGACTGGAGGCATAAAGGCATGCAGATAGCCGTCGCGAACTTCCGTGCACATCGCCGTATGAACCACCATTTCCGCCAAGGGGCGGCTCTCGGCTTTAGAAGAGGGTTTTAGCTCCTGCGGCAGCGGGGCGAACGGATCACGTTCATGCACTTCGTACTCATCGCTGAGTTCTTGGGATGACAGGCTCGCCAAGGGCAGCCTGAAACCAAGAGGAGAATTACCGGGGCTCAGATACAGCGCTCCCTGTAAAAAACGCCAGATACAGGTGCGCCAAACGCCTGTCACCTGATTAAGGCCGATTGGCAGGCAGTAGCCCACCGCCTGATTCAGCCCCCTTTGCATGACCTGCGCCAAAGTGCGGCGCGCCAGCTCCTCATGATCTCCGTGCGGCCCCTCTCCCGCCGGCAGTTGCGCATGACGCCACATATAGTAGAAAGGGTCTTCGTAACAAGGTTGCACCGCACTGTCGGACAGCCCCATTTCCTGGCAGAAAGCCGCCATGAGCGCACGCGCATCATCTGGCTTGGCGTCGTGGGTCAGCGCATCTTCCGGCCCCTGCCACAGGGGGGCGCCGTCTTTGCGCCAATACAAGGCGTACTGCCAGCGCGGCAGCGGCTCTCCGGGATACCATTTGCCCTGACCGTAATGCATAAAACCGTTTTCCGCATACTGCTTTTTAAGCCGCAGGGAGAGGTCAAAAGCCAGACGGCGCTTTTCCGGCCCATCTGCATCGGTGTTCCATTGCGCCGACTGCATATCGTCGACGGAAACAAATGTCGGCTCGCCGCCCATGGTCAGACGCACGTCATTGCGGGTCAGCGTCTCATCGATATGCTGCCCCAAGGCGTCAATATCTTCCCACTCGCACTCAGTAAAGGGTCGGGTAACGCGAGGATCTTCTTTTATGCGGGTCACTTGGTTGAAGAAGCTGAATTCGACTTCCGCCTCATCCACAGAGCCCAGGATAGGCGCCGCTTCTTCCGGATTGGGAGTGCAGGTAAGCGGAATATGCCCCTCCGCGGCGAACAAACCGGAGGTTGGGTCCAGTCCCAACCAGCCCGCGCCGGGAACAAATATTTCGCACCAGGCGTGCAAGTCGGTGAAGTCACTCTCCGGCCCGCTGGGACCGTCCAACGATTTCTGGTCTGGCGTCAATTGCACCAGATAGCCGGATACGAACCGCGCCGCCAGCCCCATTCGCCGCAACAACTGAATCATCAACCAGGCGGTGTCCCGGCAGGAGCCCCGCTCTATCTCCAGTGTCTGCTCCGGAGTTTGCACTCCCGGCTCCATACGAATGTTGTACTGAATGTCCTTACACAGCTTCTGGTTCACTTCGACCAGAAAGTCATTGATCGGCTTTTTCTTCCTGGGCATCGCCTTTAGATAAGTTTCAAAGCGAGGTCCCCACTCTTGCGTCACAAGAAACGGTCCCAGTTGGGCCTTCAGTTTATCTGGGTATTGGAAAGGATAATGTTCAGCGAAGCTTTCAACGAAGAAATCGAAAGGGTTATAAGCAGTCAAATCCGCCACCAGATCCACATCCACTTCCAGCTTGGACGTCTTCTCTGGAAACACTAGCCTCGCAACGTAGTTGGAGAAAGGGTCCTGCAGCCAGTTAATGAAGTGCGGTTTGGGATGAATGTTCAGACTGTAACTGATAATCGGCGTGCGGCAGTGCGGAGCGGGACGAAGTCGGACAGTGTGTGGAGACAGACTGACCAGTCGGTCATAGGTATATGTCGTTCGATGCCTGATCCCTACCAGAATACTCATAGCAACCCCCTTGCTTAGTCATCGTCAGTAAGCGCCTGCATTGTTATGACGCATCCCTGGCTGACTCTCGCTAACTCCTTTGTTCCGCCACAAGAACAGGAGGCGACCGCCCAGTCAAAGAATACGTTAATTCATCTTATCGCAGCGCTTTTATGCAACTACCGCGCCTTGGCGCTTATTTATTTTTCTCCCACTCGAAAAGCGGTAACTCATTAAACAACGCCTTAAGTCCCTCGCTCCATTGCTTACGCAGTGTCGCATAATAAGGCGAATTCAGCTTCAAATGCATGACATGGGCCGGCTCCAGCTTACCAGTCTCATACACCAGAAGATCAAACGGCGGCGCCACAGATAAGTTACTGCGCATGGTGGAATCCATGGAAACCAGCGCGCAGCGGGCAGCCGCTTCGAGGCTGGAGTTACTGCGGATCACTCGATCCAGAATAGGCTTGCCGTATTTCGTCTCCCCTATCTGCAGGTACGGCGCATAGGGCGAGCTTTGAATATAGTTTCCTTCAGGATAGACCATGAATATCTCATGGGGTCCGTCGTGATATTGCCCGCCAACGATCAGGGTGCAGTCGAAATTGGCGCCCTGCTTCAAATCCTTTTCGTAATAGTTTTTCAATTCGACGCTCAACGCGCCGATATAGCGAGCCGCGTCGCTCATATCATTACAGGCGGCCAGCCCGCCTTCTCCAGAAGGATCTTCCAGGTCACGGGCGATGCGTCTCACTACCGACTGAGTGGTCGCCAGGTTGCCAGAGGTCAGCACGGTGACAAAGGCCTTTTCCGGCACATTGAACGAATACATTTTGGGATAGGTGTTGACGTTATCAACCCCTGCATTGGTACGGGAATCAGATGCAAACACCAACCCGGCATCAACGGATATCGCCAAACAGTATGTCACGACCGCGCTCTCATTAAACAACAGGGAATCGGCTGCATAATGTACTTGGCGACGCATGCTTGCAATAAATTCTTTGTTAATATTCATATGCGGACGCAACCGGCGTGAGAGTAGCTCTTCACCCGGATAATGCGCGCCCCATACAGCGGAACAGGATGGATGTCGGCGTAGTATGAAGCGCGCCGACTACGCGAACTGACTCACATCAAACCCACTGGGAAAGTTCGTGTTAATCTGTGTAAATCACCCGGCCAGGAGCCGCCGCCTCAATCCACTCCATCTGCGGAGACATCCCGATGACCGGAGTCAAATTAGGATTAACCACTCCAACTCCCATGCCAAGCACAGACAAAGGCGCACTCTCCGCGTCGATCAATTACCGCGACAGCGCCTGCATCAATGCATTCTTTCCCGTTTCAGTGGAGGCGGCGACATCCCTGCTAAAGGGCAGCGGGCTCAAACCGGCTTTTGCATTAGGCTCTCACACGTTGGTTGTGGTCAGCATCTATGATCACAAGCGTTGCGCCATCGGCGCGCATAAAGAGGCCGGGCTGGTTATTCCCGTACTGCCAGAAGGTGAAAGCTTGCCTTTGAGCAATGTGCTGGATTTGTATCTACCTATTAATCAACGTCGTATCGGCTTTTTCCCCTTGGACCTCCCGGTCACTTCGGAGAGCGCGCTATCAACAGGCAGAGAGCTGTGGGGATTGCCGCGTTTTCCCGCAGAGATCACTCTCGCCAGCCAACGCAGGCAGATACACGCGCAAGTTCGTTCTGACGGTGAAACGCTTTTTACTTTGACCGGCGAGACACTGCCCGGCATTCCGGTGATTCCCGTCAACCTCCTGATTTACACCCAGGTGGAGCATCGACTTACGAAAACCAAAGTACGTTTGAAAGGATTTGGAAAGCTCTACCCTGCGGGAACGGTGAGGCTTACAGTCGGAGAAACAGACCATCCGATGACGGAGCATCTGTCCCGTTTAGGTCTTGATGAAAAAAGCCCGGCGTTGGTGATGCGCGCAGAACGATTGCAAATGCTGATGGAGCCGGCGGCAAGGATTGACTGAGGCGACACTTGTCTGCACAAGCGCACATTAATTGACCAGGCTCCGGGATTACCGCCCCATCTTGGCGCTTACAGCAAATATGCGGGGCGGAAACATGAAGGAAAAACGTCCTCGATTACATGGAAGCTATTCAAAGATTAACGCTTTTTCCTTTGCTTTCAGTGAATTGCCCGGAAGTTGAAAACCACTGGCACGGCTTATGCTGAAACTGGAGTGAAAGAGGTGTCCCAAACCAAACGATAGACCCACAACCCAACGAAGACGGATTGTCTCAATCAAACCACTGAGAAGAAGGATTTAAGCTATGAAACCAGAAACCAACGAAAGTCTGCTGTTCGCCTTAACCCACCCCTATGAGGTGACGGTTATGCAGGAAATGAGAGAGTATTTTGAGTGGATGTATTACGCCAACTAAGGCATCCCGCCGAGCAGGAAACGCACAGTACAAGGACGTCCTCCTGCCTCTGCGCTGTTTTGCGGCACCCGCAAAAACAAAAGCGGCCACTCAGGGCCGCAAGGAAGACGAGAATCCATTCTCCAATGCACTAGAGAGCATAAGCGCCGAAGCGCTTTTGCGGAGGTTTAACGGTTTTACCCGTTAGAACAATGTCGCCTGTTACAGCAACGCCAAACCTTCTTCCGGAGTCAGGGACTCGATGTCCTGAGCTACGCCGACGGAAGGACAGGTCAGCTTACCTTTCACTACGTTCAGACCTTGCAGCAGGAAGGCGTTGTCTTCCAGAGCCTGCTTCGCGCCTTTGTTGGCCAGTTGCAGAACGAATGGCAGTGTTGCGTTGGTCAGCGCCAGAGTAGAAGTACGCGCTACAGCGCCAGGCATGTTGGCTACGCAGTAGTGAACCACGTCGTCAACGATAAAAGTGGGTTCCGCGTGAGTGGTCGCGTGAGAAGTCTCGAAGCATCCGCCCTGGTCGATCGCCACGTCGACAACCGCCGCGCCGCGCTTCATTTTTCTCACCATTTCGCGAGAAACCAGTTTTGGAGCCGCCGCGCCAGGAATCAGAACGCCGCCGATTACGACGTCAGCCTGAGTCACCCACTCTTCAACCGCTTGCGCAGTGGAGAATACGGTTTGTACGCTGTTGCCGAAAGTCGCGTCGAAGCGTCTCAGTACGTCAACGGATTTGTCCATCACAACAACCCGCGCGCCCATGCCGACAGCCATCTGAGTGGCGTTGAAACCAACCACGCCGCCGCCAAGAACCACGACCAGAGCCGCTTCCACGCCAGGAACGCCGCCCAACAGCAGACCACGGCCAGCCTGGGATTTTTCCAGACAGCGCGCAGCAGCCTGGATGCTCATGCGTCCAGCGACTTCTGACATAGGGGACAACAACGGCAAACGGCCTTGCGCGTCAGTAACAGTTTCGTAGGCGATACAGGTGGCGCCGCTGTTCAAAAGATCTTGAGTCTGAGGAACGTCTGGAGCCAAGTGCAGATAAGTAAACAGGGTTTGCCCAGGACGCAACATAGCGCGCTCTTGAGCTTGGGGTTCTTTCACCTTGACGATCATATCGGCGACTTCAAACACTTGCTCAGCGGTAGCTGCGATTTCCGCGCCAGCCGCGACATACTGCTCGTCAGAGAAGTCGATGGCTGCGCCGGCATCCTTTTGCACCACCACTTTGTGTCCATTGCGAATCAGCTCCTGGACAGCGGCGGGAGTCAATCCGACACGGTATTCGTGGTTTTTTACTTCTTTTGGTACACCGACAATCATTAATAAGCCCTCTCAAGGTTAGTAATAATTCCAGTCTACGCTTTGTATGCAGAATTTATCTCTGTTGTTAAAATCAGACTCAGTGTTTTATTCTTTTATTTTATAATTTTCAGCATATTTGACTGGCAAAAAATGAAAAAGCAGCTGGACCGCATAGACCACGCCATTTTGCGCGAACTACAAAGTGAAGGACGCCTTAGTAACAGTGAACTGTCCCGGCGTGTGAACCTGAGCCCTACTCCTTGCCTTGAGCGGGTAAAGCGCCTGGAAAGAGACGGCTATATTCGGCGCTACACAGCCGTTCTGAACGCCAAAAAGCTGGGGGTGGGTTTGGTGGTGTTTATTGAAATCGGTTTGAACCGAACCTCCAGGGACGTTTTCGCCGACTTCAAGGACTCCGTCATCAAGGTTCCCGAAGTGCAGGAATGTCACCTTGTCTCCGGCAATTTCGACTATCTGATAAAAGCCAGGGTGGCCAATATGGATCAGTACCGGGCTTTGCTGGGCGAAAAAATACTGGTGTTGCCCGGCGTGAGGGAGTCACGCAGCTATGTCGTAATGGAGACGGTCAAGGAAGGCCAGGAGTTGAAACTGGATGGCTGGCGCGAAGACCTCTGAGCCTCGCGCCAGTTATTCCGCTTAACCTTCCGCAACTACCCCTTCGCCGCCCCGAAGGCTATACCAGTCGATTCTGCGTGTGGCGAACATCGCTGCGCTAAGGATGGCAAACAATCCCAGAGAGCCGTATAGCAGCGCCAGGTCTTGTTCGTTCAGCAACGACAATAGATAGCCGTACAACACAATCAATAGCGTGACGAAGGTGATGGTTAGCTTTCTCCGCCGGATAAACTGCCCGGCGTACCATCCCACCTGGCCGATGACCGCGCCACAGGCGATCAAATAAGCCGCCCAGGTCCCCAGATGCTCTGACAGCGAGAGAAACAGCAGATAGAACAAACACAGGGTCAGGCCCGTAAACAGATATTGCATAACATGGATACGTACGCCGCTGATGACTTCAAAGACCCACAGACAGGCGAAGGTACAGGTAAGGAACAGTAACGCATACTTCACCGAACGACTGATTTCCTGATATCCCGCCCCCGCAGCAGGTCGCGATACGCCGACCAGTGGCGAAACCTGATCAAGCAAGGCCGGCGCTGACCCCGTCCAGGAAGCGGGAACCCCTTTGGCCAAAAATGGAATGTCCCATTTGGCGTAAAAGGCGTCCTTTTCCAGCCTACGCTCCACCGGCAGCCAATTTCCCTGAAAGCTCGGATCTAACCAGTCGCCATCGATTTCGATATTGCTCTCCTGCCCGACTGGCGACACATACAGCGCCTGAGCGCCCTTTAAGCGTATCGCCAGATTGAAATCATTAGGCGCATCGGCGCTAATCGATCCCACTGGCAACCGGATATGTACGCCGCTGACGTCGGCCATGCCGCCGCCGGGCGAAGGCGCGGCTTCGCGCTCATTCCAAAGAAATTTAATCGGACTTTGAATCGCTTTGACATCCCCGATCGCTACCGAAAGATAGGCGTCTTTTAACCGTAGCGACTGATTTTCCTCCAGCTCCTGCAATTGCGGGCGCAGATCAAACGCCCCCCTCAAATTGGCGTCCGTATGATAAAGAGGCGCCTCATAAATGCCTCGGTAACGAATATCGCTGATCACTTTGAATTTGGCGTGCAGATAGGTCGGCGTCACCATCAGATAATGGATTCGCATGACGGGCCTGGTGGCGGATTCCAGTGCAGCGACTTTGGATGTGGTGTCCACCGGTATGACCAGAAAGGGGCCGTTCACTGTCTGCTCACCGCCCCATTTCTCCGTAATCTCCGTCACGACATCATGATATCTGACGCTGCGCTCGCCGATCAGGCCATTAATCTCCATAATCGGAATCTGCAATATCAGGATCAGCACCCCAATCACAAAGGCTTTGCCCAGGGGAGAATGCAGTCCAAACCGCAACCAACCTACTTCTTTTATGTTCACCTTGCCCGCTCCTTTGTTTGCTCTGTGGCTATCAAAACAAACAAATAGGGCGAACCGATGGGAAAATCAGGGCGAAATATGGCGCGGAGAACTTAATTCGGCGGGATGAATTCTCATCATTGACCAACTAGACTTTAGATAACGCCTGAACTGATGCATTTCACTGGCTTTGAGCCGTCATTTTAATAACAGCCGTTACCGTGAAGGTGTCCCATGAAAGCCTGCTCAACTTCCACCAACGCCGCCGATCCGTATCGGGCGGGAACCATGATGGGCGACGTGCTCGTCTCCATACGCCCTGAAGTCATCTTCTTATTCTCCACCGTTCACTATGAGAACCCGCAAGAGCTTGTCGAAGGGCTATATGACAGTATCGGCAATGATGACCTGGTGATTATCGGCAGTACCGGAGATGGATTCTTTGAAAGCGAAGGGCCGCGGGATATTGGCGCCTGCGCGCTGGCGCTCAATTCAGAAGGCTTGGTCAGGTGGCGCGCATCCCACGCTTTGGGCGTCGGCGAGCAACCGGCGCAGACCGCGCGCACCGCCCTGTCCGATGCGCTGCAAGCCTGTGGCGACGACAAACCAACATGCATGTTTATGGTGTCGGATTTTCGCGCCGACGCCTCGCAGATTGAAAAAGTGCTGGAGTTCGAGACGGACATTCCCATTGTCGGAGGCTTCGCCGCCGACGACAACAAGATGGCCAGTTGCACCCTGTACGCCAACCGCCGCGCCCTCTCCGACGCGGTCGTCGTCATGACGGCGTCCGGCGAGCTTCATTTTGATATATCCATTGGCAACACCCTGAATGCTGTCGGCCAACCTGGCGTTATCGACAAAGCGGAAGGGGCCACGATTTTCTCCATCGACGGCACCGACGCCATGGATTTCATCGAACGGGAAACTGGCAAGCCGGTGCTGCAATCGGACCGAGGCATCACCTCCCTGTCGATTATTGATTCTGATGAGCCGGGCATCACCCGGCTACGATCCATCGTGCCGGACTTTTCCGTTTCCGAGCGTTTTCTGGGGCTTTATGGCGGCATCGAACAGGGCAAGACAGTACAAGTATGTCTGGCGCAACCGGAAACCATTATCAGCGAGGTATACAGCATCGCCGAAAAGGCCCGTCAGCGTGGCGTGAAACCTGTCGCTGCGCTTATTGTCAGCTGCGTGGGCCGTAAATGGCTATTGGGGCATGAAATCGAACATGAAATCCGCGCCTTGGCGGAGCACTTTGGCAGCGCCCTGCCGATTGCGGGGTTTCCGTCATTTGGGGAAATCGGTCCGCTCAAGACCGCGAAGGGTTATTCAAGAAACTTGTTCCACAACATGACCTATGTACTTCTGTTAATATCCGAATAACCCGTTAGCGCTTCCGTAGGGCATTGATAATAAATGAAAGCCAGGTTAATCAGTACGCTCGACCCCGCACCGCCAGGCTTTACTTTCCGACATCCGCAAAAACGCGACCTGGTGACAGCCCCGGTCGTGGTGGTGACGGATAACGCCGAGCAGGTGCTCGCAATCGTCGATCATCGCAGCGACCGCTTACAGGGAGCGATAGTCAGCTTCGGCGACGCATTTGAGCTGAAGCCTCTAGGGCCGCGCTGCTGGTTATTGCAGGCCCCCCACCATTGGTTCAACGATCTGGCGCAAATCTTCACTCCCATGCTGCAGGTACTGGATAACACGATTCCGCTGCTGGATGAGTCGCAAGAGCTGCAGTTAAAACTGGAACGCGCCAGCCGCGATCTGTCCACCACCCACGATGACTACCAGCGGGTCAACGCGCGCCTGCAAAACAAAGTCGAAGCGGTCACCAAAGCCCAGGGCGAGATACTGGCTCTGAACACTGCTCTGGAAAAGCGCGTAGATGAACGCACCGCAGAACTGGCGGAGACCAATCGCAAGCTGCTGGAGGCCAAAGAAGCCGCGGAAAGCGCCAACGAAGCCAAAAGCTTATTTCTGGCGACCATGAGCCACGAGATCCGCACGCCGATGAACGGTATTCTGGGAATGCTGGAGCTGCTATCGCATTCACAGCTCAGCGCCGAGCAAACCAAGATGATCAGCACAGTCAGGGACTCCGCTTTCTCCCTGCTGAACATTCTCAACGACATCCTCGACTTCTCCAAAATAGAAGCCGGACGCATGGAGCTGGAGAATATTACCCTGTCCGTAGAGGAAATTATCGAAGGCGTCGCAGAAACAGTGGCGGCCAGCGCCAATAAGCGCAACCTGCACCTGCATTGTTATGTGGACCCTGACATTCCTGACGCGCTGATAGGCGATGAAGTGCGGCTGCGCCAGATTCTGTTCAACCTGTGCAGCAACGCCACCAAGTTTACCGACACCGCCAATGGCCGCCCCGGATGCGTCACCTTGCGCGCCGACTTTCTGCACAGCGCCGGTCAACTCTATTCCATCCGCATCAGCGTCAAAGACAACGGTATCGGAATGGACCGAGGCACACTGGATAAACTATTTAGCCCTTTCACTCAGGGGGAAAGCTCCACCACCCGACGCTATGGCGGCACTGGGCTGGGCCTGTCCATTTGTAAACGCCTCACGGAAATAATGGGAGGGGCCATCGAAGTCGCCAGCAACCCGGGACAAGGAACGGAGTTCCAGCTTAATTTGACGCTGGCCGCGGCGCCGGGAGCACGAGTAGAGCCGCCCCCTACCTTGAACGGCATCGAAACACTGGTGGTGCTGAGCGACGAGTTGACTCGCACGACCGTCTCCAACTATTTACTGAAATTCGGCGCCGCAGTGCAAACCTGTCAGGACATAAAAGAGGCGTCCATGCACCTCTCCAAAGCCCTGCAACTGGACCGTACGCCCCCCGTTTTACTGACTTATGCCGAGCAGGACAGTGATCTTTCTCCCCTGCTGAAGTTGCGCGGACAGCCCTGGGGGCAGGATGTGCGCTTTATCATCCTGACGCCACGGCGGTATCGGTCACTGAATCCGCCGCCGGATTCCGTCAAAGTCTACGTCTACCCGCTTTGCCGTAACGATCTCGTGATGGCCGCAGCAGCGTCAGCCGGACGCTGTAGCCCGCCCGTCAGACACTTTCAGGATCCAGATAAGATCCCTCGCTTTGATGTACCGAATCGACCTGGACTGTTCCCAGTCAGCATACTTGTGGCGGAGGACAACCTCACCAATCAGGAGGTTATTCGCCTGCAACTGAAGCGGCTCGGCCTCGACTGCATTATTGTGGAGAATGGATGTCAGGCGCTGGCGGTATGGCAGCAACGTCAGGTGGATCTGGTGCTTACCGATTGTCATATGCCGGAAATGGACGGTTTTCAGTTAACCTCGGCGATCCGGGAAAAAGAAGGCGCGGGGCTGCGCACCCCAATTATAGCCATTACCGCCAACGCCTTGCGTGGCGAAGCGGAGCGCTGCATGCACGCGGGCATGGATGACTATCTTTCCAAGCCCGTGGAAATACGCAAACTCTATGAGACGCTGGCCAAATGGCTGCCGCATCAGCGTCGCAAGCTCAATCCCGCCGACCACCCGGAAATAGTGGAAGGTTCCGTAGATCTCAATGTATTGAGCGACTCGGTGGGACCGGAAATAGACGTCCAGCATGAAATTCTCACCAAATACCGGGAAGACGCCGCCGCCAATCTACGGGCGCTGCAGCTTGCGGCCCAACAGGATAATCCCGAAGCCGTGACGTTCGAAGCACACCGTCTCAAATCCTCTTCCCGCGCTATCGGCGCAGAAGCGCTGGGAGAATGGAGTGAAAAAGCGGAAATAGCCGGGCGCGGCGCCAATTGGCGCGATATCCGCTTTGCAGTCAGCGGTATTGAGCAAGAATTCGAAAAAGTAGACTATTATTTACAAAACTGGCTGGCCCATAACGGAGGTTGAGCCGACTGCGACCACAACCATCACGCAGCCCCATCGTCCCGATTGTTCCGTCCCCATATTGCGGCCACATGGCCGATATTGGCGGAGCAAGCCCCGGCGACACGGTTCAAAAGAGTTAAGAATTGATTGTTATGAGCGAAAAGCAGTTTTGTCACCTGAACGCCCTGATTATCGATGACGACGCTTTCATGCGCAGCATTATCACCAAGACGCTGCAGCGGCTTAATCTGGGGCGGGTGGAGAGCGTTGCGAGCGGAGAAGAAGCGCTGACCTTATTGGAAGACGCTAACTCCCATTTCGATATCCTGCTGGTGGATCTGCTGATGCCCGGCATGGACGGTATCGAACTGTTGCGCCATCTGGCTGAACATGAGTATCAGGGCGGTGTGCTGCTGTTCAGCGGCGCGGACAGTAAAGTGTTGAAGGCCGCGGTAAACGTGGCCCGGGCCCGCTACCTGAATGTGCTGGGGTCTTTGCAGAAGCCTGTCACTGTTGACGCCCTCACTTATTATCTCACCCACTACCAGTCTTATTTCCGCTCTCGTAATACCGTTTCCGGCGGCTCTCTGCTCAATACCAGTGAGTTGCGCCAGGGCCTGAGTGACGGCCATCTCACGCTTTATTACCAACCTCAGGTGGATATGAAAACCGAAGCCGTTGTCGGGGTCGAAGCGCTGGCGCGCTGGAAGCACCCACAACATGGCTTACTCGGCCCCGGCGCGTTTGTGCCGTTGGCGGAAGAAAGTAATCTCGTTGGCGATTTCACCACTGCCGTCATCGCGCAGGCGATAGATCAAATGCAGAAGTGGAAGCAGAAGCAGCTCAATCTGCAGGTCGCCATCAACATTTCCTCTTCATCGATATCTATCCTGGACCTGCCGCACTTGCTGGAACACTACTGCCAGCACCATAAAGTGGAGGCGTCGAGAATCACGCTTGAGATTACGGAGACCCAAGTGGGGCAGGACATGGTGACGATGCTGGAGGTGCTTACCCGCATTAAACTGAAAGGGTTGGGCCTGTCCATTGACGACTTCGGCACCGGCTATTCCTCATTGGAGCGCTTGCAGCGCATTCCATTCGACGAGCTCAAAATTGACGGCAGTTTTGTACATGGCTCCTTCCGTGATCAGGCGGCGCGCGCCATTTTCGACTCCAGCGCCGCGCTGGGCAAACAGCTGGGTATGAGCATCGTAGCGGAAGGAGTGGAAAACCAGGATGACTGGGATTACGCCGCCAAATTGGGCTGCGATATCGCTCAAGGATTCCATATCGCCCAGCCGATGGCGCCAGAGGATTTTGAGGCCTGGCTAAAACGCCGCGAGGCGGCTAAAGAGTAGTTAAGCGCCAGGAAAGTTCGGTGCGGGAATGTGGATCACGCCGCCGTAGTCCAGTGGAATGCTGAACGTTTTCGACTTGTCCCAGCGGCAGTATTCAGGATGTAGCTGCAGACACAGACAACGCAATAAGCCCGAATGCGCCACCACCAACACCACTTTTCCCTTAGCTTCCTTCGCCAGACGTTCAATAAATTGTTCGCTTCTCCGGTATAGATCTGGAAAACCTTCTCCTCCCGGAGTGCGTTGAGTCAGCCAATTATCTCCCCAATCCCGCGCTTCCTTCTGCGGCAAGTCGGTTAGTAACCGCCCGTCCCAGTCGCCAAAGCTCATTTCCATTAGAAGGTCGTCAAAGCTCGGCGCGGGGTCTAACCAGTCCGCCAGTGTTTTACAACGGGTCAGCGGACTGCTGTATAGCAGATCCCAGGCCGCAGGCAACTGCTCGCGAATAGTGGCGGCTTCTTCCGCAAACGTATCGGCCAGAGCGACATCGGACTGGCCGTACAGTGTTCCTTTCGGGACTGCAACCCGAGTATGGCGGATCAGATAGAGCTCCATAGCCCCCCCAGCAACAGGAATAAAACAATTTCCGCCAGTTGTTGCACGGCGCCCAGACAGTCTCCGGTGTAGCCGCCCAAACGGCGGGACAGGTAACCAATACTGGCGCGACGCAGGAACCACAAGCCCACAACCGCCAGTGCAAATGCTTTGACGCCCGCCAGCAGCAACGGCATGAGCGCTATTACTGCGGCAATGGCGATGTCTCTCGTTGCGATGCCTTTAGCGACCGGCTTGACCTTGCTGAGCTGGTCCGCGCGCACATAGTCCAGACTCGCGATCAGACTGATCGCCACAGCGCGGCTGCAGGCATGGGATATCCACAGCAATAACAGGGCGGCGTCCGGGGCAAGCTGCGCTAGAATGACGATTTTTAGCGAAAGACTTAACGCCAGCGCCAGCGCGCCATAAGTCCCCACCCGGCTGTCCTTCATAATCTCCAGGATACGCTCCGGCGTATGTCCGCCGCCGAATCCATCAGCCGCGTCCGCCAATCCATCTTCATGAAACGCGCCCGTGATAAGAACGCCTGTCGCAACAGCCAATACAGCTCCGCCCCAGGGTCCATAGAAGTAAACGCCCAGCAAATATGCGCAGGCGGCCGCCAGGGCGACCAGCCACCCAGTCAGAGAGATATAGCGGCTGGCCTTATTCAGATCGGCTTCTTTGAAGTCGTACAGCAAGCGCACTGGGACACGGGTATAGAACTGCAAGGACAGCATCAGCAGATGCCATTGCCGACGCAGGATTTCCGCCCAAGGTTGCGCCGCGGACACACCGGTTTCGTTCACGGTTGCGCCGCCTTCCATAACTGTTCGGGATCTTTGGTCAACGCGCTCGTATTCGGTCACGGGCCTGATCCGCTAGCTCTTTTCACTGACGCCAGCGTCCGCGAAGCTGGCCATTTCATTGAAGAAATTCAGAGACGACTGCAACAAAGGATACGCCAGCGCACAGCCGGTCCCCTCTCCCAGCCGCAGGTCCATCTTCAGAATGGGGTCCGCCTTGAGCGCTTCCAGCATATGTTGATGCCCCTGCTCCATAGAGCGGTGGCAGAAAATGGCATATTCGCCAATGGCCGGCGCCAGCTTATAGGCGACCAGATACGCTGCGGTGGCGATAAAGCCGTCTATCAGCACCAGCATGCGGTTTTGCGCCGCGCGCAATATGCCGCCAACCATGGCGACTATTTCAAAGCCTGCGAACGTCTGCAGGATATCAATCGGGCTTTTCAGGTCAGGGTACTTCTCCGCCGCCTGCTGCAGTAACTTAACCTTGCGCTCAAATTGCTCATCGCTCAGTCCTGTGCCACGCCCCACGCAGTGCTCCAGTGGGACGTCCAGAAGATAACTCATCAGCATGGAGGCGGAAGAGGTATTGCCGATCCCCATCTCACCAAAGCCCAATACATTACATCCTTCTTCCGCAATCGCATCGACTTGAGCCGCGCCCAAACGCAACGCCTTTTCACAGAGCTCCTCGGACATAGCCGGCTGCTCCAGAAAGTTCTCTGTCCCCGGGCCGATTTTTCCTTTCACCAATTGCGGGTGGTCTTCAAATTCATGGTTCACGCCTGCGTCGATCACCCGCATATTAATATTGTGCTGACGCGCAAAGACATTGATCGCCGCCCCACCCTGCAGGAAGTTATGCACCATCTGCCAGGTGACGTCCTGTGGATACGCGCTGACGCCGGATTTCGCCACGCCATGATCGCCGGCGAATACCAGAATGTAGGGGTTCTTCAACGTGGGGGTCATGGTGCCCTGAATGCGGGCGACCTGAAACGCCAGCCTTTCCAGTTGCCCCAATGCGCCCAGGGGTTTGGTTTTCTGATCGATTTTTTGGTGCAACGCCGCATCCAGCGTGTCGTCTATCGGGGGAACGCGCAAGCGTCTGATAAATTCCATTTTCATCCTCTTCTCGTCAAATAGTCAGTCATTGTTGTTTTCCAAACCCACGCGCTAATACATCAACAGGCCCAACCTAAGGTTCAGACCTTATTTTTAATAGTAATCAGTATACTTAGGCAAGCTCCAAACGACCTTTCAAGCAATGGGGCAGTCCCGCGACGGTCAGCACAACCCGATCACAAAGGGCGGCGAGGGCCTGATGCAAGAGCCCGGCTTCATCGCAGTATCGACGCGTCAGCTCCCCTAAAGGCGTAACGCCCATGTTGGTTTCATTGCTGACGAAGATGATGTCGCCGTCGAGGTCGGGCAGCATCTCCAACAGAGCCTGCCGTTGCTGTCCAAAAAGTTCTTTGTCGTCTGAAATCAAAAGATTGGTAAGCCAAAGCGTCAGGCAGTCCACCAATACGAGACTGCCTTCCTGCTTGGCGTCACGAATGGCGTCGGCGAGATAGACAGGGGCTTCAATCAATCCCCAGGCGGAGGGGCGGCGGGCGCGATGGTGAGCGATCCTCGCGGCCATTTCGCCATCGCCAGCGGTAGCCGTAGCGATATAGACGACGGGTTTCTCCTGGGAAATCGCCAATTGCTCAGCCAACGCGCTCTTCCCTGACTTCACGCCGCCTAGAATCAACGTCCTCACGCCCTGCTCTCCCTGTCGCCGCTGTTTGGCCCTACCTGTAGAAACCCTGCGATTTCGTCCCAGTTTAAGTACTGGTCCACGACATCCGCCAGGCGATTTATGTCAGCTTCTCGTAAAGCATCGTAATCCAGGTGTTGCACTTCGTTCAGGCCCGCCCAGCGCAATAGCGCCGCCAAAGACTGCGGGCTTTCGAAAAGTCCATGCAGATACAGCCCCAGCACCTGATTATCATCACTGACGACACCGTCCAATCGCCCGTCCGCAAGACGCACCGCCGACGTTTGCGACGCTGCGCAGCGAGTCACTCCAGCATGAATCTCATAGCCGGTAATCCGAGCGTCATCCAACCAAAGGCGCCCTTCCACTCGCCGCAATTGCTTTTCCGGCTCCAGAGTCGTGGCGATCTCCAGCCATCCCAGGCCAACGCTCTCTCCAGCAACGCCTTCCAGGCCATGGGGGTCGGCGATGCTACGTCCCAGCATCTGGTAGCCGCCGCAAATACCGATAACCCGGCCGCCATAACGCAGGTGCTTGCGAATAGCCTCTTCCCAGCCATTTTCGCGCAACCACTGCAGGTCGTTGCGTACGGATTTGGAGCCAGGAAGAATAATGAGATCAGCTGACGGCGGCGACTGGCCCGGCCCGATAAACTGAAAGTCCACCTGCGGGTGTAACCGCAGCGGGTCAAAGTCCGTGTGATTACTGATTCGGGGCAAGGAGGGTGCGATAACTTTAAGCGTCGCGCCAGACTTAACGATAGCTTCCCGCGGCAAGGCGTCTTCCGCTTCCAGATGCAGGCCATTCAGATAAGGCAACACTCCCAACACGGGCTTGCCGGTATATTCCTCCAGCCACCGGAGTCCCGGCTCAAGCAAAGCAATGTCGCCGCGAAAACGGTTGATGACAAAGCCGCGAACCCGTCGCTGTTCACTTTCGCTCAATAAAGCCAATGTGCCGACCAAATGAGCGAACACGCCCCCCCGGTCAATATCGGCAATCAGGATAACCGGGCAGTCGACCGCTTCCGCAAACCCCATATTGGCGATATCTCGATCGCGCAGGTTAATCTCCGCCGGCGAGCCTGCGCCCTCAACCAGAACCGCATCGTAAGCGGAGGAGAGTCGTTGAAAAGATTCCAGCACCGCCTGCATGGCGGTGCGTTTGTAGTCGTGATAGGCCACCGCATCCATGTTGGCGCGGGCTTTACCATGAATGATGACTTGCGCGCCAATATCCGTATTGGGCTTCAACAACACTGGGTTCATGTCCGTATGCGGCTGCAGGCCACAGGCCTGCGCCTGCACCGCCTGCGCCCGCCCAATCTCACCACCGTCCACCGTTACGGCGCTGTTCAGCGCCATATTCTGTGGCTTGAACGGCGCCACTTTCACGCCACGCCGCAACAGACTGCGGCATATCGCGGTGACGAGTGTGCTTTTGCCAGCGTCGGAAGTGGTTCCCTGGATCATGAGCGTACTCTTGGTCATCCAGATAGACTTCCTTCTAGAACAAAACAGCTCACTGAAACAGGCGCACGCACGAGCACGTCAGTCTTTTTCAGCGAAAACTATTTTTGCTGGATTTTTATCAACGCCGATAGTTTTGATGATGGTTTCAGTCGATGTGTTAGCGATAACCAAGTCAGGATTTGCTCCACCGACGCCAAACCACAATTCGCCCGTTGGACTGGCGGCGATTGAACGTAAATCCACACTGGCCGTGCCAGGGATCGCCGAAGCAACAACGTCTCCCGTACTTGGGTTAAAACGATAAAGAGACGTTTTTTGGAATTCTTCATAACCGTTGAAGTAGCCCACCGTATTAGAAAGGATGGTCATATCCGTGATCAAACCGTACGGATGACTGACATCATTGCCATCGTCGATGAGCACATAGTGGTCATAGGTGCTTGGATTTACGATCTCTATGCCCCCCGTGTACTCAGCAGGTCGGGGAGGACTTGAAAAAGTGCTGTCGTACCGTCCAAGCCCGGCAATAAACAGCGAGCCGCCCTGCTCTATGATGGTATGAGGATTCTTGATATTTAAAGCCAAGCCTTTTTGGGCTCCGCCGGAGATATTGATTTCTTCATTAGTGGCGACATTAATTACCGCTAGATAAGCAGTTCCTGGCGCAAATTCATCGTCCATGTTCTGCATGACGACATATAGTTTGCCATTGTATATCACCCCTGCGGACATCTCTGGAACGCCATCATCATCGTAGCTGCTCAGATCTATCTCACCCGTTTTGAAGTGCTCTTCATCGCTTAACGCAACAGATGGATCCACTACCCAAATGGATGAACCGCCGTACCTCAGCACATACGCCTTGGTATCGCTAACAAATATTATGTCATAAGGGTTGCTCAGAGACTCGCCATCATCATTGGTGGTGAACTGCCAGTCAGACACGCCTGGGCTGTCATAGTTATACTTGGAGATATTATCCTGGCTACGCCTACCAATACGATAAAAACTGTCTCCATAGGCCGCCACAGACATATCTGACTTGTTGGAGCTGGCATACCCTTCTACAACATCGTATGGCGCTTTAGCAGATGCAATCGAGACTTCACTTGATGAATAGTCATTCGCCACACCGGCGATAACCGCGACCCAATCCGAACCAGGCGTCGTTCCTCCATTACCGCTGTCTCCGCCGCCACAACCCGCCATCGTCGCAAACGCCAGGGTTAAACCCGTCCATTTCAACGTTGTTGCTATACTCTGCTGCATGCCCGCGTCCTCTTAGTTATTAAACAGGAAACTAAAATAAATGCTGTAAAGACACAAAATAGTGTCGCCCAGGAGAAGGGTAACCGTTAAAAGCTTCAACGACTTCATCGGTCACATTGTTTGCGCTGACTTCAACGGTAGTCTCGCCATCGGACCAGCGCCCCACCACATCGACAATGTTTTGATCTTCCACTTCCGTTTCCTGAGCGCTGTCGTAATAAGCCCCGGATTCATGACGATACTCGACGGAGGTGGTGATGCGCCCGATACTCCAGGCGGCGGATAAAAAGTGGGAATAGGTGTAGGCGCCCGCCAGTTGTTTACCGTGCAGGTCACGGGCGTCTGACAGGTTTTCTGTGTCCTGGGCGGTGCTTCTGGCGATAAACGTCCAGGCGGGAACAGGTCGATACATGGCGTCCACTTCCACTCCGCTAACCCTTGCTTTGCCGACATTCTCAAAGCGGCCGACTCCCCTTGAGTCATAAGAGGGGACGATAGCATCTTTTAAATCCCGATAGAAATAGGCCGCAGATACACTAAAACTATCTACGCCCACTTCAAATCCGATGTCACCATTCAACGCTGTTTCCGGGTGCAACTCACTATTACCAATGAAGAATCCTCTATCGCCGAACTTCTCCGCTAACTGAGGGAACCTCACATCCCGGGATGCATTGGACTTGAGCGACAGCCAATCTGTCAGGCGGTAACGAACGCCAGCCTGCAATGAATGATATTGAGCGGAATCGGAAGCCACCTCCGTGCGCCCGCTCATGGATGCAGCGGGAGTCTCATCTTCAAGAAAGTATTGGCGCGCGCTCAGGCGCACCAACCAGATATCTTCAGCATCCGCCCACTCGTCTTGCACACCCAGCAAGTAGGTAAAACGCTCGAACTCCTGCTTTTGCCTGCGCCCGGTCAGGTCCTCTTCCTGATAAGTTTCCCGGCGCGCCTCCAAGGTAGCGGAGAGCAGATGCAGACCGATTGAATAGGAGCCATATAACTCGGCGCCGACCACATCCGTGTCAGCCCGAGTTTTCTGCACGCCCAGGCCAATGCGGCTTTGACTGTCGTCATAACGCTCTTCTTGTGTGGACAAGAAAATGCGCCCCGAATAATTTTCCTGTGTATTTCGGGCAAAGCTCAGTTTGCTCTGCAGACGAGTGAAGTCCGTATCCAGACTGGTTCGCGTGCTCTCCAGATTAGCGATGTCAGGCAGATGCTGATCTTTATTGAAATGTTGCGCCATCAGTTGCAAATCCGTGCTATCCGACAGGCTGCGTTCCGCCGTCAGCATGCCATTGAACTGACTGAAATCCGCATTGCGACGACGTTCCACACGATCATCGTAGGGATTAAATTCGGTCTGGTTGTTGTTCAGCATCTCGAAGTCGTTATCACTGCCGAGATAATCAAGGGACGCCAGGTAGTTGGTTTCGCCAACGCTATCGGCGAATGTAAGCGCCCCTTTACGACTGTTGAATGAGCCATACCCAAGACTTAATTGTCTGAGGGGTTTGCTGAAACGAAGAGATTTGATATTGATCGCGCCGCCGACGCCAGAGTAGCCCAGCTGAATCGGCGTTGCGCCTTTATAAATTTCAATCTGCTCAATGCCGCTCAGCAATATCTGGCTCAAGTCCACCGAGCCGCCAGTCGCATCGTTTAACAATACTCCATCTAGATAAACGTTCACCTGCTTACTGGTGGAGCCACGAAGATAAACAGCGGAGTATGATCCCAGCCCGCCGCTCTGACGCACTTGCACGCCGGTTTCATTCTTCAGCACGTCTGCGACGGTGGCGACTTTCGAGTCAAATTGCTCGCGCTTGATCACCTTAACAAAGCCAGTTTGATACTCCGCGTCAATTTCATCCGCAGATGGAGCTTTGGCTTCGACGACAACAGGCGCCAACTCTTCCGCGCGAACGCCGGTCAGTTGTGAGCCAACTAAAAGCAAAAGGGGTACAAGCCTCATAATGTTCCGAAAGAGTAGCGCCAGTGAATGCAATTGTTGCGCAGCGGATACAAGCAAAGAGGGAAAGGAGTCGAGTCAGACGAATCCCGGCAAAGCCCTCCGCTATGCCACGCGATAAGCAGGCGTCAGGCCGGTCTCCGGGCTCATGAGTGGTGTAACCGGCGACAACGTCTTCCCGCGAATCCGCAGTGACAGGGGGTTGTCGTTTGACTCATTTACCGTTGCGGGGGCAGCGTCGGACTTAAACCGACTTCCCGTTTCATCCCTTGAACGAATGTTCTCAGGACACCTGATGCAATGGGGGCGTAAGCTAAATGGCCGCCCCTGTAAAGTCAAGGCGCACAAAGCGCCTCACCCAAACCACAAGCGCCAGGGTCGCGGCAACCTGTTGAAAACTATCCAAATGTAGCCTCCCCCTATTCCCAATAAGTTAGGAGATGAGTCTGCTCGCTTAACTGTCGGAGCGGAACAGGCAATGTTTGGCGTAATCCGTCGCCTCATTCGCCGTCCAGTCACCCTTCGGCTTGGTCGCCATATCCTCACACCAGTCCTTGCTCCCCACCTCGGGAGAGCAACCGGCTAAAGCACCCAAGCTCAACCCCACCACCAATAGCCAAGAAGATACGCGTTTAATCGCCATAGGAAATCCTGAATGTCATTTCACAAGTTCATCTTTAATCGAGAAGTATACAAGGCAGAGGCAGTCAGTTTGGAGATTGAGGGCGAAAATTTTCAATTGAGAGCAACTATCCACAATTCTGACTGGTTAAATTGCTTCAAAAGCTTAGCTACCCTCAACTTTGCCACTGGCGCAATTTTCTACACTGTCAGCGTATAAAGTAACCGTGAGCCATATCCCCGAATAGGTTTCGCCACATACTTGGTAGCCCAGGTTTTCTATATAATACGTCGAAGATCTCTCAACCCACCACCCCGAGAAAAGCAAAAGGAATCCTCCGGCGATTAATATTCCACCTTGGATTCTTTTAAAGAAGTTCGATTTTATTAGTCGCTCAATTATTGCCACAACCGTAATCAGAGGTATTATTAGAGGCAGCAACAAATAACGCACACCACCGTGAAACTCAATTACATTAGCTCCACTTGCCGCCTCCTGCTGAGCAAAATAAATGACATCTAAAAATCTAGCTGCAAATGCCAACGCAGCAACATTTAAAACCAACATAGCTACGCATATTACAATTTTCCTCATAGCTATCATTAATACCTACTCGTAGCTTTCATAAGCGCTCTCTCAATAAAGTTACTTTCAAATATAGTGACTTGACGAGCCGCTTCACCAATAGTTTTATTATGCAAAGAATTCAAGCTCTCTATAAGAGCGGAAGTAACTCCATATTTTTGATCAAGCTCCTCAAGTAAAAAACTTGTCGCAACTCCAAGAAAAACTGCAGCCAACAAAGGGCCTACAGCGACAGTGGTGAAAGCGCCTACAACATATGCGGCAGCAGAGCCAACCGTAGCAGCAACTCCGACTTTAACAATGTCAGTAGCCAGAGTGCCAATTAACACAGATAACGACTTTTCATCGCTTAAAATAAATTGAAGGACGGTCAAAGGAACAGTTAGATAGATAGTAAGCCTCGCGCCTTTTATTAAATTACTATTAACACCTAACTGACCAATAGCCATATCAACCACCTTAGGGTTAGACGCCAAGTATCTCGTACCCGTCAATGATTTTCGGAGTCCAGAGTAGCCTTTTATTACAATATATGCCTTATCTTCAACCATCCTAGTAACAAATCGCCCAGCCAGCCCAATTTCTGCTGCAATCTTTCCTACAAGAGTCAAATCTTGAGTAGGTGAAACAAGTCCAGCTCCTGTTTTCAAAACACTCAAGTCAATATCTTCACGCATATTCTTTGCGATCTCCAAAAACATATCGATAGACATGATATGAATTTGTTGCGCATTGCGGTTAATGTGACTTTTAGTTACCTTAGCTTGACTCATTGGCAGACTCTCTTAACAAATTAGCAAAGTAAAAGTACTTGCATTAAAATTTACTATTTTTCCTCAAATGTGCAACAACAAACAAGTATCACATTAAAAGTTCTAATAAATAAAACCCATTATCATTAGTACAAAGTGGAAAACACAATGCAACTGGACCAACTGACTTTCTTCCTCCAACAAACCCTTACGGATGAGAGGTTCGATAATGCTGAGAAACAGGCGTTGCTGGCGATGCTTGAGACTTTACAGCCGGATCAAGTGCGCTTTATGCGTAATCGCGCCTTTGAGTTGACCCGTCCATTGATCGTCAATGGAGGCGATGGCGCGCTCAGGGCGCTGAAATGGCTGGAGCGGGTGATCAAGGCTTTGGACTCAGGCGAGGAGGATAGCAATTTAACCAGAGCTTATTTCAGCCCAGGAGAGGAGTGTCGTCGCGCCATCATAGAACGCATACGCAATGCTCAAAGCAGTCTGCAGATCTGCGTTTTTACCATTTCCGATGACAGAATCGCGGATGAAATTATTAACGCCCATAAAAGGGGGCTAAAAATCCGCATCATCACGGACAATGACAAGTCCTTTGATCTTGGCAGCGACATCGATCGTTTCAAAGAGGCTGGCATTTTGGTGAAGATGGACGATGAACCCCACCATATGCACCATAAATTCGCCCTTATCGACGATGGCGTCCTGATTCACGGCAGTTTTAACTGGACTCGCAGCGCCAGTACTTATAACCAGGAAAACATCGTAGTGACCGACCACCCCGGCCTCGTCAGGGAATTTTCTGGAGAGTTCGCCAAACTGTGGCGCGCCTTCTCGGACTAAGGCGTCTACGATAAAGAATTGTCATTAAATCTCCCTCGCTAATCGCCAGCCGTTATTAGCAATGTATAGACAAATTCTGCGGATTGTCATTTAATCAGAGGAAGGCCCGGCCGGAAAAAATTCCGACCTCGCGCCGTCCAACCCAACTGACGGCCGCCAGATTAAGCCGGCCACAAGCCGGTAGAATAATAAGAGTGCCATGGAATACACCCTTCCTGACACGTCACGAGGTGAGAAAATGGGCAAAGGTACAAAGTATGTTGCGAGAGAGCCTGACGCATCCGGCTTTATCGCCTACCCCGATTCGGAGCACGCCGTCTGGCGTGAGCTGATCACACGACAATACAAGGTCATACGTAATGTGGCCTGCGACGAATATCTTCATGGACTGAAGTTACTGGATTTACCCGAAGACCGTATCCCCCAACTAGAGGAAGTTTCCTCCGTATTACGCCGTGAAACCGGTTGGGAAGTGGCGCAAGTGCCCGCATTGATTCCCTTCGATACCTTCTTCGACCTGCTCTCAAATAAGAAATTTCCCTGCGCCACCTTTATCCGCACGCCGGATGAGATGGACTATTTGCAAGAGCCGGACATATTTCATGAAATATTCGGTCACTGCGCTATGTTGACCAATCCCTACTTCGCAGAATTCACGCAAATGTACGGCAAACTGGGCTACTCGGCCTCCAAGGAAGACCGCATCTTCCTGGCGCGGCTGTACTGGTTCACCGTCGAATTCGGACTGATGGACTCCGCTCAAGGGCAACGAATTTACGGCGGCGGCATTCTGTCCTCTATTGGCGAGACGCAATATTGCTTCTCCGATACACCGGAACGCCGTCCCTTCGATATCGTGGATGTGCTAAGAACGCCTTACCGCATCGATATCATGCAACCTATTTACTATGTGCTGGATGGCCTTAAACAGCTTTACGAAGTCGCCCACTGCGACATTATGGATAAAGTGCGCCAAGCCAAAGAACTTGGGCTGTTCGCCCCGACTTTTCCACCCAAACAACAAACCAATCCGGAGAAGTTAGCCGCCGGCGCCTGAAGCGCAGGAACGGCGACGACGTAAAGACGAAACAGGTTAAATCCACTCAGGTTATGAACGATTTTGCATTACTCGCATTGAAGCTACTGATAGCCGCAGAAATACGCGCCCAATGGAGCTAGGCCGGGCTTTGCCCCGGCTGACGACATTTCCATTACGCGTTTTTTAATTGTTAATACAGAAGGACTGTATCATGAGTAATGTATATACAAACCCACTTGGCACTGATGGTTTCGAATTCGTTGAATTTGGAGCTCCAGACAAAGCAGGCGCAGAAAGCCTGAAACCTCTTTTCGAAACGCTGGGCTTCACCGCCATCGCCAGACACAAACGTAAAGCCATCACCCTGTATCGTCAGGGCGATATCAACTTCCTGGTCAACGAAAACGTCCCCAGCTACTTCCACAAGTTCAGCATGGATCATGGTCCCTGCGCTTGCGCTATGGCGTTCCGCGTCAAAGACGCACAGAAGGCATTCGAATACGCCGTATCCCAAGGCGCCAAGCCCTTTGACCAGGGCGATGTTCAAGGCGAAGAAGTCCGCATCCCTGCGGTGTATGGTATCGGCGACAGCGTGCTTTATTTTGTTGATAAATATGGCGAAGACAGCATTTACGACATTGATTTCGAGTATTTCCCTGGCGTGGATAAACACCCGAAAGGCCTGGGCCTGACCACTCTGGACCACCTGACTCACAACGTCTTCCGCGGCAACATGGACACCTGGGCCGGCTTTTACGAGCGCATCGGCAACTTCCGCGAGATTCGCTATTTCGACATCGAAGGCAAGCTGACCGGCCTGCACAGCCGCGCCATGACCTCCCCCTGCTGCAAGATCCGCATTCCGATCAACGAGTCAGCCGACGACAAGTCTCAGATCGAAGAATATCTGCAGGAGTACAAAGGCGAAGGCATCCAGCACATTGCACTGTCTACCGAGGATATCTACAAGACAGTACGCGATATGCGCGAAGCTGGCGTGGTGTTCATGGACACCCCTGATACCTACTACGAAAAAATCGACACCCGCGTCCCCGGCCATGATGAAAATGTCGATAACCTGAAAGATCTGCGCATTCTGATTGACGGCGCGCCTCACGATAATGACGGTCTGCTGCTGCAAATTTTCACCAGCACCGTTATCGGCCCGATTTTCTTCGAAATCATCCAACGCAAAGGCAATGAAGGATTCGGCGAGGGTAACTTCCAGGCGCTGTTTGAATCCATCGAGGAAGACCAGATTCGCCGTGGTCTGTTGTCACCCAACGCCGGAGAGAAGGAACATGCGTAAGTGGATTTCTTTTCCGCATAAAGAAGGGCTTGTTTCCAGACAGGCTCACGCAGACCTGCCCAGCGAAGCCATCTATGAAAGAGAAGCAGGACGCAGCGGTTTCTTCGGGCCTACCGCCCACTTCCACCACAAGCGTCCGCCTACCGATTGGGATAGCTGGGAAGGGCCGCTGCGCCCCCGGGCTTTTGATCTCAACAGGCTGAATATCGAGACCAAATCTCCGTTCGACGCCCCGGTATTGCTGCACAACACGCACTGTCAGTATCGCTACTGGCGTTGTACGCAAAAGATGGACACCCTCGCCCGCAATGCGGACGGCGACGACCTGTTCTTCATTCACGAGGGCGAAGGCGATTTCTTCTGTGATTATGGCCGCCTGACCGTGCGCGAAGGCGACTATATCGTGCTGCCGCGCAGCACCATGTGGCGACTGGAGCCGAAGTCTCCCATCACCATGTTGATGATCGAAGCCACTAACGACAGCTATCAGCTGCCGGAAAAAGGATTGGTGGGACCGCAGGCGATCTTTGATCCCGCCATGCTGGACGTCCCCCGCATTGACGACGCCTTCCTCGCCCAGCAGGACGACACCCAGTGGGTAGTGGAGATCAAGCGTCGCAATGCGATTTCCAGGGTGACCTACCCTTACAGCCCGTTGGACGCTCTCGGCTGGCATGGCGATCTGTCCGTGGTGCGCATCAACTGGCGCGACATTCGCCCCTTGGCGTCTCATCGCTATCATTTACCGCCGTCGGCGCACTCCACTTTCGTCGCCAGTCGTTTTGTAGTGTGCACTTTTGTGCCCCGTCCGATCGAGTCCGATCCGGGCGCGCTGAAAGTGCCCTTCTACCACAACAATGACGACTTCGATGAGGTCATTTTCTACCATCAGGGCAACTTCTTCAGCCGCGACAATATCGGTCCGGCCATGGTGACCTTCCATCCTTCCGGTTTCACTCACGGGCCTCACCCCAAAGCGTTCGCGGCGGGCCTCGAATATACCCGCAAAGAAACCGATGAAGTCGCGGTGATGCTCGACACCCGCGACGCGCTGGAAGTCGGGCCGGCCGCCTGTCAGGTGGAGACCATCGAGTATGCAGACAGTTGGAAAATGAAATAGCGACGGTTTAAGGAGCAATATCCATGAAATTCGCAACATTAAAAAGCAATTCGCGTGACGGCGTCCTGGTTGTCGTCAGCCGTGATCTGCAACAGGCCGTCGCCGTCCCACAGATCGCTCCCACGCTGCAGGCCGCTTTAGACCAGTGGAACGACCTGTCTTCCGCGCTGGAAGAGGTGTACAACGCCTTGAACGAAGGCGGCGTCAAAGACGCGATTGCGTTTGATCCCAGTCAATGCGCCTCTCCTCTGCCCCGCGCCTATCAGTGGGCTGATGGTAGCGCTTACGTTAATCACGTAGAGCTGGTGCGCAAAGCCCGCGGCGCGGAAATGCCGGAGAGCTTCTGGACCGACCCACTGATGTACCAGGGCGGCAGCGACGCTTTCCTTGGGCCGCGCGAAGATATCGCCATGGCTTCAGAGGACTGGGGCATCGATATGGAAGCGGAAGTGGCGGTGATTACCGACGATGTTCGTATGGGCGTTAGCGCCGCGGACGCAGGCAAACATATTCGTCTGCTTATGCTGGTTAATGACGTATCCCTGCGCAACCTGATTCCCGGCGAGCTGGCGAAAGGCTTCGGCTTTTTCCAAAGCAAACCCTCCAGCGCTTTCTCCCCTGTGGCGGTGACGCCGGATGAGCTGGGCGACGCCTGGGACGGCGGCAAAGTGCACTTACCCTTGATCACGCATCTGAATGACAAGCTGCTGGGGCAACCCAACGCCGGCATTGATATGACCTTCGACTTTCCCACGCTGGTCGCCCATGCCGCGAAAACCCGTCCGCTGTCCGCCGGGGCCATCGTCGGTTCTGGCACGGTCTCCAATAAAGACCGTTCCACCGGCTCAAGCTGTCTGGCGGAAGTGCGCATGCTGGAAATCATTGAAAGCGGCGCGCCGAAAACGCCATTCATGCGTTTCGGAGACCAAGTGCGTATTGAGATGTTGGATAAACAGGGACGCTCCATTTTCGGCGCCATCGACCAGAAAGTGACGCGCTACTCATGATGCGGCTCTACGATTACTGGCGCTCCAGCGCCGCTTATCGGGTGCGCATCGCGCTGAATCTGAAAGGGCTTTCCTACGAAGCCCACAGCGTGCACTTGGTGAAAGACGGCGGCCAGCAGCATCAGTCGGACTACAAAACCCTGAATCCTCAGGGTCTTGTTCCGCTGCTGACTGATGGCGAGTTTCGTCTGAATCAGTCTCTGGCCATTATTGAGTATCTGGAGGATAGTCATCCGACTCCGGCTCTTCTGCCTGCGGACGCTCAAACCAAAGCGCAGGTGCGGGCTTTCAGTCAGGCCATCGCTTGTGACATTCACCCACTGGATAATCTGCGGGTGTTGCAGTATCTGACCGGCCCTATGGAAGTCAGCGAAGAGAAGAAGCTGGTGTGGTATCAGCACTGGATTCTTGAAGGCTTCAAGGCGCTTGAACAGATGGCCGCGAGCTACGCGGATAAGGGCTCTTATTGCTTCGGAGAGCAAGTGACGATGGCGGATGTGTGCCTGATTCCCCAAGTGTATAACGCCAACCGCTTTAACTGTCCGATGACGAACTTCCCAAGACTGCGTGAGATCAACGATAACTGCTTGAAACTGGAGGCCTTCCAGAAGGCGACGCCTGAACAACAGGCGGACGCGACTTATTAATCAGGCAGACAAATAGCTTCCTTCTATTTGTCTGTAACGACAGGGCCTGCACATGTCAGGCCCTGTCTCCCGCGGCTTGTCGCCGCGCAGGCGCGTCCATGCGCCTGGTGATTAACATGCCAATATCATTGCCATGTTAATAGCTGCTCGGAGCAGGCTCATTACAAGGGAGATTGGCTAACGCTGATTTCCCTCTTCCTTGAGAGCATCTTGCAGCTCCGCAATATACTCCGCGTACGCATCTATCTTTATCCGCGCCCATCTGCGCAGATTCTGCTGGTCGCCCAGCTTATGGCGCAGCAAAAGCTGGATCACCTGAACGCCCAATTCCTGGTCTTCGCTCAAGATCCAGAATGACAGCTCCGTTCGCAAAGCCTCAACAGAGGCGGCCGGTAATCTGTTAATCAGGTTAAGGATGAGATTGGACACCCACCAGGAATCATTATCCTGACGCGCCATTTTGAGCGCTTGCAGCAACGCGGGAGTTAACTTATCCCCCATCGCCGCTAAAGGCCCGGCAATGGCGCCCGCGACGGGCCAGTTGGGGTCCTGTAACCACGTCAGCAACTCCGGCAAACAAGGCTCGATCTGCTCAAACGGCAACTGCAGCAGTCTCTTTGCTTTATCTGTATCGCGTTTGTCTTCCGGGCGCAGCGCCTGCAGCGCTTCCGGCCATTCTGGACTCTGAACCCAGGCGGACCGTTGTAATAAGTCAGGGGGAACCATGTTTGTCGATGGGTCATAGGTAGAAGCATACGCCTGCCAGACATCCTCATAACACAGCTCGACCTGAAGCATTAATTCCTCTTCGTCAGGATCAAGGTTGGCGCGGGAGTGTAAACGGCGCGTCATGTCCTGCAGCCAGAACCGCAGCGCCTGCAATGAATAAACGTAGTCGTTGGAATTAATCATATGCGAGTCATCAAGCCTCGTTTTGCACACGGTGCAGAATGCGCAACCGCCACATCCAGATCGTCAGGATCAGCAATGGCGGCGCAATATTCGCCCAAAGGGATAACCCAATACTGAAAAAGTCGAACACGCCATGCAGAAACATCGCGATGAGAAGAAAACAGAACGTCACGAGGTATCGATTGCCGCCATGGGAGTCAGAGTAGCCGTAGGCATAACCCCAGATGGAGGCGAACATGACATGAACCATTGGCGCCGTCAGCGACCTGGCCAGCGCCTCCCAGCCCTCCAGATAGGTCAGGTAATAGCTGTTCTCATGTAATGAGAATCCAAGCGCGATAAACGAGGAGTAAATAATGCCGTCTATGGGTTCATCAAAGTGAGGCAATCTAACGATGATAAAAAGAAAAGGGATGAACTTGGCCAGCTCTTCTATCGGCCCAATGGCTAAAACGGAATATAAAAATAACTGCAGGCTTGAACTTTCCGCAAGTTCATAGGCGTCGAAACGTAAATGAATATAGTCCAACGCTTCATACAAATATAAGCCGATATAGGCTGAGCAATATCCCAATACAAGAGCCAGCACCAGCATTAAAACAGGCTCTGGCTTATGCCGGTCTTTATAGTAGTGATAGGCGGCCCAGAAGAGACACGGAAGGTAGAGTAAAGACCAGTATTCCATTGCTATATATCGCGTCAAATATAAAGCGCCATAAGCGCAAACTGCATAAGAAGTGATGACTCGACGATGAGCCGGGCCGAAATACTATCACCTTATGATATACTCGGCCAGCTAACGCCTCACATATCCGACACACTACCGATAAGCCTCATCCGTTACTTAGACATGCAGTTTATTTATCAAATATTTAGCCATTGGATCTATATCATTCCCGCATTCATTCTATGGGGAATTATTAAGTTAATCTGCAGTCTGCCTTTTAATGATTACCCAGTCTCCAACGCCGTGCTGACCATTGCGGAAAGCCGAACAACCTATCCATGGAATGCAGGGGCCAATCAGGATGTCCCTTATCAGTCAGTTATTCGAGTGTATAGCGGCGTCAGCCGGGGAAGCGGATCTTATAACTTCTGGGGCGACAACGACATCAACCTTCCCAGCGGCGACGTCATCGCCGAGATCAACGCAAACGATAACGGCAAGGTGGAAACATTTCAGGTTAAGGACGCCAATGGCGTCTTGCTGGCCTCTTCCGAAGAGCGCGAAGTCCGCAAGTGGCTGGGTCTGGCGGGCCGCAAAGAGGCGCTGATCGGTCGAGTGCTCGTCGAGGATCAGCTTATTCCTGTCTTCGCCATCAACGAAAATGACCCAACCTTTGGGCGGGAAGAGACTGAAGTGTATGGCGCCATCAACAATGGGGACGTCCACGATATTAAACCCCTGTATACCGTCATCGAAGGCCGGGGCATGCTGGGCATATTGGGCGAACGCATCCGCACCGGCACAAAGTTAAAAGACGAACGCCAGCAATTGCTCATGGAAACGCAGGAAGACGGCGTTTTGCTGGGAGATCTGTTTTTTCACCAGGGCAGTGACCTCAACATTTTGGGCGTTCATTATCGTGTAGAAGAAGAGTATCCCCCGGGTAATTTCCTGGGACGTCCCCGCAGCTGGTTCGATGGCTATTCCCTGTATCAAGGCTTGGAGATGGGTCCAGACAGCAAGCCTGTCGCCAAAATCAGCATCGACGCCCGAGCCTTTACCCACGAGCTGGGTTATGAGTTTTGGTATGACGCCAACAGAAATGGCGAGTTTGAGGCGGAAGAAAAACTGTGCACGGTCGTGTATGGAACCACCGTCGTGCAAGCCGCCGACTCGGAAAAGCGCACCTCAGGTAAGGAACTCAATCATCTCTGGGTCGCTTCCAGCCTGCATGCTGAAGACGCGATTCATCGCAACCTCGACTATGTGGATGCGATCCTGAAAATGATGCCCGACGCCGTCAACCACAATCCCGAGCTGCATAATATTGAGCACTTGCTGGACGGCTATAGACTGGCGCTCAAGCCTGAGTTGAAAACTCTCGCAGACGCCTCCACCGAAGAAGACGCCCTATCCTTTTTCGACGCCTACGCACTACTCTTCCCCGAGGCGCAGCCTAAGTGACGCGGTGAAGCTGGAGCGGATGAACATACGCTCCGGCTGATCCAGCTTAATCAGTCTATGCAGCGACTTAACTCACTGCCGCAATCGGCTCCATTTGCTCTTCTTCTAACTGTCTGAACGCCAACACGGTGGACGCCATCGCTAACAGGCAGCAAAAGAAAGAGAAAATAAATATGGCTTCGTAGCCAAACCAGGAGACGATCGAACCGCCAATAATTCCCGCAATCAGAATTCCAATGTCAAAGCAGGATTCATAGGTGCTCAGCGCCAGTCCGATGTTCTTATCCGGCAGGCTTTTCAGGGCAGGCAAAGCCAGCAACGGATACACCATGGATAGACCAAAGCCAGTCAGAAAAGCCCCGATCATGGCCTGCTGAGGCGATGTCGCCAGTCCAATCAATAGCAGCCCCACCGCCTCAATGACGAGAGAAAACAACGTCATTTTCAAACCTGATGAGTCCGCCATCCAACCCAGCGCCAAACGCGCACAAACGTAGCCCACGCCAAAAAGCGATAAAGAGAAAGCCGCCTCTTCCCGCCAGCCGCTTTCCACAAAGTACAGCACCAGAAAAGCGGTAATGGCTGCATAGCCAATATTCGCGAGAGAGAAACCTGATCCTGACTTCCAGATCCGACTGATCGCATAAGCGAGCTTGATTTCGCTTCTTTCCGGATGCACGTCCACGGGACGGACAACCGCCACAAATACAAAGCCAATGACTGGCAGCAGGCTCATGAAAAGCGCGGCATAGACAATGCCAACGGAATAGTAGGACCAGGCGCCAACATAATTCCCGGCGGCGAGCCCTAAAAACATGGCGATGCCCACCCAGGACATGATCTTTCCAGCATGCTCCCGGCCAACCAGCCCGATAGGCCAGGTTCCGCTACAGGTAAAAATCAGGCTCTCGCCAACCCCCATCAAGATCCTGGAGAAACAGATAATCACGTAAGTAAGAATAGTCGCCGGCAATAAAGCGAATGACAGATAGCACAACATCCCCGCGCTGAAGGTCAGCGTAAGCCCCAGCACCATCCCTTTTCTGGGACCATGATTGTCCGAAAACCTGCCGGCGTAGGCGCGGGAAAGCAACGTAGAAATGGACTCAATCGCTACCACCAATCCAACATAAAACGCAGAGTAGCCCAGCGTTTTATTTACATACAACGGCAGGACAGCCAGGGAAAGCCCCAGACTGACAAGAGCCAGAAACAGAATACTGGCGACCATACTGGCCGCAACGAGGTCATTTTTAATACGCAACACAGCGTTCATAGCCCAACTCAATCCTTATTCATTCAGCGCTATCGCCTCCGACAGCAAGACCCAGCAAAAACGGGTTTCGTTTGGAGGGAAAAATTAAGAGAACGTTGCTATCTGCGACTAATCGGGCATAGCGCCGATGAGAGGTAAATCTTTGAGGGATAAGTTCGCAACAAGCGAAGCGGGGGATACATCATCGTTTGCGTCCTGCAACAAGTCATAAAACAGATAAGTGGCTATTTTATAGCGAAAATTACAGTTAGCCACTTATTCCTGAATCAGCTCAACACCACCTCAAACTCCGCTCCTGGAGAGCGGTTGAGCACGTCGACTTCGCCTCCCATGGCGCGGGTCAGTTGTCGCACCAGCGCCAGCCCAATTCCGGTGCCGACGGTTTCGCGGGTCAGTTCATTGCCGGAGCGGTAGAACAATTGGAAGATTTTCTTCATCTGGCTTTTCTGAACGCCAGGGCCGTAATCCCTGACGCTCCAGGCGACTGACTTGGCGCCCCGCGGCCGTGCGTGTATTTCGATACGTTTGCGCTCGGATTTAGAGGAGAACTTAATGGCGTTATCCACCAGATTGATGATCACTTGCACGAAGGCGTCTGCGTCCACGTGCAACTCTCTGTCCACGCAGGAAGGATCAAGTTCATAGCTGCACTCAAATCCGGCCCGCTCAACCTGACTGCTGATTTTGGAGCGCACCATATCCATCAGGGCCTGGGCGCCGACGGATTTGAGCTCCAGCTTCAGGTCGTTGCGCTCCATTCTCGCCAGTTGCAGCACGTTAGCGATGAGGCGGGAGAGCCGCTCGCTCTCGTCATGAATGAAGTCGTAGTACTCCCGTTTCTTCTCTTCGTCAACCCAGCCTTCCCGCAGCATTTCGCCGTACATGCGAATGGAGGTCAGAGGCGTTTTCAGTTCATGGCTGACGGCGGAAACAAAGTCCTGCTGCTGCCGCGCCAATTTGATCTGCCGCAGGCCAAGCCGGTACAGCATGATGAATCCCAGCAGCAGCACGCCGCCAAGAATCACACTGGCCCACATGACAACCTGAGCGCCAGGGCCGGCGGGAAGACGGTTAATCGTCCACAGCAACTGAAAGTCGCCAAGGGGAGCCGACAAGCGCACCTGATGCAGCAGCTCGCCATTTAGTTCATCGCTTTGGTCCATGTAGCCGCGTCTGGTCGAGCCGGAGACGGTTTGCAGGATATCTCCCTGAAACGCCACCACCATATTGCTCATCTGCGCCAGCGCCGTCCCTTGAAACGCCTGCGCTATTGCGCCTTCGATAAAGTCGTTCTGTTCAATGATCGCCCCCTGAATGATGCGCTGGCCATCGCGCCAGACTTTCCTGAACAGGACAAACTGGCCGCTGTCCAACAAGGCCAGCTCCAGGGGATCAACTTCACTTTCAAAGATTTTGACTTTAGGCGCAGCGACAGCCGGTTCTCCTGGGGCGGCTTCGGACTCCACTTCCTCGACCAAGGCGGTTTGCTCTATGCGCGAGGAGCGATTAGGGGCTGGCGCTGAAACACCTGCCGCTTTCGACAGGGACTTGCTCGCAACGTTTTCTTTCTTGAAGCTGCTCTGTAGCTTGAGATCTTCCAGACGCTTGTCGCTCTGGTTACGCTGTCGTTGCTCCAATACCGGCGAGTTTAGATTATCGAACGCCTGCTGCGCGTATACCGGCGGAGACTTGGCTTTGTATTCTTCCTGCGCCGGGCCTTGCGCGATCTCTCTCTCCAGCGCGGCCGGCGTCGCTGGCGTTGGCGTTGGCGTTGGTTCGGTCTGCGCCGTACTGTCCATCTCCGCAGCGCGGCTCCAGCTGCTGTCCGCGCTCTCGTTTAGGCCTCCTGCGCCAGATTCCGCCGACGAGCTATAGGAGCGGGAAGACAGCCCCATCGCATCCGCCAGGCTCGTGGCTTCATCCGCCAGACTGACAGGCTTGTCGTCCGTCCTGCGGCGTTGCACCAACTGGTTCTGGCTGAGAATATCCAACAAGGTGTCGCGCAGGGCGGTTCGCTGGGTCAGCTCCTCCGCGCTCAGGCCCCAACGCTCAGGGTTATCCAGCGTCTCGGGGGTCGCCGGCGTGGAGAAAACGCCTTCCGCATCCACCTGAAAATACCCCAGCAGCCCTGGAATGGACGACTCCACAGGATAAGTCGCCAAGGGGGAGCGCTGCACGTAACTGGAGGTATTAGGATCGCCGGTTAGAACCAGAAACTGATAATCCGCGTAAGAATGCGCCTCTTCCGCTGCGATCCAGCGCTGCAGTTCAGAGTCGATACGTTGAGACAGTTCCTCCGCCAGTAAACGGTACTGATGAAACGCCTCCCACTTGATCTGTTGCTGGGTCTGCCAAACCAATACCGCAAAGGGGATCAGCAGAGCCAAAAACAAAACCGCCAGGAACAGACGCAGGCGTCCCGGCGTCAGTCCATGTCGCAGCGAGGCGGCCATCAGGACTCCGTCATCAGGCGGTAGCCGCCGCCGCGCACAGTCACCAGCCGTTGCGGCTGTTTCGGATCGTCTTCGATCTTACGACGCAGCTTGGCGATATGAATATCTACGGTGCGGGTTTCAATATCCAGATCCCGAGCGTAGCCCCAGACCTTGTTCAGTAGCTCCTCTCGCGATACCGGACGCTCGCAGTGCTCATGCAGATATTGCAGGACATCCATCTCCCTGCGTGTAAACGCCACGTCCTCGCCCTTGCGCTGACAACTCAGATTCAGAGTGTCGATCTCCAGCCCACCCACCAGGCGGATATGGGCGTCATCCAGCGTTGTGGAGCGAGAACGTCTTAGCACCGCCTGTACTCGCAACACCAGTTGCGCCACGGAAAAAGGTTTGGCGACGTAATCATCGGCGCCCAGTGACAGGCCATGGATGACATCTTCGTCGGAAGACTTGGCGGTCAGCATGATGATGGGTTGGTCACGGTCCTTGAGACGCACGGCTTCGCATATCTCGTAGCCATTTTTACCCGGCAGCATTACATCCAGCAGGATCAGGTCATAAGCGCCATTCAGCGACTTGCTCAGACCTTCGTCGCCATCCACGGCGAAGTCCACCTCATAGCCATGGTAAACGAAGACATCCACCAGTCCGGTGCGAATCGCCGTTTCATCTTCCACGATTAGAATGCGCGCTTTGCGTTGCATCTCCACCTCAATTGATACCTGAAAAGATCACTCTCGCGATAGCGAATGTAGTTACAAACGAGTCTAACAACAAGCCTCGTCACGCCATGTAAATTCTTTGTAAACAGCGCCGCAAAGGTTTTACAAAAGCCTGTCTACGACGCCTGCTCCCTCCTTTTTAAACTGGAAACACATCAACGAACACCCTGAAAGGAGACGAACATGGCGCTGATCACCAGACTGACTCGTTTATTCAAAGCGGATATGCACGCCGTGCTGGACCGCCTGGAAGAACCCGACGCCCTTCTGCGTCAGGCGATTCGGGAAATGGAAGAAGAAGTATCGCAAAACGCGCGCCGGCTGCAAGCGAAAGAGCATGAGATACAGCAAGTTAGCAGCCGCATCAAAGAAGTGGAAAAGTCCCTGAACGGACTCGACGCCCAACTGGATCTTTGCTTCGAAGCAGAGAACGAAAGCCTCGCCCGTAGTCTGCTCCGACGCAAACTGGAAGGCGAGCTGCTACTGACGCAATTCCGTCAACAGGACAGCCAGCTGACTGACGCCATTACCGCCCAAACCTCATCGCTTTGCGACCAGCGTCGCCGGCTTGAGAGCATGCGACAGAAAGCCGCTTTGTTTGAGACTGATCACAGCGTGGAGCCCAAATCCTGGGATAGCAAAGACGTCAGTATTACCGAGGAAGACATTGATCTGGCGCTGCTGCGCGAACAACAAAAGCGGAGGGCGTCATGAGCAAATCTACTTTTTGGCGCGGCGCAGCGATTGCGCTGGCGCTCAGTATCTTCGGCGCGCTGGCGCTGGTTCTGTTCGCGCCAGTGGTTGGCGAAGGCTTCGGACTCAGGCTGCTTATTTCAGCACTGGGCCTGGCGTATGTAGTGATCTTGTTGCGTGACAGTCGCGCCCGCACCGGACGTCTGGTCGTGTTCGCCGCCTGGATGACCGCGACCGCCGCCTTGTTCCTGCTTAACCCTGGCGTTTGGGTCTGGCTGGCGACACAAACCGCCGCTATCTGGCTGACGCGTTGCCTGTATATCCACGACAGTCTGATAGCCGCGGCGCTGGACGCCTTCCTCAATGGCGCCGCCCTGCTCGCATCCCTGGCCGCCGCGCTACACACCCACAGCCTGTTTCTGGCTCTGTGGACGTTCTTTCTCGTGCAAGCCGCGTTCATTTACATCCCTCGCAAACTGTCTGCATCAGGACGCGGCGAAGCTCCCGTCAGCAATGAAGATTTCGAGCGCGCCTACCGCAATGCGGACGCCGCCTTGCGCCGCCTATCCAGACATTCCTGACATTGGCTCATTCATTTATTGGAGGAACTCAACCATGAAATCGAAACTGTTCGCCTTCACCCTGTTTGCCGCCACCGCCGGCGTGGTCGCCTTTTACCCTACGCTGCAGAATCTCGCCATTGCGAAACCGGCGGTCAATCAGATTACTCATCCGAATACTACAACCAACCCAATCACCACAATCAGCCCGATCGCCACGATCAGTGAAAAGCGGGCCAAGATTGAAGTGGTGTTCGCCCTGGACACCACCAGCAGCATGAGTGGTCTGATTCAGGCGGCGAAAGAAAACATCTGGTCCATCGCCAGCACCATGGCTTCGGCGCAACCGGCTCCGGAAATCAAAATGGGGCTGGTGGCGTTCAGAGATCGCGGGGACAGCTATATCACCCGCGTCACCGACCTTTCCCCTGACCTGGACTCCATGTACGCGACCTTGATGGATTATCAGGCTGAAGGCGGCGGCGATGGCCCGGAAAGCGTCAATCAGGCGTTGTTCGACGCCGTGCATAAGATTTCCTGGAGTCAGGACAAAGACAGCTATCGGGTCATCTTTCTGGTTGGCGACGCGCCTCCGCACATGGACTATCAGAACGAGCAGCAATACCCGCAAACATTGAAAGACGCCCTGAGCAAAGGCATCGTGGTCAACACCATCCAGGCGGGCGAGGATCCTTTTACGCAGACAGAATGGCGCCGCATTGCGCAGTTGAACCAGGGCTCCTTCTTCCAGGTGGAGCAATCCGGTCAGGCCGTCGCCGTGGCCACGCCCTTTGATGAACAACTGGCATCCCTATCCAGAGAAATGGACAAGACCCGCATGTTCTACGGCACCGAAGAAAAACGTAAGACCCTCGCCGCAAAAAGCGCCGCCACGGACAAACTGAATGCGGTCAGCTCCGATGCCGCTTTGGCCAAACGGGCCGCCTTTAACGCTTCCGCCGCGGGCGAAGGCAATTTCCTCGCAGAAAGCGAACTGGTCGATGATATCAGTAGCGGCCGCGTCGACCTGGACAGTATCGCTCCGGCGACGCTTCCCGCTCCGTTGCAAGCGCTGGAAAAAGACGAACAGGCGAAAGTCATCAAGGAAACAGCGGAAAAACGCGACGCCCTGCGCACGCAAATTGCGGAGCTGTCACGCCAGCGTCAGGAATTTATCGAACAGAAACTCAAAGACAGTGGCGCAGAAGAAGAAACCCTGGACTACAAGATTTACTCAACGGTTAAAGCCCAGGCGGCCGAAAAAGGCATCCAGTACGAGAGCGCCCCAGCCTACTAAGGGAATTGAAGGGAATAATTAAAAAGGGCGGATACACCGCCCTTGTTTTTTATAAGACTTTTTTCATCACAATATCTGACGTGTCGCTCTCCAGCCCATTTACATCCACCGCCGACACAGCGAAATAGTGGGTGCCGACGGGCAGATTGTCGAAGGAGAAACTGATTTCATCCGGCGACGCTTCATATACAGTCTCCACAGAACCGTCTTCAGACAGGTGATAGATTCGATAGAGTTGAATTTCCGATGCGGCCAGCACACTACCGTCTTCACGGGTCGCCGGCGGCGTCCAACTCAGCAGCGCAGTGCGATCGACCACAACATCCAGCGTCGCCGCATCACTGATAACAACACCGCTCTCGTTGCCAATCATGACGTCATAACTGCCCGCGTCCGCTTCGCTTACATTAGGTATGGTGTAACTGGAGGTCACCGCATCCGGAATATTCTGTCCGTCTTTACGCCATTGATAATAAAGCGTATTACTGCCGCTGGCGCTAACGTTCAAGGTGACCGACGAGCCCACTGCTGCAGACTGTGATGCTGGAGGCAAAGAAATGACGATATCCACCCCATCAGTCTGAGTTTGATCTGTGGATGTATCCGTGGTGGAGGTATCCGTCGTCGCCGTGGTATCAGTTGTACTGGATGTGTCAGTCGTACTGGTAGTATCCGTCGTGGTGGTCTGATTCGACGACGTATCAGTAGTGCTGGTATCCGTAGTCTGACTGGTGTCAGTAGACTGGCTAGTGTCTGTAGTCGTGTCTGATGGACTAAACGGATCTGATGACTGGGTAGTATCAGTGGTATCCGTAGTGGGACTAAACGGATCTTCAGTTGTCGTCGTGGAGCCGGAAGTGTCCGTGGTGGTGTCAGTAGTGCTGGTGTTGGAGCCATCGCCCCATCTGCCGCCTCCTCCCTTGGTCCCGCCTTTCCCCCCATTGGTGGAAGTGGTGTAAGACGAATCCAGTACCGTATCGCCGCTCAGTTCCGTTTCTGAAACGGTGATGGAACTTTCCGCTGAAGCCTGAGTTTTTGGCGCGGCGCTAGCCGGCGTCGCTCCCCCGCACCCTGCAAGGAATAACGGCGACAAAGTTAAAACAGATGTCAGTACGGTGCGTCGTAAATTACGTTGAATCTTAAGAGTGCGCCGTATTTGCCGGTCTGACACCAAATGTTCTTCGACCAGGATCTCACCCAGCTTCTTATGGGATGCCTTCTGCAAAGACATCGCCCTTTCCAGTTGCTCCTGGGTGATGAGATTCCGCTCAAGCAACAGGTCCCCTAAACGGGTCTTATCTGACGATGATACGGGTGCTTCCGCCATGTCCACTCCCCCCTCTGAGGATACTTCCCGCCGACTCGCCACTTGGCGCTTCACTGCGCATGACTTCGGGCTGCGACGGATATGTTGTTCTGGCGTGAATAAATATGCGGGCTGTTCTCGTCCTTTTGGGCGCAAAATCCAAGAAGCAGTATTTATGCGGCGCCATTATTTACAGTTTAGTAAAGGATTTACTCTGTAAATAACGACGATAAGATCAAATGGATATAAAAAAACCAAATGTGCTAGCGTTTTGTTAACTTCTTTTCCATTGTGAAATTAACCAGTATCTGACCGTTGCGTTGTATTTCATTAAGTTGCGTCGTTACAAAGCCTTTTGACTCGAAGAACGGGCGCGCAGCCCTTGATGCTTCGACATATAGGCGCGTCATACCTGCATCAACCGCCTCCCGCTCCAGCCGCTGATAGAGCTGAGCCGCGACGCCACGCCGCTGAAACTCGACATGGGTATACAGGCAATCAATATGGCCATCAGCCTCCAATTCGATAAAACCAAGCAGACGCCCATCGCTTATCGCCAAAAACGGCTTTTTGATATCCAGTCGGGATTTCCATTTATCATAATCAGGCGGCGTGGGCGCCCACGCTTCCTTCTGCTCAGGGGTGTACATCTGTGAGTCGACGCCATGCACCGCCCCATGAAACAAATCAGCCACCGCTACGGCATACTGAGAGTCGTAATCAATCACATCAATATTCACAACTCAATTACTCTCAACTATTTATCAAATAGGTATATGACGCTCTTCTGTTCGCCGGACAAATTACTTTTAAAGACTGACCGTGAATGCCGGGTCGAAATCCAGGTTGCGTTCCCCGGGATAGCCGCGGGGATTGCAGACAACCCGGGTTGATCCTATCTGGTAATCACTGCTGTTGTGCAGATGGCCATGAATCCACAGGTTCGGCTGCAAGGATTCAATCACAGGCTCCAGATTGGAGGCATACGCTGAGCTGACGATATGGTTTTTCCTGTACAGCGGCAGAGAATGGCTGCTTGGCGCATGATGAGTGACGACGACGCGCCGGCAGTCTGGATGTGTCTCGTGGCAATGGGCGACGGCGCCTTTTAGCCAGTGCAGCGAGCGAGAATGAATCACCGCCAGATCCAATGAGCGCACTTTGGAGTAGCCGGGTTCTCTGCGGATTTTACGAAAGTCGCTCATCACCTGTTGGCATTCATAACCCGCCACACGAGGGTCGCAGAGCAGCTCGAAGTCCGTCCACAACGTACATCCGAAAAAGACGACGTCGCCCAGCGCCACGGCCTCATTCTCCAGCACATGAACATGCGTTCCCTGCGTCATCTCTCGTAACTTTCGCGCCAGTTTCGGGTAGATATGCCGGTAGTACTCATGATTTCCCAGCACATAAATGATCGGCTTCGCCGGACTCTGCTCCAGAGCCCAACGCACGCCTTTGTCGCCAACATGAATGTCTCCCGCCAGGACAAGCACGTCCGCGTCCTCGTCACCCGGCGCAAAGTCCTCAAACTCCAGATGGAGATCGCTCAAAACTCTTATTTTCATACTACTGCTTATTTGCTTACCCCAAGTTCGCTCCTGACCGAGAGGGAGCCTGAGCTCCCTTTCAATGTCGTCAGAAAATCATCAGCTCACTCGCTCCAGGGGCCGTTAAGATCGGGATTTACTGCTGAAATTGAACGGAAATTGGGTATCAATACACTGTCTTTGCCCACGATGGAGCGCACCGCCATAAGACCTGCCTGGCTGAATGCTCTTACCGCAGAATCAGTGATGTTGATCTCGGCGCAGGGCGTCACTACAGATTCTCCATCTTCGCTGTATATGTGCAAAGGCAATCGGTCCACCTGTTGCTTTTTACCCGGAGTAAATCTCCAGCCGAAATCCGTGTAGTGTTGCGCCAGCAGCATCACCGCCAGCCAGGCGCCGTTCCCCCACAGATAGAAAGCGTGACGATTACGCTCCGGCAGTTCTTCAAAATCAAAGCGCTCCGTGCGGGAGGTGCGCTTGCCGTAAGGCATACGCAGCAATACCCGCGGCGCCACCAGCGCCAGGCTGCCTGCGCAAACCTGTTCCCTCACCGTTTTCCAGTGTTCAGAGAATTCCGCATCGACGGCGTCGCTCCAGTCATCCGGGTCAGGGGTCGCCGCCAGATCGCCGCATCCCGCCAGCATGGCGGAGCCGCCGGTCAACGCCGCAGCGCCTACGACATGAGCGGAACCCGCCAGAGTGGACAGGAAGTTCACAGCTTCCGTTTCCGGCCCAAAGGCATAATCGGCGAGGATCATGCTGAATGGCGTGGCGCCGCTGGCGCTGCGCTTCTCCACCAGTAATTTGTATAGACCCGTCTCGTCAATGGATTCTGCGGAATTAGCGTCAGCAATCAGCTCCTGTCGCGTCGCATCAACGATGAAAATGCGCAGGTTTGCATCCGTCTCCAGCCGGCGCACCAGCAAATACAGCCCGCGCCAGCTCGCCTCCAATCCATGGAAAGCGCTGTGATGCATGATTTTGCGCATCAGATCGCTGGCGGCCTGATCCACAGCCTCCAGCATTTCCTGCTGGCGTGGATCTGGTCCCTGGCTCACATAGGGCGCGAAGATTTCCTGCACCAGCGTGCGCACGTCAAAAGCGTTACTGGAACGCTGAACACCAGATGTGCTGTCCAACAGGCTTTCCAACAGAGACCCGCTGTCGCTGGAGCCGCCCGCTCCAGACGGCTTAGCCTCCGCAACAGGCGTTTCCGCTTGCGATGCGGAGCCGCTCCACCCACGAATTTCGTCCGCCGCCGCCTGGAAGGAATCGTTACTCTTGAGGCGACGCTTCAGGCTTTTGAACTTCTCAAACAGCGCGGTGCGGTCATAGATGTAATCGGGATGCATATCGTCCAGCTCGCGAAAACGAATGACGTCATCAATAACGGGAATATCCAGTTCCACCTTCAGCTGCTCGAAAACGTCATCAAAATTATCCCGGTCCACTTCAATCACTTTGCGCTTCGCCAGTGTCTCCGGTTCATGCACGCCACGATGTCCGCGGCCGCTGAAATCCCCCAATACCACGATGTGACAGGGTTGATTGGGTGGCGTCGCTTTCTTGTCGCCGGCATTTTTGGTTTTAAACTGAATTTCGCCCGTACTGATGGTTGTTCTGGACATATGAGCTTCCCTTGAGGTTGTCGCGCCTCACATTGGAGGAGAGTGTAGACGCCATATTTTATGCAAAGCAGCCGCGCCAGCGTCTGCTGTCATACAAATTGAATCGGTCGAGAATACAGCGTCGTGAAAAAGAGTAAAAGCGTTGAAACGGGAGACTCTCCGGCGCCGGAGAAATGAAGCCGTCCGTGGCTTAGTGTGAAAGTAGCGAATGCCTTCCCTGACTGCGTAAACCGCTCAGGGATTACTGCGCCTGTCGAAGCGGCGCCCCTCCTGATGGGGAGCGCGAACGATTAAATAAACGCAGTGCGATTAACATGCCAAGGCCGCCGAGATGCCACCAAAGCGAGAGCGGCCACAGCAGCAACAGCGCAGCGGCGCAAACCAGCAAACGCATAATTGGGTTCAACGCCTGTCCCAGCCACCCCACAAACACGCCGGCGAAAGCGTATAAACCAAATGCCGAGAACACGAAGATCTGCAGCGCCTCGCCCCAGTCACCGCTCAGAAACGGCGTATAGGCGAACAGGAACGGAACGATATACAAGGCTTTCGCCAGGCTCCAGGCGGACAGCCCGGCTGACATCGGTGAGGTCTTGGCGATGGCCGCCGCCGTAAAAGCCGTCAGACAGACGGGCGGCGTAACGTTACTGTCCTGAGACAGCCAGAAGATGATCATGTGCGCGGATAACAGCGCCAGGGTAATCATTTCCGGCGCAATCGCCACATCCAACAGCGTCGGCAGGATATCCCGACTGATGCCTCCCACCAGCGCGGCGGCTTGATCGTAAGGAATGGGCTGGCTGAGATCGACGTCCGTCACGCCCGCCATGAACTGCAACGTCACTCGCGCAGTCTCAGGCAGCTGCCCGGCCACCAGCAAATCCACCAACTGGTTTTGCAGAATCAGTTGCTGCAACGCAGGCGCAGCGATCGTCGCCACCATGATGTAGGCCGCCGTCACCGGCAGTCCCATGCCCAACACCAGCGAAGCCAGGGCGATCAGCACGATGGCGATCCACAATTGCCCCCCCGCCCATTGCACGATCATGAATGAGAAAGTATTGCCAATGCCGGTCGTGGCCACCACGTTGACGATCAGCCCCACGCTGATCAGTAACAGCGCAGTCATCACCATATTCTTGGCCCCCAACGCCAGCGCTTCGCAGATCGCCGCCACACCCATGCGATTCGGCGTCAGCCAGGACGACGCAATCACCGCCAGAATCGCAAAGCCCGCCGCGTAAGTGGGACTCAATCCCCATATAAGCAGACCAATCAACAAAATGATGGGTATAAGAAATGAGTAGCCGCCCCGCTTCATCAATACTGACAATGGCTCTGGGTTATCTTCCTCAATCGGTTTGAGGCCTTCTTTCTTAGCCTGGAGACGTACAAAAGCCGCGATAGTCAGGAAATACAGCAACGCTGGCAGAAACGACACGACCACAATGTCCGTGTAAGGAATCTGAGTGTAGTTAGCCATGACAAACGCCCCGGCGCCCATGATCGGCGGCATGAGTTGCCCTCCGGTAGAGGCGGCGGCTTCGACGCCAGCGGAAAAGCGCGGCGAATACCCCGCCTTTTTCATCAAAGGAATGGTGATGACGCCGGTTGAGGCGGTATTGGCCACCGCTGAGCCAGAAATAGTGCCCGTTAGACCGGAGGCGATAACGGCAATCAAACCCGGTCCACCGTGCATCTTGCCTGCGGAGCGTTTGGCCAGATCGATGATGAAATCTCCGGCGCCCGAGCGCACCAGGAAAGCGCCAAACAGGATGAACATCATCACGAAGCTGGAAGAAATCGTCGCGATGCTTCCAAACATACCGTCATCGCCGAAAAGACTGCGAAACATGATAGTTTCAAGGCTCAGCCCGCTGAAGCGGAATACTCCGGGAAGGTACTGCCCCCACCATGCGACATAGCCCAGCGCGATGATAATCAGCGTGGGTATCAGCCAACCCGCCATGCGCCGGGTCAGCTCCAGCGAAGACAGCACCACCACGCACCCGGCCAGCCAGTCCGCCCAGCTTAAATGAAGACCGCGCTCATAAATAATGTCCTCGCTGAAAAACAGCCAAAGCGTCGCCGCCGTTGCGGCCGCAGCCAAGGCATAGTTGAACGCTTTCAACGTTTTGCTGGCGTCTTTGGAGACATACCAGCCCACGCACAGCCAGGCGAATCCAATGAAATGAATGACGTTAGGCCAGAAACCGCTGATCCAGCCGGTCATGTTGATAACGATATGGATCAGGGATACAACGACGGCCACATAAAAAAACATGCGGCTGTCACGGAGCTGACTCCACTCCGTCGCAGACTGACTCATTACAAATCTCCAAAGTAAGCGGGGGACGCATCCCCCGATGTGACTCAGGTATGGAGGCTGTTATCTCATCAGCCGGTCAGGAATATTCAGTCCTTGTTCTTTGTAATAGCGGATCGCGCCAGGGTGCAATGGAATTGGCAGGCCTGCGATCGCTTTCTCCAGCGCCATATCACTGGTGGCTTTATGGATGCTGTTCAGGAAAGGCAGATTTTCATAGATTGCTTTGGTAAGCAGATACACGGTTTCCTCATCAATATCATCACGCACCGCCAGGAAGTTAGGCTGGGCGATAGTAACGATATCTTTGTTCACGCCAGGATACACGCCAGCTTTCACCGTGAAAGGCGTCCACAGATCAAAGCCATTGTCCGCCTGCTGGATTTGCTCTGGCGTGAACGACAGCAAGGTAATGTCGGAACGCTGCGCGAAGGCGTTAATCACCGCACCCACCGGAACGCCGGCAGGCGTGCCCATACCCACGACTTTACCATCTTGCAGCGCCTGGCTGCTGGGACCGTATCCGGCGTATAGCAGGTCGAAGTCTTTATCCAGGTCCAGACCGAAGTTAGCCAGGATAGTACGGTTGGACTCAATGGTGCCGGAGTTCTTGGAGCCCAGAGCCAGGCGTTCGCCCTTGGCGTTAACCAAGTCGCTGATGGTGCCGGTTTTGACGTATTTGTTATCCAACACGAAATGCTCGACGTTCTGCCACAGCATGGTGATGGAGCGGATATTGCGCTGCTTGCCCTCATTGGCGAACACACCGGAGCCTTCCCACGCATATTTGCCGAAAAGCCCCTGCAAGATGGAAAACTGCGCTTCGTTATCCCGCATCAATTTGATGTTTTCCGCTGACCCTGCGGAGCTGATGGCGGAGATGCCGATTTTGTGGGTGGGCTGCAGCTTCACTTTGGTCAGGGTGGCGATCGCCACGCCCACAGGATAATAAGTGCCTCCTGTGCTGGCGGTCGCCATGATGTAATTCTTCTCCTCGGCGGCGCGCAGGCCGGAAGAGAACACAGAAAAAGACAGAACGGAAAGAGTGAGAGAGATTAGTCGGATATACCGATTCATACTGAATACCTCAAAGTTTTATTTTTTTAAGTCACAGGCGTTCAAATGCTTCGCAAAGGTCATGCCGCTTACCGCCTTTGCACAACTCACTGATTTATAAAGAAACCAACTAAAATACAAAAAGCGCCATAAGCTAATTTTGGCTTACCGCTAAAACTTTATAGGCAAAATTTTGCTTATCGACCAATGAATGTGGCTTTATGCTTGAAAACCGTAGCGACACCATCCGTGCATACAAGCTGTAATAGAACGTTGAATGAGGAGACCTTTCCCATGTCGAACCAACGCATTCTGGCGCTCACACTCTGCCTATTCGCATTGCCGACCCTGGCCGCGGAAGCCCCCATGCTGAAAAACGACCCCAAGCGCCCGGTCGCTGATATCAGCCGGGAATTAGGCGTAACACCGGACCAATTCGTCGCCTGCTTCAACGACGTCCACCCGGTTCCACAGGGGCAAACGCCCACAAAGGCCAGAGAGCGTATGAATAAATCTGTGCTCTTACCCTGCCTGCAACAAGCCAACCCTGAGATCACCAACGACAGACTTGATCAGGTGATGGATAAATACAGACCGAAAAACTAGCGAGCCAGAAGTCATATCCGACAAGCTCAATCTGGGTCACAAGGCCAAAAATAAAGGGAGATGAACATGCATAGAGCCACCCAACTTCTGCTTATCGTCAGCGGCGCACTGCTAGCCCAGTCCTGCTCGACCGAGCAGGCCTATTACGCAATGCGGGAAAACCAGAGACAACAGTGCGAAAAGTACATTGAACAATCGCAGTATGAAGCCTGCATGAGGCAGGCGAACGAGAGTTACGACGATTACGAAAGGCGCAGAAAAGAGCTGGCGAAACAGAAGCCTTAAGCACCTCTTGCATTTGCACATTCTTTCCTTATTTCAGGCGACGGCCTTCCTAATAGGTGAGCGCTTTCAGAGTTATGAATATCTATCACTAATTCTGAGCGGCGACGCAATCATCACCAAGAAGGCTAACACCATGGCAAGTGAATACATCTATATCCCTGTAAACAGTGACGAAATGAGCGAATTCGCGGAGAGATTCGCGAAAGCGAAGGGCATCCCAGTCAATCAGATACTGGCCAACAAGTGCGTTTCAGGCAAAGGCAAAGCGATGTATCGCTGGATTGACAAGTGTCTCAGTAAGCTCACCAAGGACGACACGCTCTATGTCGTCACCCACGGCACTGGAGCCGCTGACGCTCTGACCATCGGCTCGGAGCGCAACATGGGGAAAAACAAACAGAAAAGAGTCAACGTTAACGGCAACGACACCTGGGAAGGCGGCGAGTGGAAAAGTTATACGCCGGATCAGCTCACCTCCACGCTGACCAAAGAAGGGCTGCCCAGCACCTTTGTCAACCTGCACGTTTGCGCCTGCGGCGGCGGTTACGAAGGGCAAATGGCGCCCTGGGCCAGCCGCTTGAAAGACGCGATGAAGCAGAGCTTTCCCAAGGTTAAGGTGACCGGCTATCAAGGCGCTTTCTCCGTTAGTCCCACCCGCGTCGCCATCATCGATAAAGGCGCGCTGTATCCCATGAACGAACGCGCCGTCACGTTCTAAGCGACTTTATCACCACGCGATCCATCCCATTCAATTTATGGCGTGGATCGCGCCGCGCGCCTGGTTGCACACCAGCTTGACCGCCCCGATAATGCCCGCCTTGCATCTTCACATCAGGACACATCGCCAGTGCGCATATCCAGGCCATTACAAATGACGCTTGTAGTGACGCTCCTTTTGTCAGCCATTCCATGGGAATTCTGCATGGGCGGAACCGCTTACGGCCTTCCTTTTCCGTTGGTATTTCCATCCCATGAGGACATTGACTGGTATCTTATCCCCATTGGCGAGATTGAAAAGATTCACACAACGCTGGTCAGTCCTCTTTCTCTGGTGGGCAACCTCCTTGCCGCTCTCGTGCTCGTTAAGACGGGATCAGCGTTGTTTAGATATATCAAATCGTTAAGAAACAGGTTTACGAAGTCTGAGTAAGTAGGATTTGTTACGCAGATAGATCCACACAATCCGCTGTGGCCATGATGAATTATTGAGATTGGATAACGTATGCAGCCAAATAGACACAGCAAGATAGCCGGAACAGGCGTAATTCTCGCCGCGCTAGGCGTACTTCTGCTGGGAGTCACCCAATATTATTGGTCTATTAACGAACAGTATGATGTTTTCTTCGCACAGTTCTACGCCCATATTTTGTCTGCATTCTCTATCGCGCCTCCTGTCGCGGAGCCTGCTTTTATCGCTGGCGGCTTTTCACTTACCGAAGAGTTAGCCGTACAGATCAATTACGGCATAGCGTTTTCATGCGCCCTCGCCGCCATACTTTTTGCGTTCCTGGCGAGACGAAGACAGGAAAGTCCGGTATATGCCGGCGCCTCCATTGTTTTTGGGATAGGCGTGTCTATTTTGTTTAGCCTGAAGTTCGGATTGTTAGTTATTGCGGCTTGTTTCCTGATTATGCTTACTCGAAAAAAGCGTGGAATCAGGAGCACGACTCTCAGAAGGGGCTGATCTGAAATTCGCGTGATACCCCGGTTCCTTATGGACATCAAATTCGAAAGTGCATAGATAACGAGATACATTCAGAATAGCGTTAAACGCAGCCCTGTAGGCAACGCCATGTTGAGACCAAGCGCACAGTTCATCCCGTTTACTGCAACATAATTCGGTCATTATCTCGACAGAATATTGCCTTCCAGGTTCTGATACTTATAATGCTGACAACTTGGCACGGATGCGTTGGCATGCAGGATTCCATGAGTTAGCCCTCATACATCTCTCTTCTCGCACCACCATCTTTGATAGTACCCCGTGTTCGCTAAATCTTTTATTTTTATAGCATTGTAGTACCAGGATTCATATATGAAGTACCTTCTTGCCATTCTAACTATCGCGGCCGGATATTATTATTGGCATAACAATCAAGCCTCTACGCAGCCTCACCCTAACCGCTTCAGCAATCTTGCAGAGAACCCCGTAACTAAAGAAGAACTGCTTGACTTGATGTCTGCACAGAAAGAAGGACTTTGTCTAGAAGTCAACAACATGGATGAGCACTCACCAAATTATGCAAGCTGTATGGAGCGCGCAAAGAGCTTTGAAAGTATGTGTAGAAGCCGCATCGGAAAGGATATGCCGGACATGATTGGCAGCAAAGAGGATTTTCGCAAGTATGGAATGAGGATGATGGACTGTATAGTTCCTCCTAAGTAATGGTGGGATATATTATCATTATCCTCACACGCCAAAACATTTGAGAAAAAACCAGTATCACCTAAATTACATGAGTCGCAGTAAACACCATGGAAACAATCGCAGCAATTATTTTCATTATTGGCTACATAATGTCGTTAATAAAAGGATTTCAAGTATCATTCGTATGCCTTTTGCTAAACTTCTTTTTTCCGCCTATAGCACAAGGCATATTCGCTATTTATGAACCTGAAATGAGAACCCCCCTTTACTTAATGTTAGGCAGTATAGTACTTGCTGTTATAGGTGGGGGAGTTGAAGTTAATTATACAGTTTCTTAGTCATATAACTATGTAAAGCTAATTTTTCAAGTGAGTAATATGGAGCCCAAGTCTACCCTTGAAAGGTACTGGCAGCTCATGCAAACCAATGACTTCCACAAGGCCAGCGAGATGTTGTCAGAGGATTATGTCTGCCATTGGCCGCAATCTGGGGAAGTCATTCGGGGGCGTGAGAATTTTGTTCTGATCAACGCCCATTATCCCGCACAGGGCGAGTGGCGTTTTACGCTTAATCACATCCTGAGCGAAGGAGACCAAGTGGTGACGGATGTGTCTGTTACGGATGGTGTGATAACAGGACGCGCCCTCACCTTCAGTACTGTTCGAGACGGTTTGATCGTCAAGCAGGTTGAGTACTGGCCAGATGACTTTGCGCCGCATGAGTGGCGTAAAAAGTGGGTGGATATCGACAACTGATCTTGCCGAGTCCGCTTACCCTCCCAAAAAATCCTCCCGCCGCAGTCCATAACGCTGCATCTTCTGATTCAGTGTGCGGCGGGGCAGGTCCAGTTCTTCCATCACCTGGTTGATATTGCCTTTTTGAGCGGTCAGTTCCGCGCTGATAACTGCTTTTTCATATTCCGCAACGCGGGACGCCAGAGATTGGTCCGACGGGCTGGACGAGTCCAGTTTTTCGCCGGAGAGCACCTCCCGGATGGATTCGTCGCTGAACTGGCTGCGTAAAAGATAGCGCTCGGCCAGATTCTTGAGTTCCCGCACATTGCCTGGCCAGTTATGGCCTTCGAGGGCGATCCAGTCATCGCCGCGCAGTTCGGGCGCCTCTTTACCGTGTTTTTGCGCCGCCAGCTTCAGGAAATGCGCGAACAATAATGCAATATCCTCACGTCGCTCCCGTAACGGAGGAATGCGCAACTCCGCCACCATCAACCGGTAATAAAGGTCACTGCGGAAACGGCCTTCATCCCCCGCTTTTTTCAGGTCCTCCTTGGTCGCCGCCACCACACGCACATCCAGCGCCACCGCCTGATGCGAACCAAGCCGAACCACTTCCCGTTCCTGCAGAGCGCGCAGCACCTTCACCTGAAAATGCAGCGGCATGCTTTCCACTTCATCCAGAAACAGCGTGCCCTTGTTGGCGTATTCGAACTTACCCGCCTGAGCTTTCTGCGCGCCAGTGAAGGCGCCCGCGGTATGCCCAAACAATTCACTTTCAAACAGGTTTTCTGGAATCGCCGCCACATTCAGGGCGACAAAAGGGTGTTTCACGCGCTTGCCGAAGTCATGTAAGCATCGAGCCACCAGCTCTTTGCCGACGCCGGTTTCACCATGGATCAACACGTCCACATCCAACTGCGCCAGTTCATGGACATGTCGACGCAGTCGTTTGATGCCCGGCGAGTCCCCGATAAGAATCGATTCCAGCCCCTGCTGCGACGCCAATGCTTTGCGTAAACGCTCATTCTCCAATAACAAAGAACGCTGCCGGCAGGCCCGTTTGATAGCATCCACCAGATGAGTGGGCTGAAACGGCTTTTCGATAAAGTCATAAGCGCCCTGTTTCATCGCCTCAACCGCCATGGCGATATCGCCATGGCCGGTAATCAGCAGCACAGGAATATTTTTCGGCATTTTCTGCAGTAGCGCCATGCCGTCCATACCAGGCATTTTGACGTCAGACACCACCACACCGGCGAAGTGCTCATCAATGGTCTGCAAGGCTGCTTCGGCGGACGCCCACCCCCTGGCCTCCAGGCCAGCCAGCGCCAGCCACTCTTCCAACGCTTCCCTGACGGAGCTATCGTCGTCGATGATATAAACCAATTTAGTCATGTTGTTTTACTGCCGGTAAGCTAAGGGTGAATTCGCTGCCTTCACCCGGTGTACTGGTAACGGTTATCTCCCCATGCATGTCCTGCAGCAGGTTATAACTGATCGCCAATCCCAGGCCCAACCCCTCACTTCCTGTCTTGGTGGTGAAGAACGGATCGAACAGATGTCGCATGCGCTCTTCATCCATCCCTTCGCCATTGTCGCGAACAGATATCATAACCTTATCGCCGCGTGGCTCCGCCGCAACGAAAATTTCCGGTTGCACGGCGGACTTCACCGCAGCAATGGCGTTATCAAGCAAGTTGATCATCACTTGCTCCAGCATATGCTGATCCGCAATGACCTGAAGTCCTTCGGGAATCTGTGTACGAATGATAGACCGCTGCTGACTGAGTTTATGCTCCAGCACCTCCTCCACATAACGCATGACCGCCTGCAAAGCAGTTGGCCGTATGTCGACGGAGCGAATGCCGGCAAACGACTTGAGCTGTGAGGAAATTCTGGCGATGCGTTGCACCAGCGCATCCATTTTATCCAGAGTAGCGGCGCTTTTGTCTTTTTGTTCCTGCTCTAGATACAACCGTCCCATGGCCACATAGCTGACCAACGCCGTCAGCGGCTGGTTCAGCTCATGGGCAATGGCGGCGGACATCCGCCCCATCGCCGCCAGTTTGCGCTCCTGCATCAATGCTTCCTGAGTCGTACGCAGCGCCTGGGTACGCTCCTCCACCCTCGCTTCAAGCTCTTCGTTGGCCTGCAGCAAAGACGCCTGCGCCGCTTTCAGTTCACTGACGTCGTGAACCGTCAGCAAGTACTCCCGATCCGGCCCAGTACGAATCAGACTGACGCAATACAGGATGGGGAATGAAGCGCAACCGGGGCGATAGCCTTCCGCTTCTCTGACTTCACCGTCTGGCGCATTAATCCAGGGCGACAGCAGGCGCGTCGGGTCCAGGGACGCGCCTTGCTCCTGCGCTTCCACGCCGAAAAGCTCCGCTGCTTTCTGGTTCATCTCGCGTATTTCAAAACGTTCGTTGAGGGTCATCAATCCCGCGTCCGTGTTCTGGATGATGGCGCGTTGATGCGCGTCGCTCTCTTCAATCACTTTCAAGAGCCGGTGTTCCGTACGGCGTTTCTGGCGCGCTTCACGGTAATACAGGGCGAGCACGATCAGCAACAATACGGCGCCGCCGCACGCGGCGGAGATCAGAGCCGCCATGGTATTCACATCCGCCACCGGCAACGCCCGGTGCATCCGCCAGGGCTGACCGACGACCTGACGCGAATACAGCAGCAAACGAACGCCGTCCACGTCCACAATCGGCGCGTCAGACCATGCGTCCGTTTCCGCCGGCAATGGCTTCGATTCCGCAGAGCCGTATTGCTTGGTGACCTTGAGCTCCGCCATCACCCTTTGCTCTAACGGCCTCAATGCGCGATACAGCGCAGCCGGATCAGACGCCAGGAAGACAATATCGTTGGGTCCGCTCAGGAATATCCGGTTGCCGGTTGCAGACCAACTCGCCTGTTGCGGCGTCAGGTCCAGTTTGACGACAGTGACGCCGAGTATACGTCCGCTGTTGTCCCGGATCGGCGCGGAGATAAACAATCCCGCCTTGCCGGTGGTGACGCCAACCGCATAATAGAACCCGGTGCGTCCGGCCACGGCGTCGGCATAATAAGGCCGAAAAGCGTATGAATGACCGACAAAGCTGGTGGCGTCGCGATAGTTACTGGAAGCCAGGGTCAGCCCCTCTGCGTTCATGATGAATATCTCATCAGAACCCGCCGCTTGATTGAAGCGATTCAGCAATTCAGAGATTTCGTCGTCACGCTCATTGCGGCGCAGCATCCGCTGAAACCTCGGGTCTGCGGTCAGGATAGCGGGGAAATAGACATACTTATCAATGGCGGTCAGCAAAGCGCTTTCAAACGCCTGCAACAGTTGCTCCGACTCAACGCCGTTGTGTTTGATAAGCAGGTTGCGGGAGAGGAAAAAGCTCAAGGACACGGTCGCCAGCAACAAAAAAGCCAACGCGATCTGGCGCGCCTTGCGATGGGACGGACGGGACGAATCAGCCGGGAACATGGTCAACTACACTTGTTTTTATTGGCGTTCATCTTAACGACATTCCGTACCTGTGGGAATCAAGGGCTCAACCTTACCATCCTGTCAGGTTTTCCAAAAAATGCGCCAAATCAACCGGAGGTCTCTCCCCGCCGCCTACACTCGAAAAACTCTTTTTTGACTCTCTGATTGTAACTGGATTATTTTTATTCCATAGGAAACAACCAATTATGCACGACAAGGATCTCGCCACATGACCGCAGACGCTGCGCCTATTGGAGAAATTGTCGAAGTTCACGGCCCGGTGGCGATTATACGCTGCCCCCAGCTGCCGCCTCTGCGACGCGCGGTTTATACCCGTCTCGATGGCGACACCTGCATTTTTGAAGTGCACCGTCATATCAGCCCCAATGAACTCCAGGCGGTGACGCTGCACAGCACACAAGGCTTATGGCGCGGCATGCCGGTGTATGACAGCGGTTCGCCCCTGCATGTTCCCGTAGCGGAAAGCTGTCTGGGACGTCTGCTGAATATCTTCGGTGAACCACTTGATGGCGGTCCCATCATAGAAACCGATCAATACCGCAATATCCATCACTCGCCTGCTCCGCTTAACGAACTGACAGCCCAGGGCGACCTCCTGCCAACCGGCATCAAAGTGGTCGACCTTCTCTGTCCGTTTATCCGCGGCGGCAAGGCGGGTCTGTTCGGCGGCGCCGGCGTGGGGAAAACCGTGCTGATCATGGAGTTCATGCACGCCATTGCCCACCTTCACCAAGGCGTTTCCGTATTCTCCGGGATCGGCGAGCGCATTCGCGAGGCGCATGAACTCTGGCGGGATATGCAGGACGCCGGCGTAATGGATCGCGCACTGCTGGTGTTCGGGCAAATGGATGAATCCCCTGGCGTCCGTTTCAGGGTTAGTTTATCCGCCCTGGCGTATGCGGAGTATTTCCGCGACAGTCTGCGCCGTGACGTGCTGCTGGTGATGGATAATGTATTCAGATTCGTACAAGCCGGAGCGGAAGTCTCCAGTCTGCTGGGCCGCATGCCCGCCACCGTGGGCTATCAACCGACTTTGGGCAGTGAAGTGGCCGAGCTGGAAGACCGCATCACCTCTTCTCTGCACGGAGCTATCACCTCAGTGCAAGCGGTATACGTTCCCGCAGACGACATGACCGACCCGGCGGTGACCACCATTCTCAGCCACCTGGACACCAGCGTGATTCTTTCCCGCACCCAGGCGGCGAAAGGACTGTACCCCGCCGTGGACCCGCTGCTGTCAGGGAGTAAGGTTTTGGATCGCCATACTCTTGGCGCCGCCCACTACACTGTCGCTGAAGCGGTGCGCGGACATCTCGCCCGCTATAAAGAGCTGGAGGACATCATCGCCATGCTGGGCGTGGAGGAGCTGTCCGCCGAGGACCAACAGGTCGTGGCCAGAGCCAGAAAACTGCAACGTTATCTCACCCAGCCCTTTGTCGTCACCGCCGCCCATACCGGCATGACCGGAGCCTCTGTCGAGTTGAAACAGACCATTTCCGACTGCGATGGCATCTTGGCAGGGCGCTATGACGACGTCAGTGAAGACCGGTTTTACATGCGCGGCGGTCTGGAGGGGTTGACGCCATGACGCCATTCACCGCCATTCTTCGGGACAGCGATCAGGAGTTACGCATTGACGATGTGGTTTCCTTTCGCTGTCGCGACGCCAGCGGCGGCTTCAGCCTGCAGGCGCGCCATGCCGACTTCCTTACCCTGACTGAGTCCGGGCTCAGTCAGTTAATGCGCGGCCAGGGGGTGCAGTTTCTGGCGGCCACCAGCGGCTTGTTGGAGTTTGAGAAAGGTGTGCTTTACTTCAGCACACGACGCTTTTTCATTGACGCCGACGCAGACATTATCCAACAGCGCTTAATGGAATGGCTGGCCAATGAAAAAGAGCGCCGCGCCAGTTCTCACGTCCACCTGCAACATCTGGAACATGAACTGATACGCAGACTGAGTCGCGCCTGAAATAACTGACGAGGGAACCAGTGAGCCATGGAATACAAACGCTTGCGGGACAATCTGGAACGGGACAAAGCCCGTCTCGACAAGGCGGGCCGGGAACGTTCCACGCTGATGCAGGCCACTCGCATCCTCGGCGTGCTGGGCTTTCTGTTTGTATTGCCTGTCATTGGAGGCGCTTATCTGGGGCATTGGCTGGACGGGCTTGGTGACGGCTACTCCGTACGCTGGACAGTCGGCTTTATCTTGCTGGGAATTGTCGTTGGCGGCGTCAACGCCTATCTGGCGTTACGGGAATAAATCATGCACGTCAGCCGACCCGGATTTTCTTTTATTAACGTGGCAATGATATTGGCATGTTAATCATCAGGCGCATGGACGCGCCTGCGCGGCGTTAAGCCGCGGGAGACAGGGCCTGACATGTGCAGGCCCTGTCGTTGCAGACAAATAGAAGGAAGCTATTTGTCTGCCTGATTAATAACTACACAGGGCATCGCAAAGGAAACACCCATGAATGACGGCGTCTCCACCCCGATTTGGCTGCATATTGGGCCTCTGGCGATCCATGAAACAGTGGTCACTACCTGGCTGATCATGCTCGTTCTGGTCGTCGCCAGCATTCTGATGACGCGCAGGCTTTCCCTTCAGCCGGGACGCCTGCAGGCCATGCTGGAAGGCGTGGTTCTGACGCTGGAAAACGCCATCGCCAACGCCGACAGCCGCAATGCGCGACGCTTGTTGCCGCTGATAGGAACCTTCTGGATATTTCTTCCCGTGGCCAATCTGCTTGGCGTCATTCCCGGCATGCATTCACCTACTCGCGACCTGTCGGTCACCGCCGCCCTGGCGCTGGTCGTGTTTTTTGCGGTGCACGCTTACGGCGTCCGTCAGTCCGGCTTGAGCTACTTTAAGCACTACCTGTCTCCCAGTCCGATTCTGCTGCCGTTTCACATTATCAGCGAGATCACCCGCACCGTAGCGCTGGCGATTCGCCTGTTCGGCAACATCATGAGCCTGGAAATGGCGGCGCTGCTGATTCTGCTGGTGGCGGGTTTTCTGGCGCCGGTGCCTATTCTCATGCTGCACATTATTGAAGCGCTGGTGCAGGCGTACATCTTCGGCATGCTGGCGTTGATCTATGTCGCCGGCGCCATGCAACAAACAACGGAATCCCCCGTCACGACCTCGTCACGTTCAACCTCAGGAGCCCCCTAATGGAGACCATGAACAGCTTTGTATCTTTCTCGACCGTCGCCGCGATAATCGGCATTGCGCTGGGCGCCATGCTGCCCGCCCTGGCCATGGGCAAAGCCATTAGCAGCGCGCTCGACGCCTTGGCGCGACAACCTGAAGCGGAAAAGTCGATTACCCGCACGCTGTTCATCGGCTTGGCGATGATTGAATCCCTGGCGATCTATGTGCTGGTCATCGTGCTGATCGTCTTGTTCCGCAACCCGCTACTGGAGTACCTGCTGCCAGCGCAATAATTCCGACCGGCCTAGAAGGAAAATACCGTGGAACTGGACTGGACCACCGTCGCCCTGGAAATTATCAATTTCATAATTCTGGTGTGGTTATTAAAACGCTTTCTGTACCGCCCCGTGCTGAACATCGTCGAGCAGCGGCAGGCCAACATCAAAGCCTCTCTCGATCAGGCCCGCGACGCTCAGGAGCAGGCTGACGCCCTCAAGCGCCAGTACACAGAACGTCTGCAAACCTGGGAACAGGAGAAGCAGGAGGCCCGCCATAAACTGCAGGAAGAACTCGCCCGCGAAAAAGCAGGCAAGCTGGAGTCATTGCGAATACGTCTGGATCAAGAGGTGGACAAAGCCCGCGCGGCTCGCGACAGCCAGAACCAGCAATGGCGCAGAGAGACCACTGAGCAGGCTTTACAGATGGGCGCAGGCTTCGCTTCCACATTGCTGCAGCCACTGGCCGACCCTCACCTGGAGGAACGCCTGATCAATCTGTTCTGTCAGCGGGTCAGCGCATGGCCCCCGGAACGACTCAGCGGCTTGCGCAATGGCGGCGACATTGAAATCAGCACCGCCTACCCACTGCAGGAAAGCGACCAGCGCCGCCTGCAGGAGACGCTGCAAACCTTGGCGACGGACCATCGCTCCGTGCTCTTTCAACAAGACGCAAGTCTTCTGGCCGGCGTCAGAATCGCCTCAGGAGGCTGGACGCTGGGTCTGAATCTGGCGGATGAATTAAGAGGGTTCGCCGAGTCATATCATGAATAATCTTACTGACCCCATGCAAGATCGCGATCCAAACAAAGATGACCGCGCGCTGCAGCGCACTCGTGACTGGATATCCGACTACTTCCCTGATGTCCGCATACAGGAACGCGGCGTGCTGGTGTCCGTCGGCGATGGCGTCGCCTGGATCAAGGGCCTGCCGTCGGCGCGCATGGAAGAGTTGCTGGATTTTGAAGACGGCAGCCAGGGCATGGTATTTGATCTTTGCGAAGAGCTGGTGGGAGCCGTCATTCTGCAACAAACCGGCTCCTTGACCGCCGGACAAGAGGTGCATCGCACCCGTCGCCCTCTGGGATTAATGGTTCAAGACAAGCTGCTTGGCCGTGTAATAGATCCCTCCGGCCGACCTCTGGATGGTCAACCGCCCTTGCATGAAGGCGCCTGGGTTAACCTGAATTCTCCAACGCCGGCTATCGTTGAACGGGACTTCGTACACGAACCGCTTTATACCGGCATCCGCATGATCGACGCCATGATTCCTATCGGCAGAGGGCAGCGGCAATTAATCATTGGCGACGAAGGGCTCGGACGCACCTCCATCGCGCTGAATGCGGTATTACATCAGAAGGATAAAGATGTTCGCTGTGTCTACGTGCTGATCGGACAGAAGCGAGGCGCGGCGGTGAATGTCATGCAAACGCTGCAACGACATGGCGCGGACGCCTACACCACACTGGTGGTGGCGGACGCCGGCTCTCCGCCGGGATTGCAGTATCTGGCTCCGTTCGCCGGATCGGCGCTGGCGTCGCACTGGATGCGCCAGGGGCGCCATGTTCTGGTGGTGTATGACGATCTCTCCAGCCATGCGCGCAGCTATCGGGAACTGTCTCTATTACTGCGCAGACCTCCTGGGCGCGAGGCCTATCCTGGGGATGTGTTCTCTGTACACGCACGTTTGCTGGAACAGGCGACCTGCCTTTCGCCCGAGCAAGGCGGGGGCAGCCTCACCGCACTGCCCATTGCGGAAACCCAACAGGGAGAAATCGCCGCATATATCCCCACAAACCTGATCTCCATTACAGACGGCCAGATCTATCTGGAGCGTAGTCTGTTCGCCGCCGGCATACGCCCCGCCATTGACGTGGGGCGTTCGGTATCGCGCATCGGCGGCAAAGCCCAGCATCCCGCCATCAAACATGAAGCCGGCCGCATGAAGCTGGACTATTCCCGCTTTTTGGAACTGGAAATCTTCACCCGCTTCGGCGCCAAGCTGGACCCTGGCATGCAGACCATCATCAAACGCGGCCAACTGCTTCGCGAACTGCTAAAACAGGATCGCTTTGAGTGCTTCTCGCCGGAACAGGAACTGGCCTGGATGATCGCCTATAACGAAGGTTTCTTGGACGAGCGCCGGCTCACTGATATTCCCAGCGTGTTGCAGCAAATTAAGTCCGGGCTGGAGACCCGCTTGAGCCTGGAAACGCCGCGTGAAGACTGGACCACGGCGCTTCAGGCAATGTTAACGAACGCGGACGACTGAACCATGCCAAGCAGACGCCAGTTGCAAGGTAAGAAAGAACTTTACGCCACACTGAATAAAATCATGGCGGCGCTAAAGGCCCTCGCCTATGCGGAAACCCGCAAGCTACAGCGCCAGATCCCGCCGCAATTGGCCATCGTCGAGCGCATGCGCGCCGCCATAGCAAAGCTGCAGCAACATTCTAATGCTGACACGCCGCTGAACAAGCTGATCATTGTGCTGGGAACAGAGCGAGGTTTTTGTGGCGACATCAACCGTCGTCTGCTCGACGCAACCACTGAGATTATCAGGACAGCGCCATGCGGCGTCATTTTGGTGGGTGATCGTTTATATCGCCATGCCCACGCGGATTTTGAAGTGCTGGCGCAAGTCACGGGACCTTCCGTGGCGGAGGACGTCGAGTCTGTCACCGATGAACTGGTCGCCCTTCTATCCCAACACAGCGAGCACTACCCATTAACCGAGGCGGAGATACTCTATTATCGAGAGCAGGATGGACATCCCTGCCGGTTTCCGCTTTTCCCCAAGCGGAATCATGGAGACGGCGCTGCGGCCATAGCGCCAATGATGTATCGTCCTGCGCCAGAGTTGTTGCTGGAACTGATCCCCATGTATCTATTCGCCTCTCTGCAATCCTGCCTCAAGGATGCGTTGCTGGGGGAAAACAGGAAACGGCTCAGTCATCTGGAATATGCAACACGCCACTTACAGGAGCGTATGAATGCGCTAACCCTGCAAACCAACATGCTGCGCCAGGAAGAAATTATTGAGGATATTGAGGCGTTGCTATTTGTCGTGGCCGACTGACACAGCGCTAGGGCGCGATCAGTTTCTCCAAAGCTTCTTCAACCTGACGCGTCTCTTCGCCAGTGAGCGCCTTGTAACCCCTTAGATAAGGCCAGCCATATCCCCAGCGAAAACCGGTCGGCCAGTATGGCGATCCGCCGACGCGCACACCGGCTTCCATCACAAATGACAAGCTCTCCTCACCAACGCCGGCGACGCATTGCTGCAAGGCTCTATCCGCTTGCATGCGCTCTTCGTATGTCCCGCCTCTCCAATAAGCCAGATCGTGTTGGTAACAACAGTCCAGCCAAAGGTTTTCTTCACTGAGCGAGCCATCGGGAAACAGACTGCAGCCGTCGCTGATAAAAGGTTTTAACTCCTCTCCAACGCATAAAGCGGGAGCTAGCAATAATAACGACAAAACAATATTGCGGGCGAACATAGAGCAATCGATCCAACACCGGTAATCCTGCCCGTAGCTTATGCCAGAACCCTGCGTATTACAAAGCGCAACCTGTCCCCCAAAGTTAGCGCTATAGCGGATCAATCAGGCAAGGTGGCCGTTCTTCCAACGACACCTAACACTCTCGTCAGGACCGCATCATGCTGCTTTGTCTCTTCTTGATCTTTATCGGCTGTTTTATTCTGGAACGTGTGCACACCGGTTGGCGTCTGCCACAGGTAAAGACGTGGTGGTTCCGGGTATTACTGGTGAATGCATTCCAACTGGCGGTAGTCTTACTGGCAGGCGTCACCTGGGAAGTCTGGTTGTCCGCTTACTCCGTTTTTCATCTTTCGAGTCATCTGAACCCTATCGCCGGCGGCTTTTTCGCGTACTTCATCGCCACCTTTGTTTTTTATTGGTGGCATCGCTGGCGCCATGAAAGCGACTTTTTATGGCGCATCTTCCACCAAATACACCATAGTCCTCAGCGCCTTGAAGTCATCACTTCCTTTTATAAACACCCGGGTGAAATGATCTTCAACTCCATCCTGGGCGGCCTGCTGGTCTATGCGCTGCTCGGTCTGGACCCCGCCGCAGGCGCGGTATATACCTTCTGTACTGCGATAGGCGAGTTCTTTTATCACACCAATATCAAAACGCCGCACTGGGTGGGCTACTTTTTCCAACGTCCTGAAATGCATCGTATTCATCATGAATACGGGCGCCACAAGAATAACTATGGCGATATTACGTGGTGGGACATGCTTTTTGGAACTTATGAGAACCCCAAAACCTGGAATAAAACCTGCGGTTTTGACGACGCCAAAGAACAACGCCTATGGGATATGCTGATGTACCGCGACGTTCATAAGGAATAAAAACCTCCGCCCCAAATAAGCAAGGGATATTAGCGCCAATAACATAGCGTAATCCCTTGAATTGATGTGTAATACGGGTTATCAATGCAGCGCGGAACCCAACGAGAGAGGCGCAATGAAACATCCCCTGAAAGTGTTCACCGGCAACTCCAACCCAGCCCTGGCCCACGAAATATGCGGGCATTTGGGGATAGATCTAAGCCCCCTGCAAATCTCACGCTTCTCCAACGACAACCTGTTTGTACAGATCCAGGAGAACGTGCGCGAGCGGGACGTATTTGTGGTGCAGCCGTTCACTGAGCCGGTCAGCGAACATATCATGGAGCTGCTGATCACGCTGGACGCCTTACGCAGCGCTTCCGCCCGCCGTATCACTGCAGTCATTCCCTATTACTCCTACGCCCGTTCCGACAAGAAAGACGCTCCCCGTATTTCCATCGCCGGGAAGCTGATGGCTGACTTACTGCAAACCGCCGGCGCCAATCGGGTGCTGACCATGGATTTACACGCAGACCAGGTGCATGGCTTTTTTAACATTCCCGTCGACCACCTGACCGCCGTCCCGCTCATCGCCGACTACTTCAAAGCGAACTACGACCTGAGCCGGATGGTGGCGGTAGCGACGGACGCCGGTGGCGCAAAACGGGCGGGACGTTTTTCCGAACGCCTGAATATTCCTCTGGCGATCATCGATAAGCGACGCGTCAGCGATACTCAGGTCAAACAAGGACATGTCGTCGGCGACGTCAAGGACATGGACGCCGTGATCTTCGAAGATGAAATTTCCACCGGCGGCACGCTGATGTCCACCGTCAAAACCCTGCAGCAAGCCGGCGTACGCAGCATTCATGTCGGCGCCGTACATCCAGTGCTTTGCGGTCCCGCCATCACCAATCTGCGTGAGGCGAATATTTCATCCTTGGTGGTCACCAATACAGTTTATCTACCGGAACAGAAACAACTGGAGAAAATCACCCAACTCTCCGTCGCCTCCTTAATAGCGGAGGCGATCAGCCGAATCCATTCCGGAGAGAGTGTGGGGGCTTTGTTTAGTTGAGGCCTTACCTTGAGGTAAGTTGCTTATAATTATGAGGCAACATAAAGCCTATCTACTACCTTATACCTATTAAGAAATCAGGCCCACCACAAGCTTGGATCACCTTCTTTTGTCTTCCATGCACTTAAGTGCTTCACGACTTGAGAAATAACCTCATCCGGTAGCGTACTAGTTGGGTGTCCCGAGTTATAAGAAGCGGGGTTAAAACCTACGTTTTTTGTATATGTAACATTTGCAAGAGCTTGCATTCTTGCAGAAACCTTAGAAAATTTATCTGTATACTTCGTTATATTAACTGTCGGCAAGCCCAGAAAAGCGCCATAGTCCATACCACCACTCATCATTCCAACTGAGGCAAACACTCCCATTTTTTTGCAGGCATTCAAGACAGCCCCTTGCATTAAGTATGAATTTGCTTGTTTGTACGCGTCTCTCTGTAGCTCTATTAAGCTATAGACAGACTTCGGCATTTTTGCCGGCCTGTCTCCAATAAGCACAGGTTTTAAGTTTTGGCTCGTTATTGCATTAACTAGTTGAACTAGTGCTGCTTGTGACAAGCCTCTTCCTCCGTCATGGTTATTTCTAACCCATACTAGTACTTTATTTCTTTCTTTGGTCTGGAGCTCTTTACTTAGTTTACTCTCAAGCCCTTCAAATTTGCCTTTGTTGCATACATGTATAAACTTTTTAGAAATCTCAGAGCGGATAAATGAGGAGCCCATGAAGCCTAAAGCGTTAAATACGGTTTCCGTCGTAGCGCCAGGCAATAGATTATCGTTTCCATAGCTAACATCGTTAAATATTTTATCAGGGTGAATAAAGTTGGACAGAAAATTTTTTATTTGTGTATCAGTCACTTTACTTTCAGTTGCTGGCGCCTGAATTATTTTCACCACTAGATCAGGGTAGGAGTCACTCAGCTGCTTAGCAATAGTCCACGCAGCGATGTGTAAAACTTCACCAAACTCATTAGTTCCAACGATTGCACTAGTCTTTGATAAATCTTCCATCTCATTCGAAGCCATTTCCAGTTATCTCCATGCCGCTACCAATAATCTATAAGCAAGCGTCTTTCCTAGCATAAATCCGTCACATGAAAGCAAAATTTTTATGGAAAATAACAAAAGGACGCAAAGATATCGATTTTATTGCAACCCCTACAAACAGTCCGTACATCTGCACTAAACTTGCAATAACAAAGGATTACATACGTCTACTCCGGACAGTTAAAATGAGCGTTAAGAAATATTTTTTTCCCCGTATCAAAACAACAATGCTGGTCTTTATGCTTGCCATAAGCCCTACTAATCTTCCCGCCGCCGAAATCAAAGTAGTCACCACCGACTTCCCGCCCTACTCCTTTGAAGAAAATGGAGAAATCGGCGGTATGGCGACAGAAGTAGTGAAAGCCGTGTTGGCGAAGTCTGGCGTCGGCGTATCTTCATTCCGCGTTTATCCCTGGGCGCGGGCTTATAAGCTGGCTCAAACGGAGCCCAATACACTTATTTATTCCATCGCCCGTTCATCAGAACGAGAGCCGATGTTCAAGTGGGTGGGAGAGATTGCGCCGTTTCGGGTCAATCTCTACAAGCTGAAAAGCCGGTCGGACATCAATATTAGCAGTCTGGAAGACGCCAAACGTTATGTCGTCGGCGGTGAGTACCAGGACATCAAACAGGATTATCTGGTTAAACAGGGCTTCGAGGTCGGTAAGAATATTGTGCTGATGCCGGAAGACGAGCTCAACATTCGCATGCTGTTCGCCAAGCGCATCGACCTGATCCCATTCAGTGAATTCAGTCTTCCCGTTATGTTGAAGCAAGAGGGCTTTGCTCCTGCTGAGGTAGAAAAAGTGCTGACGCTAGACGGTATTTCCTACAACCTTTATATGGCCTGCAGCCTGGGTACGCCAGACGCAACCGTAGACAGTCTCAGAAGCGCGCTGCAAACATTGTGGGATAAAGGGGAAATCCTGGCGATCCAGCAGAAATACCTTAACCCGGAGTAATCGAGTCTCTCACTGTGGTCGCCGCGGATGTATAATCCCCGCCGGAATCAGCGGAGCAACCCCCATGGCGTTAAAAGCAACCATCTATAAAGCCGTACTGCATGTTGCAGATATGGACAGGAACTATTACGAGGATCTGACGCTCACCATCGCCAGACACCCTTCCGAAACCGACGAGCGTATGATGCTGCGTCTGGTCGCTTTCGCGCTGCACGCATCAGATCGCCTGCAGTTCACCAAAGGCATCAGCACACAGGATGAGCCGGATATCTGGGAAAAAAGCCTGAGCGACGAAATTGATCTGTGGATTGATCTCGGACTACCGGAAGAAAGCCGTATTCGCAAAGCCTGTGGTCGAGCCAGACAAGTCATCATTTACGCCTATGGTGGTCGCGCCGTTCCGTTATGGTGGCGGAAATATCAGGACGAACTCGCCCGCTTTGATAACCTGCGTATTATGGAAGTCAGCGCAGAGACGACCAAACAACTGGCGGAATTAGCGCAACGCGCCATGGATCTGCAGTGCACCATTCAGGATGGGCAGGTCTGGCTGAGCGACGCCTCCAACAGCGTCGCCATCGAACCCGTCAGCCTGTTTCCCGCATAGGGCTTCGCTTACGCCGCAAGCGGCGCGCGCTTTCTGGCGCGCCGTGCGCTCATTTCCCGCCGCATCAGCAACAAACCGCTCGTAGCGATCAGCAGAGCGCCGATTAACGCCAAAGACGCAGGCGTTTCGTCCCAGAACGCGTAAGCCAACGCCATCCCCCATACCAACTGAGAGTACTGCATCGCACTGACCGTACTGGGCGATCCGCTCTGAAATGCCGACAACACTAATAAAGTCGCCAGGGCGTAACACACTCCTCCCGCCGCACTGATCGCCAGCGCTGACATATCAAAGGAAAACAAAGACCATCCGGGCCAGCATCCCGTCACGACGACAATCAGGCTCAGCCCATAAACGGCGAACGCCAAAGGATGTTCCTGGTCTTTATATTTTGCGACCATAATAAACGCCGCCGCTTCAATCATGGCGCTCGCCAAAGCGGGCAATAAAGCCATATTCACCACACCGAAGCTTGGCGATAGCACAATCAACGCGCCAACAAACCCCATCAGCGCTAACATGAAACGTCCCGAATCGAAGCGCTCCATATTCATCGCCATCGCGAATACCGCGACAAACACAGGCATGGTCAGAATCAGGCTGTACGCCTCCGTTAACGGTGCAGCGCCATAGCTGTAAAACGCCAGGGCATCGACCAGCAACAGCATGACGGCTCGAATTAAATGCAGTCCCGGTCGCGATGTTTTCAACAGCGTCCAGCGTGGAGTCACCCATACCGATAAAGCCAGCAGGGCAAACAAACAGTTGAAGAAAATTACCTGTGGCAACGGGTAAGTCGCCAACAAGTGCTTGATGCTCAAATCCATCCAGGTAAAAAAGAAAAAGCCGCACAAGGCTATCAGCGCCGCTTTCATAGTCGTCACTCCTCAATTCAGTCCCACTTCTCATCGCACCCGCTAACCTTTTGGATCAGCATTGCAAGGCGGAAAATTTCACTTGGGATAGCTTGCGGCAGCGTCTAGCATTTGTGAAACGAGTTTATTTTTATTAATTAATAAAATTATTTTATGAATTTATCTCATCACATCATCGCCCATCTTCCCTTTCTCGCCGCGGTCTATCGCGCTCGCAGCTTTACCCGCGCAGCAGAGGAAATGCATGTCTCCCAGGCGGCGGTGAGTTACCAGATTCGTCAGCTGGAACAAAAGATCGGGGTTTGTCTGGTCGTGCGCCAATCCGGCAGTCGCATCCATCTGACCCATGCCGGACAGAATCTAGTGGATGAGTACTTGGTCGGCGAACAGCGCCTGCAGGCGACGCTCGACAACCTGAGTGGAGAAAGCCTCAGCGGCAGGTTAAAGGTTACCGCCCCCGTCGACTTCGGCAGTCTGGTTATGCCTGCCGCCATTGCGGAACTGGAACGTCTGGCGCCCGAGCTGCAAATAGAGCTGCACGTCAGTGACGACCTGATCGACCTTGTCGCGCAACAATTTGACGTCGCAGTCCGCTCTCCTGCGACAGGCGTCGGGTTGACGCATCACCTGCTGACGACCTCCAAAAAACAGGTGGTGGCAGGCAAAGAGTATCTGCAACGACGCGGTCTGCCGGCGACCCTCGCAGATCTGAAACATCATCGCCTGCTAACACGCGCCAACGGCAAAGCCGCCAGTTGGGGACAGTTATTAAAGCAGAATGATCTCAATCTGGATGCGATGCCGGAGCGTATGCGCCTGGGTAACACCTTCGCACTGGCGGAAGGCGTACGCAATAATCTGGGGGTGGCGATATTGCCCAGCTTCGCTGCAGGTAAAGATATTGCGGAAGGTAAGGTAGTGGAACTGTTCCCGTCATATAGCGCGCCGCTATTAACGGAATTTTACTTGAGCTATCCGCCGTCAACGCCAATCCGCAAGCGGCTCGCAGCTCTGGCGCAAGCCATACGGACGGTTATGGTTTCCGAGCGTTTCAGCGATGGATTCATTGAGGCGGACGGCCTATTGAATGATTAAAGACGCTCAACGCAAGCGCCCCATGTCATCGTCTTCGGACAACTCCTCGGCTTTGCGGCATTCTTTGTCCGTTTGCGTCTCGTCACAAACCGGGTGCTGAGCTTGCGGATCAGGCTGATGGTGCGACGCGCAGGACGACAGCACCAGCGCCAGCAAAGCGACCAACGCAGGCCGCAGCCAACGCGACTTCAGTCTAAACAGTTTTTTCACTTGGATTTTCCTTTTAATTTGCTCTCGTCAATCAGGCTGCACACCCGCTCATCCGTCAATACGTTTTCTCGCGCCCATACAAAGTCCTTACTGCGTCCTATCGCAGGGGCTTGATAGGGTTGATAATCAAAGTCGGCGAATCGGACGCTGACCTTGAGTAGACAAACGAAAAAATAAATAACTTCTTCCGCATTTTCCAACAACGACGCAAAACGCAGTCCGTTTCTGGCGATACTCCACTGGAAGGGCTCTTCAGCCAACAGCTCTTTAGTACGCGCCAGAAAACAGGATTCATGGAAATAACCCAGGGTTTCGGGATCTTTCGTCCACACGCCCAGGCGCTTCGACGCATTGAGATAACAGGCGAGGATATTCTGCCGCAACTTATAACGAATGACTAAATTGGCCAGTTGCGCCTGCTCAAGAATATCCAATGCGGACTGGTAAGCCTGAATCGCCTCCCCGCGATACGCCAACATACGCGGGTCCTGATTGCGTTTACGCGCGCCAAGGCAACGGTCAAACAACATATCTCCCAGCAGCCACAACAGGCGCGCGCTCCCCACAGGCTCGCGCCCTGCAATACTCAGCTCATGACGCAGGAAAAGCTCCAGACGCTCGATATTCTCCTCCTGCGACAGGTCGCCATTACGTCGATGCAGGTCCTCGTACAGGTCGAACATTCCTTCCAATGCTGCGGGAAACGGATTGGGAAACTCCCTTTCATGCAAAGCGTTGATAATGTCCACCGTATTTTTATTGGGTTTATGGTGAGGATGGAGATAGTTCGCCTTCAGCGTTTTGATATCCGGGCCAGCCTCATACTGGGCCACAAACGCTTCCCATGTCCAAAGACGTTTTAGTCGATGAATTTTATTAAAAGTCGTAGGCATACTTGCTCTGCAAAATGTCAAGACCAGTTTTTGTTGTAAAACTGGTTTTTTAGGCCTCTTTTCAAATCGCTATGCTGACCGGGAATCAAAGGCTGCGTCAAGCGCCGCTTACCGCCGCAATCAGCATTAGGAATCGATCATGAAAAAACTTGTTTTAGCCGCCATTACCCTTCTCTACCTCAGTGGCTGCGCCACGTCTTCTCACTTCAATCGCGCCGCGATGGAAGGGATATCCACCGAGCCTGGGCAGCCCAAAGAGTACGCACGGGCGGACTCGGTCAAGGAAATCGACGCACTGAAGCCTCAAGCCGAGCTTCCATTGCGGTTGTACGTACCACAACCCGCCAATGACAACCCGTGGAGCCAGGAGGAGATTGAGGAAATCGAGTCATGGAAGCCCTTCTTGAAACAAAACGGCCTGGTGTCTGAATTATTTGTCGCGCCGGAGTCGTCGCGCAGAAACTGCTATCAGTATGACAACTGCCAACTTGAAGAACAGCGCATGGAGGCCGCGCGCTTTCAGGCGGACGCCTGGCTCGCTTTCGACATCAACAGCAGCGAAGAGGAATACGCTAATTCTCTAAGCATTCTCAACATCACACTGGTCGGCATGTGGGTAGTCCCGGCGCATCACACCTCGTCGGATGTACGCTTGGAAGGCTCGCTGGTGGATGTTCGCAACGGCTATCTCTACGCTTTCGCCCGCGCCTTCGGCAAAGCGTCTCAAACCCGACCATTCATGTACTCAGAAAGATATGAAACTCGACGCCTAGCCCGTCTGAACGCGTTGAAAAACTTCGGCGAACGACTCAGGCAAGAAACCAGCGGAAGCGCAGCGTCCACTCTTTAACTCCTCGGCGACGTCCATTATCCTCAGTTAGCACGCCTCCCACTTTTCGTGGTCAGGCCAGAATCGATTGAGGGAGTGGACATGCTACGCGCCATAACATTGCTGTTGGCTTTGGGCCTGAGTCTCATGACACAGGCCCAGCGTCTGGAAACGATCACACTGCAACACCGAACAGCGGAGGACATGGCGCGCCAGGTTCGGGAACTGTACCCCGAGGATCAGGCCCATATCAGCGGTCACCGCAACCAGTTGCTGATTCGCGCTGACGACTCGATCATTGCAGAAATTCATGACTTGGTGATGCAACTGGATACCCCGCAACGGCAGTTTCTCATTACGGTCAGCCGTGACCGCAACCGGTTGGGGGAAAACAGCGGCTGGGGCGTCTCAGGCGTCATCAGTAATAAGGGAGGATCGGCGCAGGTCGAGGCAGGCAAGAAAGTCTACTCCACCCGGGGCGGCGGACAGCAAACGCTCACTGTCGTGGAAGGCTCTTCCGCCTTTATCAATACCGGCCAGAAGCAGCCGGTCAGAACGACACAGCGAATCAATGGCCGACTGGTGGACAGCGTGGAATATCTGGACCTGAGCAGCGGCGTCTACGTAGAACCCCGCCTGACCGGACAGAACCGGGTTGAGTTGAAAGTCCGCTCACAAAGCAATGAGCGCGACGATATTCAACAACAACGCATCAATACCTCGTCCCTGGACACCATTCGCGTCGTCCAGCTCGGCGAGTGGGTGGAACTGGGAGGCGCATCGTTAACCAGCAGCCGTTCAGACAGCGGCATCACCTATTCCACACGCAGACAGAGCGCGGATGAACAAAGCGTTCTCATCAAAGTTGAATTACTGGGGAATTAGCTATTCAGTAAAAAAGTCGTGGAAATGGTAGCCTTTATTTTCTGGGCGCAACGATAAAGAGAAACGACGAAAATCCTCTTTTGCCCAGTGGGCCTCTGTGACGACATCGATGGCCTTATCCACGTTGGCCGCCGTCGCCAAAGCCAGATGCGTGCGAATGGTAACGCCCAGATAATCCGCAAAATCAACGCCATTGAAATAATCATACAGAAGGACAACCGCCCAACCTGCTTCGACAAAGTGTCCGCCTAGACTATGAGACAGGCGCCCGTCCTTTACGCCCTGCAAGCCTTCATTCGACCAGTCCACGCCGCCAATCAGGCGATCGGGCGCTGGCGACACTGAGCGCGCCGCCAGCGCCATCAAATCACTGGCGGCCCAAATCAGGTCCACCGAGGGGTAGCGTTCCAGCATTTTCGGAGCGCGGGCAGTCACTTCGTCCCAATACCAGTTGGCGTACACCAGTTGTTTCAGGCTCACCTTATCAGTGTGCTCTGACAGAAACCGCCGCAGACCGGCGTTACGGTCCAAAGCCGCAGTGGAATCCATGCCGCCACTGAACGCCAGCATGTCAAAGCTGTCCTTTCGCGGCCACTTTGCCTGAGCCTGTCGCAGTAGCTCCGACGCGACCAGATAGCCGACCTCCTCATCATCGGGGTACATATGTCCCAGCCAATTGGGAAACTTCTCCGAGCGCGGCTGTCCCACTAAAACCCGATCGCGTTCCGGCACACTGGTGTTGACAAGAAATATGCCTACGTCTCGGGCATTAGCTTCCTGCAGGAGCTTTTCCGTAATGGAAAAAAAGTATCCGACAATAATCACCTTCGGCGGATTGGATCGCTGCAGCGCCTCCATGCCCATTTTCAGCACATTGAAACGTTGATCATTCCCGTACATGACTTCCAGTTTGACGCCCAGGTCCTTCGCCACGTCTTTGGCGAAAGCGCCAGTCTTCCCCCAGAAAATGTTTTCAGCGGGAGACGGAGAGATAAACAGGAAATAATCCGCATCGGACAAGCGGCCGACAGACGGAGCGCCAGCATGACACGGCCCGGACGAAGCGATAACCCATACGACAATGAAGCCGCGCAAGAACTTCATTACAATTGCGAGATTCATAGTTATTTATAGATAAGGCACTTCCATTAAGAGTGGACCATAACCGCTAGTTTGCAAAGAATCCGCCCTGCGCCCGCCGACGTAAAATATTTCCTTCCACATCGGCGCGTCCTGATTGCGCGACCTGCGTCTCCGTAATAGTATGCGCTCCCCGCCCCAAGACTCGGAGTGCACCATGTTACGGCGCTTTCTGACTATCCTTTGTTTTTTATGTTTCTGCTCTTCTCTTTGCGCTCGCGAGCTAACGGAGCGCAGCGACTGGCGTGAATATTTTCGCAACGCCCAGGTTCAGGGCGTCTTCGTGCTTTGCAGACAAAATGCAAACAACTGTCAAACCAGTGATCTGCAACGCGCCTCAGAGGGCTTCGTACCCGCCTCCACATTCAAAATCCTTGAAGCGTTGATTGCATTGGAGACTGGAGTCCTGAGAGATGGCCGGGAAGTGTTTCATTGGAACGGACAAAAGCGTCCGTTCAAAATATGGGAAAACGACTTCACTTTACGTGGAGCCATGCAAAACTCCGTCGAACCCATTTTTCAGGAACTCGCACGAAGAATTGGCGAAGAGCGCATGCGCCACCATATCGCCCAGGCGAACTACGGCAACGCCGATATTAGCGGCGGCGCGGATCACTTCTGGCTTGACGGCGCACTGAGGGTATCCGCGACGGAACAAATTGAATTTCTGTCCCACCTTTATTATGCCGAGCTGCCCTTTTCTGAGCGTAATCAGCTGATCGTACAAGAGGCGATGCTGACCGAAGCCGCCAATGCCTATATCTTGAGAAGTAAAACTGGCTATAGCCTGGGCATGCCGGGATACAACGACGCCACAAAACCAGGGTTGGCCTGGTGGATGGGTTGGGTGGAAAAAGACGCTGACCTGTATTTCTTCGCAGCCAATTTCGATATCGACAAAAATGAAAAGCTGGCGTTCAGAAAAAGCATTCCCCGGCGCATCATGACCGCGGAAGGGATTCTGCAGTAGAACACCGACTTCGAGGACTGTTTATCATTTTACCCTCAAATTAAGTGCTAGCCTGCCGGGTTAATAAAAGCCGTCATGTCGAATCAGGAAAGCCTATTTCAGGGTAACAGCCATGCCTCTAATAATAAAGTCGCAGTTCTCCCAACGCCTCGCCCAGTCCTTTCGTTCAAGCCTTATAGCCTGTCTGGCCGTCATCCTGCAAGGGTGCGCAGTCGGATGGTGGGGCGGCCCGGAAACCCCCGCCTCACCAGAAGACGCCAGCCAGCTGGAAACCACCGCACTAGCTCAAGAAACGTCATCCGACATCGCACAACTTCAAGGCGCTTCGCCAACGGAGGCTCCGCAGAACGATGAAACACCGTCTTCAGATGCGCTTGTTGAAGTCGTCAACAGCCCACCGCCTGCAGCAGGGCCCGCAAACGAAACCCGGCCGGAAGAGCCGCAGCCATTGCAAAGCCCCGAGGTCGTTGCGGAGACAACTCTCGCCACGCCAGCACATTCCTCCAGCGAAATAGCACTTCCTACGCAAACACCACCACAACAGGCGCTGGCGATGACGCAAGATATCCCGCTTCCCGCAGAAGGCATCAGCGCAGCCAAGGATAATAAGAACGAGCCCGCAATGAAGGAAGAGGACGAGGAAACCGGCTCGCTGAAGGTCGTGGAAGTAAAGGCCCAACCTGCCTCCATAAAACGCTCTACTACGACCGCCGCGCTAAGTCAGAACGTCGGCTCATTCGGCATCTGGACACTGGAGCGTAACTGGGACGGCGAACATCCGGACAGCTGCCGTCTCAGCACGCCAACCCGACAAGTGGAAATCGGCGACCACACATCTCAAATATGGTTATCCTTGGAGCCGGGGCGTTTTGTCGTCTACGCCTCTTCCGATATTTTTCTGAAAAAGCGGGGCGTAGGTTTGCGCCTGGACCAGTCCAAACTGATGTCTTTTTCCCAGCAAGACTATCCTACCCGCAGCCTCGTCTTATCAGACATCACTGACCAGATTGAGAAAAGCAAAATGCTGCATGTCTATTTGGTCTTAGGCGAGCAAAAGTCATCGCTCTCACACCAGGAGTTTAGCTTGCAGGATATGCGCAAAGCCATCCCCGCACTCAAGCAATGTAATGGCTGAAAAGCCATATTTTTCAAGGGCGGACAACAGGTTCGCCCAGGCTTACATTCCCGCTTTCAGCCTTAAGCAATAATGCTTACAGAGAATCCACTACAGACCGCTAACCGACTGATTCTTTAGACTACTCTTGAATTCATAGAAACATATACGGTTAGTGTTGTGGACTGGATAATCAATAGCAGCCAAAGAAACGCCATTCATCCAAGCGGACTTGAGCTGTTTTTTTACGCATTCGGCGGCGAGTTACGGGAGTTGATGCCCCGTAATATCCCGGAAGAATTATCAGCGTCAGAAGTCCGTGAATTAGTGCAAGATGGTGAGAAGAAAATCACCAACTTCTTCGGACTTGAGAGCGACCCCCGCAAAGTGCACATCCTGCTCTAAGCGGACAAAAAAACCGAGTCGAACGCCTCGGTTTTTTTATTCCCGTCATAATCTCCCAAGTCGCGCCCTAAATCGCGCTCTCCAGGCAGTACCGGTTATCCAGCCGGCTGACGCCCAACCCGCTCATCTTCTTCACCTTGACCTGCACGGAAATACGCTCCTTCATCGCCTCTACATGACTGATGACGCCGATCATCTTGCCGCTGGCGTTCAGACAGTCCAAGGCATCCAGCGCCACTTCCAGGGTCTCACTGTCCAGAGTGCCGAAACCTTCGTCCAGAAACAGCGAGTCAATGCTGGTTTTATGGCTGACTAAATCAGACAAGGCCAACGCCAAGGCCAGGCTCACCAGGAAACTCTCCCCGCCAGACAAGGTCTTGGTGTCTCTGACGGTATCCGCCTGCCAAGTATCCACCACTTGCAGCTCAAGGGCTTCTCCTTCACGACGCTCCAATTCATAGCGACCGTGTAAGCGACTTAAATGCTGATTGGCGAGATATACCAGATGGTCCAGAGTGAGGCCTTGCGCATAACGGCGGAACTTGGCGCCGTCAGCCGCCCCTATCAGGCTGCTCAAATACGCCCAGTCGTCGTAGCGCTGCTGTTGCAACTCAATATCGACCAGCAACTTTTGCCGGCTCATCCGTCTGGACTGATCGCTTTGTAATAGCTGTCTGATTTCACCCTGTTTTTGACTGATGGCTTTCAGTCCATCAGTGAGGGCTTGTAGCTGCTCCGCCAACTCAGTTTCTTTTAATTGAGTCGCCGGCGCCGCCAACAACTCATTTAGTTCGGCTTCCGCACGTTGCTTCAGGGTCGCCGCTCGATCCTTCTGTTGATCCAGCTCCTGCTTCAATACCGCCAGCGCCTGTCGCTCTTCTTCATTAATCAGCGCCTGTTCAAAAGCGGCTTGATCCGTAAAACGGCTGGCTGCGAGCGCTTCGCTCCATAAGCGCTCCGCATCGGACAATAGCGCACGCTGTGAGCCCAGCTGCGTCTTCAACACTTCCTCGCGTCCCAAGTGTTGCTGCAGCGCTGTGTCCGCCCTTTCTTTGTCTTCCTGCAATGTGGCCCAACGCTTCTCAGCCGCCGCCAACTGCTCCTGCATACGCTTGCGCTCTTCCGTCGGCGATTTGTCGCCAAATAACGCATGACGCTGAATCTTTTTCTCCGCCAGCGCCGTTTCCGTCTGCGCCAGATTTTCCTGCAACCCTTTTAAGGTCTGCGCGATATCCGCTATTTTCTCCGCAATATGCTCCCGCTGACGCTCCAGATCCCCGGCCTGCTTCACGCCCTGCTCCAGTTTCTCCTGGCGAGTCTGATACTCTCGCGCTTCAGCGTTACGGGTCTCCAGCCAGACATCTTGCTCATCCTCCTGAGGCATCCCATAGCCCATGCTGGAAAAGGCGTCCGTCAATCCTTGTTCAAGAGCGCTCAGCACAGAGCGTTGCTCGGTCTGCTGCGCAAGGTGCGCATCAATCTCTTTGCTGAGATTCAGTAGGTCGCGCTGCTGCAGCTCCAGCTTTCTGCGAATCTCGCCAAGTTCCTGCTCTGCTGTGGTGGCGGATTCTTTAGCTTGCTGCAGTTGTTTTTCCGTTTGCTCCAACGACCGCACACGCTCCGCCAGAGCATTTTCTTTAGCTTCTTCTTTCTGTATGTAAACATCTACTGCGTTTTGAGCGCCTGCAGGGGCGTCAATCTCAAGGTTGACACCGAACTCCTGGCACAACTGCGTCCACTCATCCTTTAGAGCGGCCATTTCCTGATCAAGCTTACCGCGCGTCGCTATGCCCAACTCCAACTCACTGGATAACCGCGCCGCTGCTTCGTTCAGCTTCTTGCCCTTGTCCTCCATTTCCTGCAGTTGCTTACGCTTCTCTTGCAAACGCTTTTCCGTATCAGACTCCCGCTGCGCTTCATAGGCGGCAATGCCGGGATGTTCGTGAGAGCCGCATAGCGGGCAAGGCTCTCCAGGGCTCAGGCGGGCGCGATGCTCGCTGAGCGAGGCAATCTGACGCTCCTGCTGTAGCAGGCGATCCAGGTCATCCAGATGCGTCTTCTCCGCTTTATACTGCTTACGCATCACGGCCAAAGACTGCTTTCCTTGCTCTAACTCACTCTCGCGCTGGCTGAGTTGAGCATTCAGCGCTGTTAACTCCTGATTACGTTTGCCGTGGTCATCCGCCAAACGCCCCAGCCGGAAGCGATCCGTGCGGCTTTTTTGCATTGAAGCCAAGCGTTCCCGCAGGTCTACCTCGGTCTCTCCCGACAATACATCGAGTATGGCTTGCTGAGTCGCGGCGACTTTCTGACGACGCTCTTCCAGCACGCTATGCGCTGTAGCCTGCGCCTCCTGCAAACGGGCAGATTCCGCTTCCTGCTGGCGCTGCTCCGTCTGACGCGCGCTGACAGCCTCTTGCAACTTGGTCAGCTCAACCTTCGCTTTTGTTCGCTGCGCCAGACGCTCCCGCCATAGCGGCAGATTCTCCGGCAATAGCTTATGGGAGCGCCTGTTTTCGAGGTATTCAGTCGCCTCCCGGATCTCCTCCCGTAACGCTTTCAGCTGGAGAGAGAGGGCTTTTTCCTGCTCTCCAGATTCCTCTTGGCGTCGCAGGGTCTCAGTGACGGTTTCCTGTTGCTGCCGCATTAGAGAACTGTGTTGTTCGATCGCCTGATCCAGTGGCATGACCTTTTCCGCCACTAGGCTTTCCAACTCTTCCCGTTGCGTCTGCAATTGCATCAACGCCTGTTTCGCCAGCGCTAGCTCGGAGGATTTGCGCTCCAGCTCTTCACGAGCTAGTTCCAGGCTTTCCGTCAGAGACTTGATATGCCTTTCCGTCTGCGCATAAGCGTCATGGGCCTGCTGAAAATCTTTGTAGAAAGGACGCAACTTCTCCGCCGGCTCACTCAGCGCCAGACGCCCTAAGTCAGCTTTCTCCTGCTCCAGCCGCGCCGTCGCCTCAGTCAGTTGCTGCTCAGCCTCCTTAAAGGACTGCTGCGCCTGGGTAACCCGGTCCAGCCACTGCTTCTGCGCCCGTAAAGCATCAAGGCGTTCGGTATCCGTTTTTTCCTGAGTGTCGAGAGCCGCCGCTTCTTCATAGTAAGCAGTCAGCTCATCGTCACTGAGCAAGTCCTGCCCTTCCGCTTTAGCCCGCAGTCGCTCCAACTCCCCTTTTGCATCACGCTGGCGCTCGAATACTCGGGCGGAAATCTTGCCGTAGATTTCGGTGCCGGTCAGTTCTTCCAGCAATTCAGCCCGTTCGTTTGCGGGGGCGTTTAAAAACGCCGCAAAGCCGCCCTGCGCCAGCAGCATGGATTTGGTGAAGCGGGCAAAGTCCAGGCCCGTTAACTCCGCTATCAGCGTGAGTTTATCCTTCACTTTATCCGCCAGAATTTTACCGTCCGCCGTCGCCAGTTCGACCTGCGGCGGCTGAAACCGGCCTTCCGCCAGATTGCGCGCACGCCGCTGGCTCCAAAAAGCGCGATAGGCTTCGCCTTTGACTTCAAACTCGACTTCGGCGAGACACTCCGCCGTATGCCGGGTCATGATCTCATTGTTCATGGGCGAGACATTGATGCGTGGCGTCTGGTGATACAGCGCCAGACAGATCGCATCCAGCAATGTGGTTTTGCCGGCGCCAGTCGGACCGGTAATGGCGAACAATCCATTACTATGAAAAGGGTCCGCTCTGAAGTCTATTTTCCACTCGCCTTTGAGGGAGTTCAGGTTCTTGAGGCGAAGGCTCAAAATTCTCATGCTTCGCCCCCCGTCACAGAGGTTTCAACAGTTTCAACACTAGGCTCAACTTCAGAATCCCCTTCCACACCATCCGCAAGCACATCATTCTCCACCAGACGGAACATCCCCATCAGGCGCTGTCGTCGCGACTCCGCCTCTTCACCCTCCCAGACTTCCTGAGCGAGGCGGCGTTCAAAAACTTCTTCCACCGTCAGCTCCGCCAGAGTTTCTTTCTCCAGCCGCTCCAGTCTGAGTCCCTTATTCTTGCGTTCACGCCGCACCAAAAGCACTTCCACCGGCAGAGCGCCGACCATGTCCTGGATACGGCGCTGCAAATCATCGAGATAGTCCTGAGTCGCAGCCACCTCAATATCCACCCAGACCTTATCTGCATTGCTGAATAGCGATAGTTGTGAATTCGGGGCGACAATGGTGCCCAGTTGTTTCTCTATAGATTTAAGATCGCCGCGAATCACCTGCATCGGCTGAAAGCAAGGCGTCTCCAGCGGCGTCACTTGTTGCAAACGCCCATCTTCAAAGTCCACCAACAACACTGACTTGGACTGCTCCGCTTCATCAAAACTCAGAGGAATGGGCGAACCGCTATAGCGAATATGCTCCTGACCGCCCACCTTTTGTGAACGATGAATGTGGCCTAAAGCGATGTAATCCACGGGCGGAAAAGCGCCGGAAGGGAAAGCGTCCAAAGCGCCAATATAAATATCCCGCACCGACTCAGAGAGTTCCGCTCCCACTGTCGTCAAATGACCGGTGGCGATGATGGGCAATGCTTCGCCGAATTCCTCCCGACGCGCCTGCGCCAACTGAAATAGACGCGCATAGTAATCAGCAATCGCCTGCTGCAGCGCCTGCTGCTTCTCAACACCATCCTGTCCCGCTTTGCTGGTGGTAAGATCCCTTTGTCGTAAAAAAGGAACCGCGCACAGAATCGCCCCAGGCTCCTCATTGCGGTCATTCAAAAGCAGCACATTATTTTCTGGCGTATCAGGCATACCGGCGACGACATGGACATTCAGGCAAGCCAGCAGATCTTTAGATTCATTTAGGGTGGCGACAGAGTCATGATTCCCCGCCAACAGCACCAGTTGACAGTCCGTCCGCTGTAACTCCACAACAAAGCGGTTGTACAACTCCCTCGCGTAACTGGGCGGCGCTCCTGTGTCGAAAATATCGCCCGCGACGATTAAAGCATCCACCTCATGCACCTGGACTTGCTCTAACAGCCAGTTGAAAAACATGGCGTGCTCGTCCGCCCGGGTTTTACCGAAAAAGTGCTGGCCAAGGTGCCAGTCCGAGGTGTGAAGAATACGAAAGGTCATTAGAAAAAGTCAGCCGAGTCCAAATTTCGGCAAAGTTTACGAAGCTTGGCGGGTAAAGGCTATAGATGAAGTCATCAGCTCTAGGTTTCCACCTTATAAAAAAAGAACGATCACTCTACATTCCAATACAACTCAAAAATACATTTAGTCGCTTATTTTCAATCAGTTACATAGTGTCACCCCCAGTTATTTCGTTATAGATCATAGGATAAATTGCACGACCGGGACCGGTGGAGAAAAGCATTCCCGCCCGCCCCGAATAAAAAATAACTCTCTTATCTTACGACCAAGGAGCTAGTGACGGTCATGTCAGGAATAAATACGACTCAATACCTTCAAATAAACTGGGGCAGAAAGCTAGTGCTTGCCGCACCCGCTATGCTAATTGCGCATATGGCGCAAGCAAGCTCAACGCCAAACCCATATCAACTGAATGTCCGTGTGCAAGCTGAAGAAGCTGTTCAGGTCTACGACAATCCACCTGCCAGCTCAACAGTAAGCATTGGCAGCCAACCGCAAGGAGCTACTGGCGTGATTGTCGCCGGGAAAAAATACCCAAGTCCAGGTGCCCTACAATTGCTGTGACGCTAAAGAAAGTGAGCATTGGACCTCCGACTTGTTTATCAGAGACTTTAACTTGATAAATTCCTCCAATGCATATGTCGCCGGAAAATGGAACGGCAAGTTCACCGAAACGCGCTGGAAGGAAGCTGGATTTGATATTAATGGCTTATTTACAGATCCTTTGTTAACTGACTATAACAATCAAAACTACACCCCGCTCCCCAACTCCCCGGTCTGCGGCGCGGCCAGTGACGGTTCTGACATCGGCGCAGTTCCCTGTAACTGATGTTATTGATAAGAGTGTAATGATCGGCTGACTGCCAGCCGCGAGACAGGCCGAATATCCATCGGGATGTTCGGCCTTTTTTATTAGGGTGACCCGTCCTGAGTAAAGTGTGGGCTTACTGTTTGCCAGTTATAACAGCCAGTTATGATAGGGCCTGTCCATCAAATAATATTTACAGGAATCTCTACGCTGTTTGTTGGACAACTCCAGCAGCCGGCTGTAGGTAGCATCCTGCCGTAACAGCTCCCTGGTGTCCGCAGGACTTCCTCCTCCCGACATCGCCTGCCTGAGCATACGGCTGCCAATCATGGCGATGCGCAGCTTAGGGGCGTCCACGCATGCATAAGACTGCAGATTTACATTTGGCGGTTTTGGCAGGCTGAACAACACGTCCAGAATCGATGGATTTTCCACATAAACCGCGTACATCATGACGCTCCACCCAAAGTCATCCTTCTGGTTCAGAAGCGCTTGGTGCGAGCTCAAATATTTCACCGCTTCTTTATTCTGGTACAGAATCGCCAGCATCAGCGCGTTGCGGCCAAACTCCGTCCGCGCCATCAGTACTTTTTTATCCAGCTCGCGCAGTTCTTTGACTTTGTTGCGAGCCGCCAAACGATGGGCGATATTCCACTGGTCGATGGAGGACACCAACGCCATGGTGAGATAGGGGTTCTCGTGCTTCTTGGCTTCAATCACAGCGGTGTACATGGCGTCATAGTTATCGCTATGGGGAAACTTCACACCAGCGTGAAGGGCCTGCAAAAGCGCGTCATACATGCCGTCGCGAGCCAGAAAATTGAGATAAGACACGCCAGGAGCCCCTTGCGTATCTTCAAGCGAGAATGCGTCCAGGTTGAAGCCCTGCGCTGGATAGCGGGAGTCCTTGGCGTTTTTCACCAGTTCGGGCCATGCCGTATCGACTACCGAGTCCCACTGCAGCTTATCCGCTGCATACAGCGCGCTGGCTCTCGCTTCTTCCGATTGCCCGTGGGCCGCGCACGCAAGCGACAGAAGCATGATAGCGCCACTGATTCGCGCGCCCTGCATTCCAGGCCTATTGAACAGCCAGGCGCCCAAAGTGAAAAACGCCTTCATGATTCGCTATCGCCCCCGAAAAAGTATTCATCCAGCATTTCCGCAGGGCTGCGTTTCTCCAATGCCGCCAAAGCCGCTTTTTCCTCCTCCGATACAAAATCTTTCGACGCCAGACGTTGCAGGTAAATATCCTTGGCCGTCAAATTGCCGTTATTGGCTCGCAAGGTCGAAGCGCCCATGCTGGGCAGACTCTGCACCAGTTCCGGCGACGCCCAGCTCACCAGAAAGTGCGCCAGAGTATTCCCGTCTTTATCCACCCATTCCGCAGCGGACTGATCTTTCAACAACCAGATCACCAGTCTCTCCGTATTATTGCGAGTCCCTTTGAGAATCAAGCGAATCTTGCCTTCCCAATGTGGGAAGTCCCGCGCGATATCCCAGAGCACTTTCTGCTTAACGCCCGGAGTCTCAGCCTCAATTTTGTTCAAAAATTCAGCAACGCTTTGCAGGTGTTCTCCTCCATCACGCTTCATCCCGGTCATCCCCGCCAGCGTACAAGCCAATTGCGGTTGACGAACCAAATACTCTATCCCCCCTTTTTTCATCTGCACCTGTGATGACGAACGTCCAGAGCTTCGCCAAGAGCTATAGTACGAGGCTGAATCATTACGGACTTTTATTATGTTGCGATTGTCGACACCCACATAATGAAAAGCGCTGGACAGCTCGTCGCAATTCAAGGGCAACTCTCTAATGGCTTTCGGAAGTAGAGAAATGTCCTTCGCCTTGAGTAAGTTGGCGGCGATAACCTGATCCCGCTCTGCTCGCTGGCTTTTGGAAAGCTTATCGTCGTTAAAAGCTATCGCCGGGTGCTTGAGAAGCGTCTCCACGCGTTCCTGTTTATCTTCCGCCACCATAGCGACGATCCAGCCGACTTTATCCAAATCCACCACCGGCCGTGGGGGCAGTATCTTCAAAAAGTCATTAACATTATGCTTGGCGGTCCATTTCCAAAGGGGCTCAAATATAGACTCTTCTAAGGCGTTCACTACTCTCTTGTTCTGTTCATACTCAGGCGCCAGCTCATCACCAAGCGCTTTGCCATCCAACGCCCGGCGACCGTGATCTTCACTTAAAACAGCCAAGCGCCGCCGCCAAGTATTCCGCAAGTCGCGGCTATATAACTGGGTCCCCAGATATCTTGTAACCGCCTTACCAATATACTCTAGAGGTTCGCTGTAATAGCCCATATAGGAACCGTTATAGCTCTGAGAGATCGACTCCTGGCTTAGCCATTGTTGATACGACTGTGGTGCGGAGGACAGCTTTTGCAGCAACAGCCAGAATGTTTCGTCATCAAATACACGGTTCTCGCCAATGCCTCCATTAGCGTAGTCGACGGTTATGTCTCCCAAACAACCGAGGCCACTTACGTTATCCAACGCCAGCTTGATGTGCGCCTGGTTATTGGTCAATAAAGCCTGATACAGCAGGTTGAAATCCCTGTCTTGATCACAGACCAGCCACCCCATATTAAGTGCCGCCTCCGTAATTCCTGGCCAACGCCAGGACGCAATCACGGGGTTTAATATCGCTGACAATAGAAATGGCATAACCACAGCAGATAAACCCGCGATGAGCCCCCACTTAACTTTGCGCGGCATAACAATAGGCGGCGCAGCGGGCTGAGGTTGGCGCCTATATTGAGGTTGGGGTTGCGTCTGCGCCGTAGCGCGATGCGCCCTTCTCCCTTTGGGCGGTTGCGCCTTGGCGGGCCGCTTGGCTTTACGTTTTACGCTGTTCGCCGCTTTTTGTTCGACGGAACAGAACGGGCACCCATTACCGAAACTCAAGTGCTCCTTGTTATTCGGGCAGGGTTGTAACGGCGAATCATCCGCCGCTAATAACCAATGCAGATGATCGCTCCACTCTTGCGCTGTCGGCCTGGCGTAGGGTGACTGAGTGAAGGCGTTTTCAAATAGCTGACGTGTGCGCGTATCCAGAGACTGGTGAATGCTCCAGGGGGAAGGGGCGATCCGGGGGTGCTCCTTTAAGCCATAAGCATATAGACCCGCGCCAATGCGCTCATGGTTGGTCGTGGGTAAATTGGCCCCGCCTTTGGGGGTTCCCTGAAATGGATGCACGCCCTGGTTGAGCAATTGAAACAGGATGACGGCCAGCGCAAAGCGATCCTGCTCTTCACCAAGCTGGTCCGGCCCCTGGCGTCCCTTAATAGCTTCCGGGGCGATATAGTCAGGCGTGTACTGGTGCGCCGAGAAACGCCTGCCGGCGCCTTGGATGCTGAAACCGTCGCAGTCCAACAATGCAGTGAAGTAGGTTTCCCGATAAACATTGATGTTTACCGGCTTCATGTCGATGACATGATGACGCTTGCGGTGCAGCGCAGCGATCAGCGCAGCCAGATTCTTGGCGGCGGAGAGGCGGTATCCGTAGTGCTCAGGTAGCTTGCTGAACTGCCGTGTCTTACGGTTCAGCATCATTTCCAGTGAAACAGCTCGGGACAGGTCGACGAAAGGCATCAGATAGCCTCTCAACTCGCCATGTCTATTCGTCACAATGGACTGCGGCCAGGCGATTTGCACAAAGCTATGTCCATCATGCTCAATGTGGGACAGCTCCGGCGAGTTCGCCAACATGGCTTCCAGCTTGGCGCGGCGTCCCGGGTCCTGCTCTGGTTTGTGATAAATCTTGGCGACCAGTTCAGGACGCCCCTCAACGCGGTATATGGCCGCATCCGCGCCTTGTCCCAGAGGTTTATCCAGCAGGCGGACGGCTCCGCCGCCCACCTCAATCAGCGTTTGCGTTTGGCCCATAACAGCGTCTTATCGTCACCAGAAATACGGCGGGCGTTGGCGTGATCGAGAATCTGCTTGAGCGCAACGACGCCCCGTTCTTCGTCGTTCTGTTCCAGAAATGCGCAGACCGGAGCGATAAAGTCACGGTCCAATCCATTTGCGGCGGGCTTGGCGGTAAAGCTGTATGCGCCGTCAGTCACCAATATCAGCTCATCGTAATCCGCGGGCACTGGGGTTATGCGCAAATGCCGACGCCAGCCATCCAGAGTGAAAAAGAAGGTTTCTTCCGCATAGTCGCCGTTTTCCGGCAGACAAAGCAGGCAAGGCGCCCATTGACGCTCCTGCACCGCCGCCGCCATGCCATCGCCGATTTGCAGGACAAATCCGCCTCGGTCGTCCATGACGACAGCCGCCAGCGTGGCATGAAAGTCCGCCAGATTGGCGTCAGGATAAGTTTGCAGCAGTTGAGTTCGGCAAGCTTCGATGGCCTGCTCTGCAATCCTGCGCACTTCGGATTCTTGCAATGGCGCTGCAACATTCTCAGCGAAGGCGTCCACAACACACTGGCTTAAGATACGGCTTCCTTGCTCCGACTGCGCCGCAGAACCTGCGCCGTCGCTTATCGCCGCAACCAGCCGCTCACCAATAACGCGCCAACTGAACGCATCCTGACAGGGTAGTCCGTCCCGGACATGATGGGGGCCAGCAACGCTGGCCGCGACCACTTTCCAGGCCGGTTCTGGATAACTGCTTGTCATAGAGGATTAAACTTCGACTTCAGACCAGTCTGTCGCAGGTAACTGCACTTTTTCGCCGGGAGACGACACCGATACAGTGGCCATGCTACGGCTCAGCCAGACAAAGAGCTCACGGAATTGCAGGCCCTTCAGTTTCTTGGCGCCTTTGTTGGAAAACTGATTGAGCGTCTCGAAGGTCGCGCCTTCCACACCGATGGGGAAAATCACGACTTTACGATTTTGCTCTGCATGGCGGCAGCGGTCCGCGACCGACTCCCAGTCGAAGTCTGTAGGAGCGCCATCGCTGATGAGGATAATCCAAGGACGAGTGGAAGAAATTCCATTTGCGTCGTAGGCCGCTTTCTGGTCTTCGATTTTGTTGAGGGCCAGTTTCATAGCCCCCCCAAGGGGAGTCGTACCGTTCGCAAAAACTTCCGGCGCATGAAAGTCCATGGCGTCCACCCAATCCGTCAGCACTTCCGCTTGATCGTGATTGCCTGCGCGGATCACCAAAAGCTGCACGCGCATCGCTGTGCTGGCGTCTTCTTTCAAAGCCTGTTCCAACAGCTTCAGTCCTTCATTGAGCTGTCTGATCGGCTCGCCAAACATGGAGCTGGAGCCATCCAGAACCAGAACGCAGGGGGTGCGCTGGCTGTTGTTATCGTTAAAAACCACATCCGGAATCAATGTGTCAGACATACCTACTCCTCGCTTACTTCCAGAAATTCAGGCAAAAGAAACACAAAGCGCTATTTTTTTCAAAGGCCCCTTCACATACTCGCCCAACCAGATTTGAGCGACATTCTGAAGGATATCAGGCGCTGATGAAAGCATTCAGAAACGCCAGGGTGCGCTCTTTCTCAGGCGCTACGAAAATCTTGTCCGGCGGACCTTCTTCGAGAATCCTGCCCTGATCGAAAAAACAGACGCGATCGCTTATCTCCCGGGCGAAATACATTTCATGGGTCACCAGCAGCATGGTGAAGCTGTGCTCTTTGGCGAGGTTGCGAATCACGTCCAGCACTTCATCCACCAGCTCCGGGTCAAGCGCCGACGTTATTTCGTCCAGCAACAGAATTTCCGGCCGCATGGCCAAAGCGCGGGCGATGCCGACCCGCTGCTTCTGCCCACCGGATAACTGCGCGGGATAACTATCCGCTTTATCTTGCAACCCTACCAGCGCAAGCAAATCCATGGCTTCCCGCTCCGCTTCCTGTCGGGTTTTGCCCTTCACCCGCATGGGCGCCTCGGTGATATTGCGTCGCACCGTCATATGGGGAAACAGATTAAAGTGCTGAAACACCATTCCCATGTGGTTCCGCATCTTGCGCAGATGCTTTTTATCGGCAGGAACAAGCCGTTCGCCTTTGGGCATATGCCATAACGGCTCGCCTTTAACCCTCACCACGCCGCCATCGATATCCTCAAGGGTCATCAGGATGCGTAATAACGTGCTTTTCCCGGAGCCGCTGGAGCCAATGATGGAAACGATCTCGCCTTCTTCGACGCTGAAGTTAAAGTTTTCAAATAACGCCAGTTCGCCGAACTGTTTTTTTACATTCTGAAATTCAATGATGGGAGAGGTCATCGTAGGCTGAATCCTTCTTTGGGAAAACGACGCTCAATCTGATGCACGCCCAGCGCAGCGATAATGCTGAACGCCAGGTAAAGCAAGCCGACCAGCGTGAATGGCTCCAGGTAACGGAAATTTTCAGAGCCCAGGATTTTGGCGGTCTGCAACATTTCCAACAAGGTGATGGCGGAGAGCTGAGGAGTTTCCTTGAACATAGCGATGATATAGTTGCCGGTGGCCGGAATCATCGCTCGCAACGCCTGCGGCAATACGATGTCGCGATAGGTCATGAACTGCGACAGGTTGAGCGCTCTGGCCGCTTCCCATTGCCCCTTCTCCACGCCATCGATGCCGCTGCGAAACACTTCGGACAGGTACGCCCCATAATGCGCCCCTAGCGCCAGCACGCCGGTGGTCATTGGCGACAGACTTACGCCAAACTCCGGCATAACGTAATAAAGGAAAAAGATCTGCACCAGCAGCGGCGTGCTGCGCACAAACTCAACCACCCAGTAGACCGGCCAACTGATCCAGCGCGAGGGGCTGCGCCGCAGCAATGACAGTGCTAACCCCACGCCAATCGCCAGCAGGCTGCCCAGCAGGGTGGCTAATAAGGTTATCTGTGCGGCGTTCAATAGATCCGGCAACACTTCCCAGGTGAAATCCCAGTCCCAATCCAGTTCTATCATGAGCGCAAACCTCCTCTATCCATGCCTCGGCCCAAACGCGCTTCCAGCAACCGGAACAAATAGGCCATCACCTGCGCCATCACGAAGTAGATCAGTAATACCAGACCAAAAATTTCGCCCACCTGCAGGGTCGCGTCCGCCAGAGTTTTGGCTTTGTAGGTAAGGTCGCCAATGGTGATCAGCGAAACCAGAGAGGTCGCTTTCATCAATTCGATGGCGAGATTGCCAAACGGCGGAATCATATTGATCAGCGACTGCGGCAGAATAATGCGCCACAGTCGGCTCCAGGGCGTAAAGTTCAACGCCACCGCCGCTTCGTACTGCCCTTTGGGTACAGCCAGCACAGCCCCTCTCACCACCTCCGCGCCATAAGCGCCGATATTTAATCCAAGCGCGATGACGCTCGCCGTCATTGCGTCCAGATTCAAGCCGAAAAACGGCAACACAAAATAAATCCAGTACAGCTGAATCAAGGCGGAAGTGCCGCGAAAAAACTCAATGTATACCCGCGCGATCTGCCGCAATGGGGTGGGCGCAAATAGCCGCGTCAAGCCAGCGATAAAAGCCAGCGCCCCCGCGACAGGCAGAGACAGGCAGAGAATTTTCAAGGTGATCCAGGCGCCCTGTAGCAGGATGGGCGTCAGTTCGCTCAGTTCCATGAGATAAAGGCTTAGTTACACAGCTCCTGAGTGGTGACGTCGCCCGGCAGAGTGTGCTTACCGAAACCATATTCCTTCACCATGCTGACGTGCTGCTCCGTTCCCAGAAAACCGTCCAGCACTCGATTGAAATTGTCGCGCAAGGTTTCATCGCCCTTGCGGAAACCAAAAGCGCCGTAGCCCTTAACGGATTCGCCATCAATCTTCAGCTCATCAAACGGTTGCGCCAACTCCACCCGCTCATCCTTCTGCGCCAGTTGCGCCATGGTCAGGCTGGTGCCCGCCAACGCATCAATACGTCCTGATTTCAGCGCGGCTACGCCCGCAGGATAGTCCGGCAACGTCACGATGCGATCCATCGGCACGCCAAATTTTTTCGCGTAGCCGAATTCAACCGCGCCCGCCATCACGCCCATTTTTACTTCATCCGCTTTTTTCACGTCGCCATAGCCGTGCAACCCCTTTGGGTTACCGTCAAGCACCAGAAAGCCCTCGCCGATGGTGTAGGTGGGATTGGAAAACAGCACCTGTTTGCATCTCTTCGGGTTGACATACATGCCTGCGGCAATGACGTCGAAGCGGCCTGCTTTCAGTCCGGGAATCAGGGAGCCGAATTCCGTCACCACCACTTCCACATCATCCACACCAAGCTTGTCCAGCACGTACATGGCGATGGATGGCGCTTCTCCAGCGGGCTCTCCCATGGGAGTGAGATATCCGTAGGGGCGCTCGTTGGCAACGCCCAGGGTGATCTTGCCTTCTTTACTGATCTCATCCCAAGTGTCAGCCATTGTGACGGTGGAGAGCGCGAACAATATAAACGCAAATATACTTTTCATGACTTCCCTCGAATTCCTTATATCACTAAACAAAAATACCTGCCGAAATCCTTAAAAATCATAAGTAGGTGAAAATTAATTCTCAATAATTATTTTGAATTCTAACAATATTGCTTACTTGCTCTTCTCCCACAACCGCGCCGCCAGCCCCTGCCACTGCAGGCTTCAGAGGAGATAACCGGCGCCTCAATTCAGGTTTTGCATTACAATAACGCCCCGACCTCGTAACTAAATATTCGACATCAAACTTATGCGTCGCTATTCGCTTTTCTGTTCTCATATTTTCGCCAGATCACTCCGTCATTGCATGGTGCGCAAGCCGGGGCTCACATTGCTGCTGGCTACCAGTATCCACTTGTCCGCGCCAGCGGCCGCCATGGAAATATCGCTGCAGTTCACCGAACTCCATTCCGTTAAAAACAAAGCGCAGGGGCTAACGGAGCCATCCGGGCTGACGCTCGACGCCAACGGCGGACTCTGGACAGTCAGCGACGACACCGCCAAGTTATTTCTGCTGGATCGCCAGGGGCGGACACTCAAGAGCATCGATGCGCCAGCATCTGGTTTTGAAGGCGTCGCCTACGACGCAAAACACCACCGTCTGATTGCAGTCAAAGAGGAAAGCAATGAATTTTTCGTTTTCGACCTCGCGTCTGGCAAACCCGTGGCGCAGCGTCGCTTATCCGACTTCGAGTACTTCGCCCAAAGCGCGACCTTTTTTGCTCAAACCAAAAAGAATAAAGGTCTGGAGGGCGTCGTCTGGAACTCCGCTGACGCCAGCATTTACGCTTTAAAAGAAGGTGACCCTGGAGTGCTTCTGCACTTATCCGGCGACCTAAGCAAAGTGTTAAACAGCGTCAAACTGGCGGAAACCGGCGTCAGCGACGACGATACCACTCTGGATGACATCGATTACTCCGGCCTGACAGTGATTCCCGAGCATAACTTACTGGCTATCGTCAGCGACAAAGCAGCGAGGATCTATTTCTATGATCTGACAAGCGGACGGGTTAAAAGCTCTGCCGCGCTGACCAAGCCAGGGAAACAGCCCGGCAAGTTCAAGCCAGTGCGAAAGGCGGAGGGTGTTGCTTATGATCCAGCGAGCCAGTCGCTTTATGTCATTAGCGACAAAGACGCCGAGTTGTATGTGTATAAAGTGGTAATAAGCGAATAAGAAACGTGCGACGCCAGAGTTATTAATACTCTGGCGCGCCGTTGATCAGGGCCGGCGACGCCGGCCTGCGAGAATCAGTACAGCGCCGATTCATCCTCCAAGACTTCGTTGAGCACGTCCAGAAATAGCTTGTCCGCATCGCTCATGTTTTCAGGAATGCGGATGGTGGTGCTGGCGCTGATTTCATCAGCCATTTTACGTTCCGCGTCTTTTTCCTGCTGCAGCCTGCGTGCGATTTCCATGCACTTAACCGGAATGGTGGGGTCCATCAGCACTTTCTTAATGAAGCCCCGCATCTCCGCAATCATTTTTGCCTGCCGGCTTTCTTCCGCCATACTCATTGGCGATCTCCTATAACAGCTTGTTCTAATAATTTATTCCGCAAAAACCAAGAGACAACGTATCCGAGTTCTTATAGTGAGTATAGTGAGGGTTTATCCATAAAAAAACCCACGCCCGACGCCTTCATGGGAGCCGTCGAACATGGGCTGATAAGTACCGCTGACGCGGTGCGTATGAGACAAATCAAACCAGAAAGGATAGCTGTTAGGCCGCTATCTGGTTGGCCAAAGCAGAATGTCATGCATCGCCCCTCTCCAACACTGTCTGTTTCGACATTTTTTAGGCTAATATAGCCAATCCAAGCGATGACGGGTAAAAGCATGCAGCAAGTCACAATTCTCGGTTTCGACTACGCGGTATCTTCCGCCATCACCGGCGTGGTGGATTTGCTGGCCATGGCCGGGGTGACCTGGAATCACATTCAACGCAGCCAGCCCCATCCCAAGTTCAACATCCGCGTGGCCACCCGGGACGCACAACCGGTGCGCTGCCATAACCGGCTGCTGATTCAGGCCGACGCCCGCTTTGACGACATCAAGCCAAGCGACATCCTGGTTATTCCTTCCATCGCTGGCGATATCGAGAAGACATTGATGCAGAACTCTCAACTGATTGAGGTTCTGAAAACCATGAATGGTCAGGGAACAATCATCGCGGGCAACTGCACCGGAGCCTTCTTCATGGCGGAAGCAGGCATTCTCGACAACCGCACTGCCACCACCCACTGGGCCTTTGTCGATATGTTCCGACAACGTTACCCCCAGGTGGACCTGCGGCCGGAGCAAATGCTCACCGCCTCGGAAAACGTGTTCTGCTCCGGCGGCGGCATCGCCTGGCTGGACCTGTGTCTGTATCTGATCGAACACTTCTGCGGGCACGAAGTGGCGGTGCAGACCGCCAAGACCTTCGTCATCGATATGGGCCGCACTTATCAGTCCAGCTACTCCTCCATGCGGGCGCGCAAGTATCACCGCGACGAAGATGTGCTGCGGGTGCAAAACTGGCTAGAAACCCACTGCGACAAGGACGTGCGAATCGACGATCTGGCGGGACGCTTCAATATGAGTCCACGCACCCTGGCGCGCCGCTTTAAGGCCGCCACCGGCGACACGCCGCTCGGTTACCTGCAGACGCTGCGTCTGGAAGAGGCGAAAAAGCTCCTGGAGGAAACGTCTGACAATGTCAGTCAGATCACATTGGCGGTAGGCTATGAAGACGTCAGCTCCTTCACCAAACTGTTCAGACAGAAAACCGGACTGACCCCGAAAGAGTACCGAAACAAATTCCAGCGCCGCAGCATAACCTGATGTCCGAAGCCGCCCATATGTCTGAAACAAACGCAGCCGACTCCAACGTGGACGCTCCCGAGACGGCGCCGCAGCTTCAGCCGTTTTATTACCTGGACAACTTCCTTACCCTGTTGAGCTGTGTGGAGGCTCAGTACGCCAACCTGCTGAGCGCTGAAGAAAGCGCCTATATCCAGAATTTCCAGAACCTGACGCGCACGCAACAGGCATTGCTGGTGCGCTTGTACGGGCGCAAAGGCCCGCTGTTTCGTAGCGACAAACTGGCTTATGCAGAGATTCCCCAGCTTGGCGAAGATCTGGATACTCTTGCCGACAAAGGCTGGATTGAGTTCAATCCTGATGCAGAAGCCCCGGCGTTACTGACCTTGCTGACCAAAGAGGAAATCCGCCAGAACTGGCGTGCGGAGGCCCCTCGCAGCAGCAAGCGCGACAAACTGCTGGAAGGGCTTGAGCTGACCTGTGCGGACATTTATCAACAGGGCGTTTTCCGCTTTCTGCAGCTCAAGCATACCGATCTGGTGTTGCTGTTCCGGCTGCTGTTTTTCGGCAACCTCTATCAGGACCTGACCACCTTCGTCACCTCTGATTTAGGCGTCATTCGCTACGAAAACTACCAGCTCGATCCCGAACATCGGCTGTTCGCCGCACGTGAGGACATCGACCACATCAAACAACTGGTGGCGCTGGCGGACGAATATTCCGCTCTCGAATCTTTGAGCGTCGACGCATGTGTCGATATCATCGCCAGAACACCTGCGCCGGGAGATAGCGCCGTCCTGCGCCGTCGCCATGACCGCTTCTGCAATAAAGTCGCTCGCGATCTGGAGCGCCTGCAGGACCTGGATCTGGCGTATCAGGTCTACCTGCGCACTCAGGAGCCGCCCTCTCGCGAGCGCCGCGCCCGCATTCTGTTCAAGCAGGAAAAATATGAGGCGGCGCAGGAGGTCTGCGCAGACATCATTGACTCGCCTTCCACTGAAGCTGAGCTGATTTTCGCTGAGCAGTTCACCGACAAGTGCGCCAAAGCACTGGGGCGCCCAAAGCCCCGCACGTCGCCTTTCCGACCTCTACAGCGTTTGCTCACTATCGCCGCCAATCCCGAGTTGCGGGTGGAGGAACTGGTGCGCCTGGAAGTCGCTGGGGCAGGCGGAGTTTGCATTTATGTAGAGAACTGGCTCTTCAATGCAGTATTCGGGCTGACCTTCTGGCCGGCGGTTTTCGCCCCGGTTTCCGGCGCTTTCAGCCATCCCTATCAGCATCGCCCCCATGATCTTTACGACGCCAACTTCACCAAGAAGCGTCATGCGCAGGTCCAGGCCGCTTTCGCTTCACTAAACGCAGAAGACTGGCCTGAAATTGTCCTGACGCGATGGCGGGACAAGTTTGGCCTGAACAATCCTTTCGTCGGTTGGCCGGAAGCGGGAGAAGACTACCTGCAGATAGCGTTGGAGCGCATTCCCCGCGAGCATTGGCGAGCGGTCTTTCAACGCATGCTGCGAGATTTGCGGGAGAATGGCAGCGGCTTTCCAGACCTGATTCATTTCCCTGAACAGGGCGGCTATGAATTACTGGAAGTGAAAAGCCCCACTGACAGCCTGCAACCCAATCAAAAACGCTGGATGGCGACGTTCGAGCAATACGGCATCCCTTACCAACTGGTTCAAGTCACTTGGCTATAAAGTCTTCGCCCCCCGACACACTCTCCTACAAGCTTAGCGTTCGGGAAGCCGCTCATTTCCTTGCGCAATTGGGCGACCTCGACCATCAGGATCGGGACACCGCCAGCGCCCGCGAAGGGCAGCTTGCGCACAAGCAGGTTCAGGAAGGCTGGCCGGCGGACTACGTCAGCGAAGCCCCGGTAAAGATCACGCTCTCCGAAGCGGATTTTCAACTACAGCTGCAGGGGCGCATAGACGGCCTCCGCATTGCTGACAGCCATGCGTTGTTCGAAGAAATCAAAACACTGCGCCAGGACCCGCAACATCTCCCCCTTGGACTGGCGGAAAGACACAGGCTGCAGCTGTTACTGTACGCACTGCTGTGGCGACGGGAACAAACAGAACCCTCCCTAACGCCGATCAGGCTGCGTCTGAATTATGTGCGCGTTCCAGACATGGAGCAGACGCAATTTGATAGCGAAATGTCCCGTGAGGAAGCCGAGCAAGAGAGCGATACGCTGTTTCAGCTCTTGCAAGACTGGTATCGCCGCCTGACGCAGCACCGCCTTCAACGGAATGCTCTGCTGCGCGATCTCAACTTTCCTTATAGCGGATTTCGCCCGGGCCAGCGGGAATTGGCGCGCCAGACCTATCTCAGCCTGCGCGACGCCAGTCAGGCGCTGATAGAGGCGCCCACTGGCAGCGGTAAATCCCTGGCGACACTGTTCCCGGCGCTGAAAGCCATGGGCGAAGGTCATCTGGATCAGGTGATGTTGATCACCGCCAAAACCTCCTCCCAAGAAGCGGCGCTGAAGGCCATGCTGGATATGCGCTTGGACAATGCGCCTCTGCGCACCTTGCAGCTCCATGCCCGCGACCGTATTTGCGGCGGCGACTCCGTTTGCGATCCACTGGACTGCCCGCGCCGACGCGATTTCTATCAACGCCTGCCGGAAGCGCGGGAAGAAGCGCTGGCGACGGCATGGCTGGATGGCGAGCGCCTGCGCGAGATTGCGCTGAAATACGACCTCTGCCCTCACGGTTTGCAGGGCGAGCTGGCGCCCTGGGTGGATGTCCTCATTGGCGACTATAACTATGCGTTTTCTCCCCAGGTCAGATCAGACAGCCTTTTCTCTCGAAATCGTATCGGCCTGCTGGCGGATGAAGCGCACAACCTGCCTGACCGGGCGCGGGATCTGTTCTCCGCAGAGCTGTCCGAGGCTCCTTTCAATCGTATTGGCCGTCAATGCAAGGCGCTGAGGAAAGACGCCAACGCCGTCGTCAAAGCCATCAGGCAAATGCATATCACACCTGAGCAGGCGCCAGGCAAAGGCCAACAGGCGCTGGAGGCGCGCCTGCAGGATTTTTGCGCCGTGGCGGAGCACTGGCTGATGTCGCCCCAGGATTTGCTGGCGTCAGCGGATACAGAGCTGAATAGACAGGTGCAGGAGGCGATTTTCACCGCACAGGGCTGGATAGGTCTGGCTCCCAGCATCGGCGACGATTTCGCCTGTTTCGAACGCGACTGGGAGCAACAGCGCGTCCTGAGTTTACGCTGCCTGTCTCCTGCTCGTTTACTGCGGCCGATGCTGCAGGCCTGTCATGGCGTTACCCTGTTTTCCGCAACACTGACGCCACCGTATTACTACCAGAGCTTATTGGGCCTGGATGACAATCCTCAGCTTTTGCGCAGCCTGTCGCCTTTTCCGCCAGAGCATCTGGGGGTGTTTATGGCGCCCTATTTGAGTTTCCGGCTACGCAGCAGGGATACCCAATTGGACGCAGTGTGCGCGTTGATCCAGCAGAGCATCGCCTCCCGACCAGGAAACTATTGGGTATTCACGCCAGCTTTCAGTTACATGGAGCAGCTCACTGAGCGCTTCGCCAAGCTGTATCCAGAGATAGAGTTTGCTCAGCAGACCCGACAGGCCAGCCAGGAAGATCAGCAGCGCTTTCTCACCCGCTTCCGCAAGGCCCGCGAGCTGTTAGGTTTCACCGTTATTGGCGGCGTCTATGGGGAAAGTATCGACATGGTCGGAGACAGTCTGGTGGGCTGCATCATTCTCGGACCCGGTCTCCCGCAGATCAGTCCGGTCAACGAGCAGATCTCCGCCTATTTTGAGCGCCAGGGGATGGACGGCTTCGCCTACGCCTACCAATTACCGGGCTGGCAAAAGGTGGTGCAGGCCGCGGGACGGGTGATCCGCACGGAATCAGACAAAGGCGTCGTGATCCTGGTAGACGACCGTTTCACCAAACCGCCTTATCCCGCCTTGGCCCCACAACATTGGCGACCACAGCTCGTCAGAAACAGTCAAAACCTGCAATCCGGTCTTACTCAATTCTGGTCGCAAGATCCAGTCCCTGATGACCATTGAGCAGTTATGCGACGCGGCACACTCTGGAATAAAAAAAGGCCCCAAGCAGGGGCCGAGTAGCGTTCAAGAAAACATCATTCGAGAGGTTCGAACCGCTGATCTGATGAGGCAGACTGCGCATTCGCTGTGTCTTCCTAAGTGTAGGCAAAGTTAAGCAGTCCGCCAGGAAAAAATAACAACTTCTCAACAAAATAGGCATTATGCATCGTCGCCGCCCAGGCAGGGTTAAGATCGCTTACACCAGAAACTTCAGATCCATCGCCTTTATATTTGATCTCAAGCATTGAAGCTTGAGCTCCTATGCTCAGATCTATACATTCATGAGCCAAAAATTAAGGAAACAAACTTCTAGTATGAGAAAAGTATCCCTTTACTTGCACTTTGCCCTGGCGCTTATCTCAACGCCTCTTCTCTCAGCTTGTGATACGCCGGGGGCGACTATAAGCCATATCCAGGATAGCGATGGCGACTTTAACATCTGCGAAATCGCGCTGCCTTCGGATGGCGGAAGTGTGGCCTATTGCATTGATACCGGCCGTGAAAAATGGTGGGTGACTTTCGACAAGGCGCTTGAGTCAGATCATCCTTGCACCTTTATCGTAGACCAACTTGAGGGGCGCGCTCAAAGAGTTAAAAAAGACTCTAACGAAGAAAAGGGATTAATAAGCGCATTCTCCAAGTGGCTGACCAAAAACGCCAGCAAAGAATCCATAGGCGCCTTCGGCAATCAGTCACTGGCCGATTTCCATAACGAAGAGTCAATGCATGCATACCTTGTCTGGCATATGCTGCAAAGTGTAAAAGATAGAAAAAACAGCGCATATTGCTCAACGAAGTAATAGCGTCACGCCTTAAGCCGATAAGTTCCTTTCCGATATTTCCAATAAAATCCCGCCGAATCTAAACTACCCATACCGGGCATGGACTCTCAGCGCCCGGGCAGGATGCCTTTATCACTTCAGGATTATGATGGAGGGAAGCCATGACATTTCTTCGCTGTATTGCTATCGCACTTTTGTTTGCGATTTCCAACGCTTTCGCTGATCCCATCCAGGATGGCGTGTCCAATCACTACAAAGCCGGCTGGTACCCGAACGTCTATGGAAATGAGGGGCCCTTAACCTGCCCGAAAACCTGTCGCGCCTGGACGGGGTGGCGGGCAGAAGGCGAGTTGGCGCCGTATGACGATATAAAGCGCACCTATGTGTGCAAATCCAACAACCTTGACACATTCCCCTCGCCGACTGACAGAGACGTATGGCTCTACGGCAATCAGTTCGATGAGAAAACGGCCTGCTTTATGGGGACGCCCCATGAAAAAACCGTCGTCAGCGAGCGTTATTACTGTCTCTGCGTCAGCGAGTGCAGCGGCCCGGACTTAGTGATCCGTACCGTATACGACCCTGTGTGGGACTCTACGATCGGCGAGTCCGTCATAAAAATCGTGGTCACTAATGTGGGCGTCGCCATGTCAGCCGCAACAGACGCAAGAGTTTACGACCCCGGCACAGGCGCGTCAGACATCCAGCCTGTCGTCGCTCTGGCGCCCGGCGCTTCCGCCAGCGTTAAGTTCCGGCTTGGCTATTGGGTCTTCGACCCTGACGCCGAGTTACACTTCATGGTGGATTATTCTCACAAAGTGGGCGAATGCGACGAAAACAACAATACCGCTATCTACAAAAAGCAGGGGTAATATTAACTATTCGGGAACGGCGCTCTTCCAGGCGCCGTTCCCTCTCAAGGATAGCAAGCGTTACAGCCAAAACCGCCATAATGCGAAAAGCCCCATGCCCGCAGCGATAGTCGCCAGCAGGTTTCGGGTTAGCACGGCGATAACAATCGCCGCCGCCGCTGCGATCAGGTACGGATTGCGCCAATCAAGCCAAAGCTCGCCTTTGAGAACCAGAACCGCCGGCGCAATAATCGCCGACAGCACCGCCATCGGCGCGTAGCTCAGGGCTCTCTCCACCCAGGGGTTGAGACGCAACCGGTCCGCAAGCGCGAACGGCAGATAGCGAATGCCAAAGGTTACCGCCATCATGCCCAATAACATGGCCCACTCCATCAGCAACCTCCCTCGGCCAGTTCAGACTTGCGATTCTGTAATGCGACTTCCGCGCCCAGTCCACACAGTATTCCCGTCAGCGCTGCTGCAAACAGGCCCAATTGATGCGGCCATTCTCGCCACCATACCGAGCAGACGCCAGCCGCCAGCACCGCCGCCAAACGAGGACGGTTAACCACCTGCGGCGCCACAATACCGATGAAGGTCACCGCCATGGCCACATCCAGGCCCCAGTTTTCGATATCAGGAACCCACTCGCCCAAGGTCAATCCCAACAGGGTGCATAGCTGCCAATTGAGGTACATGGACAGAGCAGACCCCAGGTAATACCAGTGAAACTGCCCCGCATGCTCGCCGCCCAAGCGGCCAGCGACAACGGCGAAGGTTTCGTCCGTCAGCCAAAACGCCATCGGGGCCCGCCAGCGCTGCGGCAAGGTGCGCACCATGGGAATCAGGGTGACGGCGTAAAGCAGATGACGCAGGTTAACCACAAAGGTAGTCAGAACGATCAGCCAGGGAGACGCCCCCGCCGCCAGTAAGCCCAGGGAAATAAACTGCGCCGAGCCGGCGAACACGATCAAAGACATCGCCAGCGTCGCTTCAAAAGACAGCCCATTCACCGGCCCCAGGGTGCCAAATACAATGCCAAATGGAATGGCGCCGACGATCAAAGGAATCGTGTTCTGTGCGCCGGCTCGGAACGCCTGTCCGGGCGATTCAAGTGCGTGAGTCGTCATAAAAGAACTGCTCTCAGAGAATAATTTTGTCGCATATAGAAAGCATCGAAGAGGGACGCATAAGGACCGTCAAACTAACAGACTTTCGCAAAACGTCCGGGAGAGACGCCCATAATTCGCTGGAAGTGACGGCTTAAGTGGCTTTGATCGGAAAATCCAGTGGCCGCCGCCACATCCGTCAGGCTCAGCCCCATCCGCAGTAACTGCTGCGCGCGGCTTACCCGCACCTGATTCAAATAGGCATGCGGGGGCATCCCCGTCATCCGCGTAAACAGCCGCGTCAGATAACTGGGGCTGAGCCCGGTGCAATCGGTTAAGTCCTTCAGCGACACTGCTTCGGCGTAGTGCGCCTGCAGATATTCCTTCACCTTGGCCACCGCCCAGTGCGAGCCGCCCTTCTCCAGAAGCTGGCGGGGACGCATACGGGCATGGCGCTGCATCAGCTGCCCCATCATCTGGTAATAAAGCGTCTCACAATGCAGCGGCTCATCGCCCTGCTCCAAAAGACAGTGCAGGACTTGTAACCCTCTGGCCAACTGTGGATCGCGCACTACCGGCTCCGGGAACCAGGGCTCAACGCCAGGACCGAATATATCCGCGATAACCGGCGCCAGTTCCGCCGGGGTGGGGTAAATCGCCCGATAGGACCACCCTTCTTCCGTCGCAGTGCGACCCGTGTGCACCTGATCGGAATTAACCAGTACGATACTGCCGACAGGCGCAGTATGCTCCGCGCCATCACGAAGGAAATGCTGCGCTCCTTTTTCAATGACCGCCACGCAGTAGCCCTCGTGCACATGCCGGGGAAAGTGCTGTTTGACGAAGGTGGCTTTCAGAATCTCGACGCCGCCGAGCGCCTTGTCCTGCCAGTACTTAGCATGCTCAATCACAAACCGACACTCATGGTAAAGGTCACTTAACGATAAATGGGAAGACCCAATATAGAGTCAGTCTAGCGGCTTCATTAACGGCTGTATTGTACGTTTTTGCTCTTTGCGCTGCGGATAACGCGCGTTAAGGTTGCAAATGGCGCGGGGATGGAAGAAGAGTTTAGTTATTTGAGCTTGGCGATGGCGGGCAACGGGCGTATGAGTATTGAGAAAGAAACTCGGCGGCTGACAGCCAGGTCGCTGGAACCAGCGCCTGCAGCCATTCTGATGAAAAATCAGCTCTTCTTTCTTTTAACCTGAGAAGCGGCGACTCCGCCGTTCATGACTTCTGCGATCTGGCGCAGTCCCATATTTCTGCGATATCGGCAGTCCCGTTGCTCATCCGTAGTCGCCCAGACCTGCTCCTCAGCCCATTGCGGCGCATCAGGAACATATATCGGAGCGTAGCGTTTGATCGCCTCCTCAACCATTTGCTGAGGCGTGGGCTGCTTTTGCTTATCCATATGCATTACTACCTGTATCGTTTAAGAAATTCTGATTCGCTTGGGCTGTTTTCACCGCATCGGCGGCAGCTTTTCGAAACCTGCTGTGATCCCATGGACCCCGCCATAGACTTGCCGGAACACTTACCAAATCCGCCTCCGCAAGCTACACCCAAACATGAGCAACTATCTTTTTTCTCGAAACCGCCGAGTATAGGACGGGAACCGTTTCCAGACGATCACCCAAAGGATCTATATTTGTCCTAGTCCAGACCAGGCCTGGGCTCCCGATAAGTGAACATCGTTCAAAATTTTTCCAGAAATCTCGCCATTTAGCAGGATTGAAGGAAAATTCAGGAGAAAAACCCGGAAGCCTGACACGCCGTCAGATCGGTTTAGAAGAGTGATATTTGAGCAGTATAGTGATGATAAGCACGGAAGAAATAGTTGAAAGCCGCGACACATCCTTGTGCCGGAAACGTTTTTACTGAGGAGTAGGACCGCCCTCAGTTTTCAGACGCTCGGCTTCCGCCTTGATCATCTGTTGCAGCTCCTCAATATTCGCCTGTACGCGAGAGGCGCCCAATTGAGCGCCTTTGCTCATCAGTTCAGGCATCTTCTGGATAGCTTTCTGTCCGGTTTCAGTCTGGTAGAAGGCGACAATTTCATTGAGCTCTTTTTCAGTGAAAGCGTCCGCGTAGATTTTCACGAACTCTCCCTTCAGGGTGTCGTAACTCATCTGCTTTTTAAAATATCTCATCATGACATCCCGAAATGGCGTCAGATTGGGATTTTGTTGCAGCTGGATCGTCATCATTTGTTCGATGGAGTGTTCCATCATGACTTCCATATTCATGACATCCAGCAGCCTGGCTGCGGCTTTCTTGGCGCCATCATCCGCGGCAAAAGCGGAAGGGCTCAGTAGAATCGCCGTCATGACGCAGGCGACTACAGATTTCAACATCATTTTTCTCCTTGGGAATCAATGAATTTAAAGTCAGACGCTGCGGCCATTGTAACGAATCATTCACTCTGACGCCTTGCAAATCACTACAACCTGGGGTTTCCCCCAGGCGCTGGCGGCGCATCGTTCACATGCTCCAAATCACCGCCAGATCCCGTCGACAAACATCTTATTGACCCGGTGAGAATAAGCCTTTAGTTTGCCTAGCTGGTAAAAAATCTAACCTAGAAGACAACTAAGGAGACTATATGGCCGGGCAAACGACTCATTCCCAGGTTGTAGTGTTGGGCAGCGGACCGGGGGGCTACTCCGCAGCGTTCAGAGCCGCGGATATGGGCTTGGAAGTAACCTTGATTGAACGCTATTCATCCTTGGGCGGCGTTTGTCTTAATGTAGGCTGTATTCCGTCCAAAGCGCTCCTGCATGTCGCTTACGTTATGGAAGAAGCGCATTCCGCCTCCGCCGTGGGCGTCACATACGCCAAGCCGGAAGTAGACCTGGATAAAGTGCGCGCGTTCAAAGACAACACGGTCAAGAAGCTGACCCAGGGCATCCAGGGCATGGCTAAGGGCCGCAAAGTGAAAGTGGTTCACGGCTATGGCGAATTCGCCGGCCCCAACCAGATTACCGTGGACAACGAAGGCGTCAAAACCGACATAACCTTTGACCACTGCATCATCGCGGCAGGTTCTCAGAGCGTTAAGCTGCCGTTCATTCCTCACGACGACCCCCGCGTTCTGGACTCCACCTCCGCACTGGAACTGAAGGAAATCCCCAAGCGCCTGCTGATCGTTGGCGGCGGCATCATTGGCCTGGAAATGGGCACTGTATATGAAGCCCTCGGCAGCGAAGTCAGCATCGTCGAATTCGCTGATCAATTGGTCCCGGCTGCGGACAAAGACCTGATCGCCGTCTACAGCAAATTCGTCAAAGACCAGTTCAACGTCATGCTGTCCACCAAAGTAACGGCGGTGGAAGCGAAGAAAGACGGTCTGTACGTGACTTTCGAAGGCAAGAATGCGCCAGAAGGCCAGCAGTCTTATGACGCCATTCTGGTGGCGGTAGGCCGCTCCCCCAATGGTAAAAAGATCGGCGCAGAAAAAGCGGGCATCCAAGTGGATGAGCGCGGTTTCATCAACACTGACAACCAGCAGCGCACCAACGTACCGCACATCTACGCCATCGGCGACATCGCCGGCAACCCGATGCTGGCGCATAAAGCCACCCATCAGGGCCATGTGGCGGCGGAAGTGATTGCTGGCCACAAGTGCGTGTTCGATCCTAAGGTCATTCCCTCCATCGCCTACACCAACCCGGAAATCGCCTGGACCGGTTTGACCGAAAAAGAAGCCAAAGCGGCCGGCATCCCGTACAAAACTGCGGTATTCCCCTGGGTAGCCAGCGGACGCGCCCTCGGCGCCGCGCGCAGCGAAGGTAAAACCAAGCTGATCTACAAAGAAGACGGCACGTTGATCGGCGGCGGGATTGTGGGCATCAACGCCGGCGAACTGTTGGGCGAATTGAGCCTGGCCATTGAGTTCGGCGCGGATGTGGAAGATCTGGCGCTGACCATCCACGCTCACCCAACGCTGCACGAAACTGTTGGTCTGGCTGGCGAGCTGGCGGCGGGCACCATTACCGACCTGCCCAACCCCATGGCGAAGATCAAGAAATCCTGATCACCTCACTCGCTATCCAAAAGCCGGCTTTCACGCCGGCTTTTTTATTGCCCGGAGAAATAAAATCCTGCCGCCATTTCAATGCGCGACAGCGGACATAATCTTTTTGGACTAGGAACTTTTGCGCTCCCCCTGTTACTTACAAGTTGAAGCGCCAAGACCAGCAGGACGAGTCGGCGCTGCATTTATACCGGGTAGTATCAACCACAGGAGTATAGCGAGTTCCAATATGACTCTATATCAAACGCATATTCATCAATTGCTGCAGGTGATAGGAAACCGTTGCGGCGTTGATCTGACGCTGAAGAACGGCTACTGCACGCTCTCCTTTGATCAGGAGTCCCGTTTGCACGTGCAGGTCGGCCGGGATTCAGAAACGGTGGTATTCAGAATGCCTCTGACGCAGCCCCCCAACGCCAACAGGGAGACGTTTTACGCAAAACTACTGCACATCAACTCACAGCCGGAAACCACCCTGGGGGCATGGCTTGCGCTATCGGAACACTCAGGTGCGGTGGAGCTATGCATGAGTCGCGAGGCGCTCAGCCTGGACGACAGCGAAATGGCCGCCATCCTGCTGAACATGATGGATCTGCGGCAATCGCTCAGGCAGGAGCTGGAGACGCCTCAGAGCACGCCCAAGCCATGCAGTCCGCACTTTGGCGCAGGCGTCCTGCACGCTCGTCATCAAGCGCTCTGAGGTCGATACATGGCGCGCTAGGGCTGCAGGTATCCGCCGACAGCCTGGATAATACGGGGAGAATCCGGCGGCGACACCCATATCGCCAACGCCGTTTTCTCCTGACCTATCTGCGGCGGCGGGGGAAGTTCGATGTCCCACTCCCCTGCGCCCGTCGTCTGCACCCTGTCCAGCACGACAAAGTCATGCATCAGCATACGTCCGCGGTTTTCCCCCGCCTTGATCTCGGACGTCAGCCCCACGCCCAGGTATGCAACGTTCAAAACGGCTTTACTGGAAGCCGCAAACGAGGCATGTAAACGGCCGTCCTGCAACTGCGCCGACAGTACGCCAGGCTCGGCGTCACCGCCATGCCATCGTCTCGCCCCGGAAAACCAGCGACGCCACTCCTTGCTGTTCACCACAATGCCCGGCGTGTAAACATGGGCGACCAAACCTGAGCGTACGTAATCCCGCTGACTTTCACTGTATTCCTCCCGCGAAAAGCGATCGGTCCAGCCCAGCTGATTCCAATAGTCCACATGAAACGCCATTGGGATGAAGTCTTTAAACAGCCCCTTATCCCCTTTCATTTCTGACAACCACTCATCCGCACGAGGACAACTGCTACAGCCTTCTGAAGTAAAGAGTTCAACCACATCCGTGGTGTGTTTCGCGCTGACAAACTCCTGCGCAGGAGCCAGTAATGGCCACGCCAATAATATGCATGCAAACAGGTTAGCTTTCACTTTTCACTCCTCGCGCTTCAGGGGCTGTAGACATCAAGACGACAGCCTCTGGTCATTGAATAAAACCAAAGTCTGACGTTTTAGAGTCCGCTTAAGACAATCAGTTCCCTGGGCGCCCGACAGTTCCCTGGACGCTCCGATGCATTAACTCCATTTTAAACCTCTTCTCGATATCCAGGTTCGACAGCCACCATTGAAAACGCTTTCCAGCGAGAGTAATGGCCTCTTGAGAATAAGCCCCGCCAAAGCATCGTTATCTGGCGCTTCATTTATCTCTCAAACCCTTGGATGTAGTCCAAATGGGGGTTTGCAATATTTCGAAGGAAAGCTAGAGTATTTCGCACACATAATGAAAACGATTCCACTTCAGCGTCTCGTCCCGTCTGATTGACCACGGACAAAGGCGTTACTTAATAAGCACCAGCAAACACTCTCGTTGCGACGATTACCGGGGGCGACATGGCGGGCGACGTCTTCCGTCCGTCATGGCTGCTGGCGCGCTAATACCGCATTGGCTATGTCGAAGTTGTGAACTCGGCTCCAGCCCCTCCGGCGTAAAGCTTCCTCGGGAGATTCCGACGCGCGCAGTGAGCGCGTCGGCCTTTTAAACCTGACAATTACAGACAATTACGTAAGGTATCGCCAATGATTAAGCAGGGACTTAAAGCGACGGCTATCGCCGCGCTTATCGCAGCCGGGCCGGCAATGGCCTATGACTGCGCAGGACTGAGCAACTGGGACGCCGCCGCCGTTTATGTCGGCGGCAAAACAATCCAACACAAGCAAAACGCCTACACTGCTAACTGGTGGAACCAGGGCGCAGACCCGGAAGCCCATTCCGGACAATGGCAGGAATGGAAAGCGGAAGGCGCCTGTGGCGCCGCCGGCGGCAATCAACGCCCCACCGCCAAACTGACTTCTCCCGGCGCAGGACAAACTTTCAAAGTTGGCGCGACGGTGGCGATTAACGCGGAAGCCGCTGATGCAGACGGCTCAGTATCCAACGTCGCCTTCTTCGTAGATGGCGCGCAAATCGCCCAGGACGCCACCGCGCCTTATGCGGCGACCTGGACCGCCACCGTTGGCGCACATACCCTGAAGGTCGTCGCTACCGATGACCGCTCCGCACAAGGCGAATCCACGACAGTTTCAATCAACGTCTCTGATGACGACACGCAACCGCCCTCTTCTGACTGTGACGCCCCGCAATACAGCGCGGGAACGACATACGCCAATGGCGACCACGTACAGAACCTGGGACGGGTTTACGAATGCAAGGTGGGCGGATGGTGCTCCTCCAGCGCCGCCTGGGCGTACGAACCGGGTAAAGGGCTCTACTGGGAACAAGCCTGGGGCGATCTTGGCGTATGCAGCGACGGCAACGCCGCTCCGACGGTTTCCCTGAGCAATCCTGCAGACGGCGCAATTATCCTCTCTGGAACGGCTATCAATCTGCAGGCGAACGCCTCCGATAGCGACGGCGTGGTCACGGAAGTCTCTTTCTACGATGGTTCAAACCTGCTGGGCAGCACAGTAAACACGCCTTACGCCTATGAATGGCTCAACGCGCCTGTCGGCCAACATACCCTGACGGCGGTGGCCAAAGACGACGGGGGCAAACCCACTACCTCCGACAGCATCACCATCACAGTCAGCGACGAAGCCGTCGCCACCGCGATTACGTCTCCGCAAAACAACGCGCGCGTTACGCTTGGCGCCAGCGTCAGCATTAACGCCAGCGCCAGCTCCATCAACGGAGATATCGCCAAGGTGGAGTTCTTCGTTAACGGAACCTCTATTTCCTCAGACGCCAGCGCGCCCTATCAAAGCAGCTGGACACCCAATGTGGAAGGCCAATACCAGCTGACTGTCACAGCCACTGACAAGGATGGCTACAACGCCACTTCCGCTCCCATTCTGGTGACAGTGCTTGGCGGCAAGACGTCTGATCGCGTTATCGTCGGATACTGGCATAACTTCGACAATGGCTCCGGCTTCGTCAGACTGCCGGATGTCTCAGCGGACTGGGATGTGATTGACGTCGCCTTCGCCACGCCCAAGCTGGGCAGCCATTCCGACATGGAATTCTCCCCGTTCCAGATCACTCCAGCGCAAATGAAAGCAGATATCGCCGCCGTACAGGCCCGCGGTCAGAAAGTCATTATCTCCATCGGCGGCGCGGAAGCCGTGGTGAAGCTGACAGACGCCAACGCAGAGCAGGAATTCGTCGACAGTATGACGGCGCTGATTCGCGAGTACGGCTTCGACGGATTCGATATTGATCTGGAGGGAAGCTCCCTGTCTCTGGATGCAGGCGACACCGACTTCAAAAATCCGAAATCTCCGGTGCTGACGCATCTGATCTCCGCCAGCAAGCGCATCATCGGCAATTTCGGCGGCAACCTGATGCTGACCATGGCGCCGGAAACCTACTATGTTCAGGGCGGCTTCAGCGCTTATGGCGGCGGCTCGGGCGCTTACTTGCCGGTCATTCACGCCTTGCGCAATGAACTCAGCTTCATTCATGTGCAGCACTATAACTCCGGCTGCATGCTGGGGCTGGACGGCAAGTGCTACAGCGTCAGCACCGCCGACTTCCATGTCGCCATGGCGGAAATGCTGTTGGCTGGTTTCCCTGTAGGCGGCAATGCCAACAACCGCTTCCCGCCCCTGCCAGCGGAAAAAGTGGCGATTGGCCTGCCCGCCTCAGCTTCAGCCGCAGGCAGCGGCTACACCTCGCCCTCGGTCGTGCATCAAGCGGTGAATTATCTGGTGAAAGGGCAATCTTTCGGCGGATCTTACCAGTTGCAGAATCCTGATGGTTATCCGGGCTTCAAAGGCCTGATGACCTGGTCCATCAACTGGGATCGCGTCAACAATAACGAATATCTGAAGAACCATAAGCCGTTCCTCAACGGTTTATAGTCCCTGCCTTGGGCGCCTTTCGGCGCCCTTTTTTCCACCGCTGTTGTCCCTCCGCCAATTCCTCGCGCCGCGGCATATATCGATTAACCTAATCGGCCAAGAATTCGCCAATTACAATTTCTACACAAAAGTCATCAAACAGATATTTTCATATAAAACAGATAGATACACTAGTTACACCACCACTCCTCGCCGAATAAGACCGCCGTTACAGGTATCTTCACGTACCCTCGCTCACTTGAATAAATAACTGCATACACTATAGTCCCCAGAAAAATGCGCATGTCTCTTGTTTTACCAAAGTGAGTTCGTTTCCACTATGAGTCTGACCACGTCAGCCCCCCGTTCAGGCGCCCTTGGCGTCATGCCCCCCCTCATCAGCATGTTGATCTTCGTTATCGGCCATGGTTTGTTAACCACACTGCTGACTATTCGTATGTCTGCGGAGAACGCCTCCACCTTCGCCATCGGTATGATTTCCACCGCGTATTTCGCCGGTCTGGTGATCGGCTCATTCGTCAACGCCAAGCTAATAATACGGGTCGGCCATATTCGCGCTTACGCTGCATACGCCTCCATGTTGGCCAGCGTCGCCATCATGTATGGACTGGTAGTGGAGCCTTACACTTGGGCCTTTCTGCGCCTGCTGGGCGGTTTCGCTACTGGCGGCCTGCTAGTGGTGATTGAGTCCTGGATGCTGGTGTCCAGCTCTTCGGAAACCCGCGGCAAGGTGATGGCGATTTACATGATTCTTTTTTACGCCTCGCTGGCGTCTGGACAGTTGCTGCTGAAATACATCGATCCACTGACGCTGATTCCCTTCGCGCTGGCCGCGATCGCCGCTTCTTTGTCCGTGGTGCCGCTCTCCCTCACCCGTGTATCCATGCCGGAAATGGGCGAGCCCCACCCACTAAGCATGGCGGAGCTGATTCGACTCACTCCGGCGGGGGTGTTAAGCAGCTTCATGTCGGGGATGGTGCTGGGCGTGGTGTACGGCCTATTGCCGCTGTTCTTCACTCAGTCCGGCTACGATTTGGATTGGGTCGCCAACCTGATGGCGGTGGTGATTATAGGCGGTATGGCGCTGCAATATCCGGTCGGTCGCGCTTCGGACCGCTATGACCGGCGTCTGACGCTGACGGCGCTGGCGGCGGCCTTGGCCATTCTCAGCAGCATCATGAGCCTGATGAGCTATGGCGCCGGCGGCAGCAACGCCATGATGGCGCTGATGATCTTTCTGTTGGGGGGCGTCGCCTTCTCGATTTATCCCATCAGTCTCAGCCACGCCTGTGACGAGCTGAAACCTGAACAGGTGATCAGCGCAAATCAGGGGCTGCTGATCGCTTACAGCATCGGCGCCATGACCGGCCCGCTGGTGGAGCCGGCTTTCGTCTCCATCATGGGACCCAAGGGTATTTTCACTTACTTCGCGGTGGTGTCGCTGGCGCTGGTTGGATTCCTGTTGTGGCGTCGGAGAGTCAGAACGCCTGTGCCGCTGGAAGAACATCAGGCTTACACGCTGACCACGCCGAATACGCCGGTAATGGCGGAATTCGACCCGCGTTCGGATCATGAAGAGATCACGGACGAGGAAACCAGCGAAGAAGAACAAGCGGCGTAACTTACTCCGCTTTCAGCAAAGCCGGCTGCAGGGGGCGTTTGTCGCGGTCCCGCAGTCCAACCAGCAATACGTCGCCGCCTGCGCTCACTTTCACTTCTCCATAGCGGGCGGTTTCATAAAACTCGCCAAACCCTTCCTGAAAGAAAAACGCGTCCGAAGCAATTTTGATCCGCCCGCCTCTGATCCGATAAAGCAGCGCCACCTCGGATGAGCCCGCCTCATCCGCCGATTGCGCCAGCCGTTGAAAGACGGCGACGTTATTCTCATCCAGCGTCGCAATCACATAGCCGTCCGCCGTCGCCATGTCTTCCTGATCGCCCAGCGCATTGTCGATTTGCCGGACCAGCGAATAACGCAGGCGCATATAGTCTCCCTGCATAATCGAGCGGGGATCGCGAGGAGCAAGTTCCAACAGCACGGTTTCACCGCTTGCGAGCAGTCTTTCTTTAGCGATGATAAGCCCGTTGCATACCAGTAAAACCAGCGCCAGGCCGCCCCAGAGAATGCGTCTGCGCACAACCTCCGTCATGATTTGGCCTCCTCTTCAACGCCAATGCGATCAAGCAATTTGCGCACGCCAATCAGGACCGCCCCTGTCGCAACCAGACTGATTGACTTCGCCAACAGGCTGATTTCGATTCCATAGAAGTAAGCGGTCAGAAACACGGACAGAAACACGACGCCCAACCCGATATAAAACGTGCGACGTTGCGCGACGCCCACCACCAGAGCCAGAGACGCAACCATCAACCCCGGTGCGTTATATGCGGTTACCGCAGTAAGCAGCACCGTTGCGATAAGGATTGCCGGCGCGCGCCTGTCTTCGCCAAAGACAGGAAACAACGTCCGCCAAATCGACCAGATTAAAACCGCCGCTATTCCCAAGGTGGAAATCCAGGGGTTGGGATAAAACACAAAATCATCCAGCAGATCCGGCAGCACATAAACCGCCGATAATAAAGACCATCCTAACGCAGCGACGATCATCCCCGCCGCGAGAGGCGATGTCAGAGCTTCAAACCGGCGTAACCCGCTTTGAGAGTCATTCAGCGTCAACCAGACGAATCCCGCCGCCAACAGGGGCGGAATAAAAGGTATCAGCGCTTGTTGTTTGTGGATATACAGCAATATGGCTGTCGCGCTGCAGATAAAGAGAACGGACAAAAAGCGATGCGCGCGGTCTCTGAACAGCGGAATCAACGCCAGATTGAGCATGATCAGCGTGGCCAGTATGCCTTCCACATCGTCAACCAGATCCATTTCTTCCAGACCAAAGCCCAGCATCAACTGGCCAGCCATGCTGGTCGCCAACGCCACTTGGTTGATGAACAAATGATCCACCAAACGACTCAGAACAGTAGCGCCGACGATGAACATTAACCCCAGGACGACATATCCCCCGTCAGAAGCCATCAAGCTAACGCCTAATGCAAAGGCGATAAACAGCCAACTGCCCAACCAGGCTCCGAATCCCACCAGCGCCTTGATAAACCAGGGCTGTTCCTCAAACTGTAACAGTCGTTGTTGTAACGGCGCCGGTAATTCCGATGCAGCGGTAATCGCGGGGTTCTCCGTCCGCATGCGTTCCAGAAGCTGCGCCAGCGTTAATTTATCCTTATGCATGCGACACCCCTTTGCGAATCTTGCGCGCCAGCTCACGCAACCAGAGTGCGGCGAAGGCGGTTTGTCCGATCACCAGCAGCGCCATGAACAACGCGAACTCGAATGAGTCCGCCCAAAGTCTTGCTATCAGGGAGTTCAACACCAAAATGATGGCGAGGGCGCATTCCGCCAGAATCAGCAGATCAGGCTTGCGACGCTGATAAAACCAGAGACAGGCGCCCACCACCACGACAAACCCCACAGGCGTTAATGGAGCGAGTCGTCTTCCATGCTCCCACCCATCAAAAATGACAGACAAACTGGCGCAAGCCATTAACGCCAGTACGCCGGTAGCAATAACTCGGGGAAACCAGCGCCCCTGCATCCAGGATACGCCGCGCTCGGAGCCGCACTCCCATGCGACCAACACCAGACCATTCAACAACAACAGCGACAGCGCCAGACCCTGGTCCCACACCATTTGCCCAAGCATCAGTAATGGACCGCCAAAGTCTTCGCTCCAACTTGAGTGGGGGTAAAGCATCTGCGTCCAATATAGAATCAGGGACAGATTGGCCAGCACCTCCGCCAGCATCCATAAACCGGGCTGTCGTCCAATCGCCACCCAGGCCGCCACGAGAACGCCCCAGGCGACAAAGAGTCCGTATGGATCTGCGCCGGTCTGATATATCTGTCCATACACAGCTAAATGAACGCCCGTCAAAAACGCGGCCGCGAACAGGCAGCAACGCCCGACGATGCTGTCCAGCCCTTTACGCCAGGCGCCCCAGGCTCCTGCTACGACACCTGCCTGGATCAAAGCGAATTTGGCGAACTTGTGCAGGTCCTGCCAGTTGAAGGCGAAAAAAGCGGCGACGCCGGCCAATATCAACGCTGCGCCGCACAACATAAAAAACAGGCGGCATCTGGCCAGCCAGTCGGAACGAGAAGTCTGATAACCGGCGTGACTGAGCGCCCGCTCCAGCGTCGCCTGGTCCCATTGCAACTCATTGGCGAGACAAAAGATCAAGGTGCGGGAAAGTGGCAGCTCGGCGGCTTCTTTTGCGGTGGAAGGAGGTAAATTCTGATTCGTCTGCATAGGCGGATTTTCATAGGGTCATTAGCCGGTAGTCTATCCCAGACTCGCTTATTAGAATACTTTTCTATAATCAAGTCCGGTTGACAATGTTGATGAAGTTCACGCCAAAAGGCTGATCTTTTGGCTAGACTTCACCCTGGTCGGCATCGCGCCGACTCATAAAAATAGATAAAGAAAAACAATAACTAAACAACAAATACAGCAGTTAATCCGCCAACAATGAATATATTAAAAACCGCCATTCTGGGCAGCCTTGCGGCTGTCTCCGTCACGGCCTTTACCGGCTGTGGCACCGTGAACACCGTCATGCGCGGCGATGATGTCGCCGCGCGCAACCTCAACGAAATCGGCACTCATTGTGAGTCCATTCCCCGGGTCTACAGCGGCGTCGCCTATGACCTCTGCCGCCTGCATGGCGCGCCCGCCCCCATTCACACCTGGCAGGCGACGGATGGAGAAGCGCACATGTTAGTGGTGGATTTGGTCGTATCAGGCGTACTCGATACGTTGTCCCTGCCCTACACCATTTTCAAGCAGTCAGAGCAAGGCAATATCCGCATCAAATGACTACGGAGTGTATCGATAGAAAATGTGCTTAGCGCTAGTCTGAGACGTGGAGCTTACGCCGGGTCGTCCGGCGGCTCCATGCGACTGCATACCCGGTTACGCCCTTCCTTCTTGGCCTGATAGAGGCATTCGTCGGCGGTGGACAGCAGGTTTTCGCGACTGATGTGTGGGCCAGGATAGCATGTCACCAGCCCGGCGCTGATGGTGACGATCTTCTTGCCGTCGTTATGTTCATGGGCGATCGCCAGTTTGTGTACCGCATTCAACATGGCGTCAGCAAAACGCTGCCCGCCTTCCGCATCCGTGTCTGGCAGAATGACTACGAATTCTTCCCCACCCAGGCGGGCGACAAAGTCCGTGTTGCGCTTGCGCACCTGATAAATCATCTTCGCCACTTTCTGCAGGCAGGCGTCGCCAGCGGGGTGACCATAGAAGTCATTGAACCGCTTGAAGTTATCAATATCGATCATGATCAACGATAACGGCTCTCGCGCCCGGCAAGCGCGGAACCATTCGCGGCGGTAGACTTCCTGGAAATTGCGCCGGTTTGGCACGCCGGTGAGCGCGTCGGTCAAGGTCAGTTTCTTCAGCAAATCCCGATTGCGCACCAGCTCCAGCAAGTTACGCGTTCGCGCTTTGACGATAGAGTGGCTGTAAGGTTTGATAATGTAATCAATAGCGCCCGCTTCCAAGCCGCGCGTCTCATCTTCCGCAGAGTCCCGCGAGGTGACGAACACAATGGGAATATCACGGGTTTCCGGTTCACGCTTTAGCTGTTTGCAGACCTGATAGCCGTCCGTGTCCGGCAGCACCACATCCAGCATGATCAGATGCGGATGCGCCTCACGGGCGATCTGCTTGGCCTGTTCGCCATTGACCGCAAAGAACAGCTCATACTCATCCCCCAGCATGCTCGCCAGAGTCTCAATATTGCTGACAGAGTCGTCCACGATAAGAACACGCTGTTTGGTTTGCGGTCTGCCGCCTCCCAGAGTCAGCTCGGTTTCTTCCAGCGACAACTGAATCTGGCGCAGGAATAACTCTTCCCGCTCCTGGGCGTTGCGCAGTTCCGACTTCATTTCCCGCAACACCAACTGCGTGTTGACCTTGGCGATGAGTTCGAACCAATTAAACGGTTTAATGACATAGTCCACGGCGCCTTGTTTGTAGCCGTTGACCATGTCGTCCACATCATTTTTCGCAGTCAGAAAAATGACGGGAATATGCCGGGTATTCGCGTTGCTTTTAAGCCTGCGGCATACTTCAAAGCCATCCATGCCGGGCAACTGGATATCTAGCAAGATAATATCCGGTAAGTCCCGGATCGCCATTTCCAGCGCCTCTTCGCCAGTCATGGCGAACTCCACTTCGTGCACTTCTTTGAAGATGTTATGCAGAAGCTCAATATTGGTGGCCTGATCATCCACCACCAAAATACGCCCGGCCGGTTGTTGCTTAGCCATAGGTCGTCGCTCTAATCGTCTGTTCGTATCAGGTTTCGCAAACGTCTCAACGCTTCCAGCGCCTCTTTAAAGTTCAACTTCTGTAAGTTTAATAGCAAATCCTGATTTTCTCTCTTTGCGGTGTCACTTAATACGTACGCGTTGACTTCTTTAGCGACGTCCCTGGCGCGTAAGTTATTGCTGGAAATAAGTTTTTCCAGCTCATCCAGTATTTCAAGCAATGCACCCCGAGCTAACGGCCCATCCTCGTTCTGAGGCTGCGGCTCGGGTTCGCCGTTGCTTTCCAGTTCCAGCAACAGCAGCTCCGCCTGACGCGCAGAGCCAGACATTTCGTCCAGTGCGTCCGCCAGCACCACCAGGGACTCGTTTCTCACCTGCCCAGGCGTATCTCCTTTTCCAGAATCATGGCTGCTTGATACACACCCTCGGCGCCGAGATTACCGGCTTCGCCTTTCAGGCTATGGGCCAAATGTTCAGCCCCCTGCTCATCGCCCTGGTCCAGCATGTCCTGCAAACGGGCGCAGGCGTGAGAGTTATTTTCAATAAAATCCACGACCAGATGCAGCAGCAGCGATATATTGCCCAGGAAGCGCGCTTGCGCTTGCTGCCAGTCGATCCCCGGCAAATCCAGTTCAATGGAGTTCTCCGTGATCTTACGGGCGGGCTTGTCCACAGTGGGCTCGGCAGCCTCCGTCCGCTTGCTCGGAGGCGCTTCCCGCATCCAGGCTTTTAACGTCCTGTACAACTGGTTAACGTCAATAGGCTTGGTAATATAATCATTCATACCCGCCTTAAGGCAACGTTCTTTATCACCGGCGATCGCCATCGCCGTCATGGCGACAACCGGCGTTTTATCCAGACCCGGCAGTTTGCGCAACAATTGCGTCGCCTGCAAGCCATCCATTTCCGGCATCTGAATATCCATGAATATCAGATCCCAGAGTCCTTCTTTGCGATACAAGGCGTCTTTGATGCGGTTAATGGCCTGCAAACCGTTGTTGCAGATGTCCACATGTAACCCCAGATCACCCAGCAGATGACGGGCCACTTCCTGGTTACCCGGATTATCCTCCACCACCAGCACTCTGCCAGATACCCTCGGACGGGCCACCGGGCCAACTTCTTTCACTTCCTGTGGCGGCGGAGCCTCATCCGTATCCACCTGAAAACCGGCCGTGAATACAAATGTGCTGCCTTTGCCTGGCGTGCTCTTCGCCCAGATCTTGCCCCCCATCAACTGCACCAGTTGCTTACAGATGGCGAGCCCCAGCCCAGTGCCTTCATAACGTCGGCTTAAACGGCTATCCACCTGACTGAATGCAGCGAACAGGCGCGACAGGTTTTTCGGCGCAATGCCCACGCCGGTGTCACGGATGGAAAAGCGCAGCATCACCGGCCCTTCGTCGCCCGCTTCTTTCTTGTACAGGCGCACCGTCACCACAATTTTGCCTCGCTCCGTGAACTTAATGGCGTTGTTCACCAGATTGAGCAGGATCTGCCCCAGACGATCCGGGTCGCCTTTCAGACGCTGCGGCACGTCCTGGGAGACGGAAAAGATCAGCTCCAGTTGCTTTTCCGCCGCCTTCGCCGCTTCCATTTGCGCCAGCTGCTGTAGAACGCCGTCGAGCGTAAAGGGCCTGTTTTCGATCTTAAGCTTGCCCGCTTCGATCTTGGAGAAGTCGAGAATGTCATTGATCAGCGCCAGCAGCGACTTGGCGGCGACGTTGATACGCGTGAGGAAATCTGTCTGCCTGGCATCCAGGTCCGTACGCTGCATCAGATAGCACATCCCTAATATCGCATTCATGGGCGTGCGAATCTCATGGCTGACATTGGCGACGAAGAAACTCTTGGCTTCACTGGCGGTTTCCGCCTGTTCCTTGGCGAGGATCAGCTCTTTTTCCGTCTGCTTGCGCGCATCGATCTCACCACGCAGTTTCCGTATCAGGATGTTGATGGCCACCCAGGCGATAAGCAACAGACACAGGGTCAGTAACGCATCCATCAAAAACGCATGCTGCATGTTGCGCTTGAGTTTGCTAAAGAAGAGATGGCTGACTTCAAAGCGCGCAACGCCCAGAAGCTCATCCGTCACCCTCGAGTACAGCTCAATTTGAGCTGCGTAGCAACCTGCGCATTTGCGCACGCCCCAGGTGCGATTGAGAATCCCTGATGGCGCATTCAATGTGGTGTAGTCCAGTTCCAGCGTCACGCTCTGGAAGAAAGGCGTCTCCGATACCGGATCGGTCAACAGCAGAATCTGATCAATCACCCGCTCCACCCGCTCCCGGTCCACCGGCTGACCAGGATGCTCCGTCAGCACATCCGCCAACGCCACTCCCTGGGAGTAGGCCAGTATCTGGGCGTTCGCCTGCGCTTCTTCGCTTAGACGGGGCTCCAGACCGAGAAACCAATAAATCGCCAATACGCCTTCCAACGCCAGCGCCAGCAATGAAAACGCAAGCGTGGCGGCGATAGGCACGCGGGATCGCTCTGCACGGATGTCACGGGCCATATGTTTTCGCCACCTTCAGAAAAAACGCTTTGATACGAATCTGCGATTCCGCCAACGTCTGCAAATTGATGTAAGGCTTTATATGCGCCTCGACCGCCAGTCCGCCCAAAACGCCTTTGGACACATCCCCTTCAAACGGAGAGAAAAGCACCACCTGTTTGTCGACGCCGAACTCGATCAATTGCTTTAGTTCGTCGTCGAACAGTTTTTCAATAATGAAAATACCGGCGGGCGGCGCTGTCTGATATTTGCTCAATGCGAAATCATTGGAAATCTCAACTCGAATTGGCAGCCCTCGCACCCGCGCCTGCAGCTCACCCTCGCCCAGCTCCAGCAGTTCACGGCCATAGAACTCCGCTTTGGCGCTGTTGTTGGCGTATATGAGCACTATTTTCAAATAGTCGTCGTGGGTCTTCTTGGACTCGATATCCTGATCCGCCGCCAGCAGGGAGCGGAACAACTTCAGGCCGGTGCGGATGCGACGCTCCTCCATGGTGTCCGCATGCGCCGTTAACGTCCAGGCGCAACTGAGAAGCAACAGGAGTAAGGATAGAAGCCGCCTGAAATTATGCGAGCCGGTAACAAAATGAATTGGCATACAGGCTTATTGGAGCTTGCCGCATGACTTGCGACGACGCGCTCGCGCTGCATATTCGTCGCCTGTTCGGACGCCAAGAGGCTGTTGACGTTTCGGCATTATTTGTTCGCTAATTTGATCCGCATGAGTGGGCACAACCTTTCCACGAATCGAATTATAAATCAAGTTGAGAGATGGCATAGCCCGCTATGCGGGCCGCTTAGCCTCAGACCGCCTGCTTGCGGGGACTGGCGCGATATCCGCTGTCGATGGAAAGGGCGCACAGGCCCGCCAGCGCCCGCACAAACGCCAGCCTCTCTTCCGGCGCGGACAGGCCATTTTCTTCATCGGGCTGAAACAGCAGACAGAGCAGACCAATGCGACGCCCCTGGCGATTCTTGAGCGGCATCGCCACAGCGCTGAGGCGTTCGCTGCCGACGTGATTCAACAAACTCTCGTGGGTGCCGCAACGGGCAGCTGAGTCGTAGGTGACGGCGATGACGCTCAGGTCCTCTTGATAGGTCGCCTGCACAAAGGCGATATTCTGATCAGACAAACGCAGCGACGGCATGGCATGATGAGTTTTAGCGCCATGACGCGTCTGGAAACACGCCGGCCACAAATGCTCCTCTTCAGGGTCGATCAGGTAGACCAGCGACCCTTCCGCCTGGCTCATATGCATCGCATTCAGGGACACCTCATGCAGCAGGCGCTCGAAATCCTGCTCTTCCGCCAGAGTACGGGTCAGTCCGGTGAAGCGGCTGATGGTGTTTTTCATCAATTCAATCGCGGACGCCAGGGAGTCGATGTCGCTGATGGATGACTTCACCGTCAGTGGCGACACAAAATCCAGGCGCTGGATACGCCGGGTTTCCTCCGCCAGATTTCTGAGCGGGCGAGCAATCTGATTGGCGAAAAACAGGGCGAACGGCAAGGCCAATATCACGATAACCAGAGTGATAATGCCTGACTGATTGGTGATTTCGTACGCCTCGGCCAATAACTCGGACTCCGGCGCCAGTATCATCAGGTTGGCGGTGAAGCCCACCAGATTAACGGGACGGGTCACTCCCAACCAACGCTCGCCATGGGAATCAAAGAAGAAGTCCGAGCCGGCGGACTCCTTCTGCCGCGCGATAAAATCACGAATCTCAGGGCTTTTCAGATCCGCCAGTTGCAGAATGCGCAGTTTCTCGGGGTCGTTATCCACGACTATCGTAGCGGGGTCCAGACTGCCGATCACGCTACCGTCATGGGTATAGATCAGCATTTGCGAGGAAGGACTGACCCGATTCTCCTGCAATGTCTGCGACAGCGACTCCAAGGTGATGTCCGCCGCGAACACCGCGCCGCTGGCGGGGTCCTGCTTTACCGCCGTCACCCCGACCTTACCGATAAAATAATACAAATAAGGCTGCGTAGTGGTGACGTCACGGGTATAGGCCGCCAGACGATACCAGGGGCGCACGGTGGGATCGTAATTGGTGTAACCGAGGTCTTTCTCGCCAATTCGATTCAGCGCTTCATCGTAGTAAAAGCGCATGAAAGCGTTGGCGCCGTCGCTGCGCTCGATATTGTCCACCACATAATGAGCGCCCAGTGGCGCGTCAAAACGCTTCAGCAGATATTCTGAGTTCAGGTTGCGGATGATGAAGTATTCCGAATCCGCATACCCTACGGATAACGCGGCGACTTGCGGCTGCGCGCGTAAAACGGCGACCAGACTGGGTAAGTGCTGTAAGCGGCCTTCGAGGTCGCTTTCCTGCATCAACGGCGATAGTGATAGTAGTTTGACGGTGGCGGAAACGGGGGAGTAGCCTGCGTAGAACGCGCCGCTGACGTCCGTAGCCACTCTATCGAACAAGTGATGGGTCGACGTTATGAATATGTCCGACATTTTCTGGTGGTGAAACCAACCTAATACCGCGCCGAAGGTCAGTAACAGCGCAATAAAGGCCATCGCCAAATGAAACTGGATCGAGTGCTTGGCTCTACGTCTTTTGGTTCGAAACACATTGTCGTCCGAATCTGGGCGTGTTAATCCTTACTACCCTCAATACGGTTTATTTAGCCGCATAAACCGTCGACTGCAGAGGTATACGTAGTAACACGTAACTTTAACACAATTGGGAGGGCCAGGCTCCGCAATTTCGCGATTAATCCGTAATATTCGCTCTGGTCTAGTCCTTTAAAAAAGTCAGGGGCGCTCAGAATTACCAAATTAGTATTGGCTTGACAACTTGTTCCTGTCCTCACGGACAGGATATTCGGCGTCAATGATATGAGCAGCCCGACCAAAACAGAACATTCTATCGCATTGGGATCCAATTATGATTGATTTTCGCAGCGACACTGTTACCCGCCCCAGTCAGACCATGAGAACCGCCATGGCGGCCGCTGAAGTCGGCGATGACGTCTACGGCGATGACCCAACCGTCAACCGCCTGCAGGACATAGCGGCGGAGATGCTGGGCTATGAAGCCGCCTTGTTCGCCTGCAGCGGCACCCAGACCAACCTGCTGGCGTTGCTCACCCACTGTCAGCGCGGCGACGAGTACCTGGTAGGCCAACAGGCTCACACCTATAAATATGAAGGCGGCGGCGCAGCGGTGCTGGGAGGCATTCAACCTCAACCTATCGAGCATGATGCGGACGGAACAATCCCTCTGGCGAAAATCGAGGCGGCCATCAAACCTGACGACTTTCATTTCGCCCGCACCCGCCTGCTTAGCCTGGAAAATACAATTGGCGGCAAGGTAATTCCGCAAGATTACATCCGCAACGCAACGGACCTTGCCCGCCGTCGGGGACTGGCCACCCATCTGGACGGAGCGCGCCTGTTCAATGCAACCGTCAAGCAAGGCATTGACCCCAAAGAGGTCACGCAATACTTCGACTCCGTCTCCATTTGCCTGTCAAAAGGCCTCGGCGCGCCGGTCGGTTCCCTCTTGTGCGGCGATAAGTCCTTTATCGACACCGCCCGGCGCTGGCGAAAAGTCTGTGGCGGCGGCATGCGGCAAGCTGGCGTGCTGGCCGCAGCGGGCATCATTGCATTGCAGTCGGGAGTTGAACGTCTGCAGGAGGATCACGACAACGCCGCCTATCTGGCGCAACGCCTGGCGGAGACCGACCTGTTCGACATAGATATGAGTCTGGTGCAGACCAACATGGCGTTCGCCACCTACCGAGGGGACGACCTCAACGCACTGGCGCAGTATCTGAAATCACAAAATATATTAATTTCACCCTCACCAACGATCCGGTTTGTTACGCATCTCGATATCTCACGGGATGATATTGATCGTCTGGCGCAAGCGCTGCGGGCGTTTAGTAAATAAGCTCTGTCTATTGGGGCCTGCCTAAAGGCCTCAATACTTTTCCCTGCTCATTAACGCCACAAACAGTTCTCTTTTTAAACAACTTACCACTTCACATCGAGAACTACGTAACTCTTTGTAAAAAATAAATTTTCCAGTCTGACTACCTGTTAGGAATTATATGCTATATTTTGTCTGTTAATTATTTTTAATAAAACAACGGGCATTAAGGAATAACTATGAGCGACGTTTATTCTACTCCGCAATCCAACCTCACTCCGGAGCGTAGTGGAGACCGCAGGTGGGGCTCGCTGGAAGACGGCGTTAACGGCAACTACCACTTTCGGGTGGGCGAACTGATCAGCGAGGCCTGGGAGCGCACCAGTGGGGCCAAGCTGACAATGATCTTAGCAGGTATTGTTTACTTCGCCGTCATGTTCGGCGTATCACTGGTTATGGGCTTTGTCGTAGGAATTGTAGGTCCAGACAGCGGTGGCGCTGCTATCGTCTTCGCCATACTAAACCAAATAGTTATCACAGCCGTATCGCTGCCACTTGGCATGGGTCTATTCATGCTGGGCTTGAAGCGCTCGGTCGATGCGCCTTTAAATGTTGGGGAGGTATTCAACTACTTTAATAAAGCGCTGCCTTTATTATTAACTGTAATCGTGATGTACATCCTGATTTTCATTGGTTTCATACTGTTAGTAATACCCGGTATTTATTTGGCGGTGAGTTATTACTTGGCGCTGCCACTGGTTGTTGAGAAAGATCTGTCAATCTGGCAAGCCCTGGAGGCCTCTCGCAAAGCCATCACCAAACGCTGGTTCGCCGTTTTGGGTCTGTTCCTGTTGCTGGGCTTGATTAACTTTGTCGCAATGATTCCACTGGGTATTGGCCTGATTTGGACGATCCCTATGAGCATGATCTGCTACGGCGCACTGTATCGGAATATCTTCGGCGTTGAAGAGCAAACGATGGCGGGCTAGTCGCCACTCAGCTCCAGGAAAGAAAAAGCCAGCGTCATGCTGGCTTTTTTATTACGCGTATATCAGAGGTCTTCCAGATTATTCAACTGGATGCTCAACGCAGCGCCAGAGATATGAATCTCCACCAGACAAATAATCAAAGAACCTAACAAAAACAATAAACTCCCTCCAAGCAGCCATTCCCCAACATACTCCAACTCCAAAATCAGACTGCCCATAGAAAGCGTACACAGAATAAAAGCCATAACTCCCAGAGACTGCATCCAGCGAATCAGATGAATCCGCTTCCGCAAATGCAGAATCTGCTGCTTCATATGACGCTCCTTCGTCTCATTTAATTGCTTGTACAAAGAGCGTATCAACTGGGCAATCACCAGAAAACGGTTGGTGTAAGCCAGCAATAGCAGGGATATGGCGGGAAATAGTAGTGCAGGTGTAGAGATGTTCAGCATCGTTGAAAAACTAGAGCCTTAATAAACAAACTAATGGTCCATCAAATCACAAAGCCTATCCCTTTTCCACAAGCGTCTCTAGAATGGCCGCTCTCGAGAATAAGACAGGCGATATTAAAATCAGCCTTAATCTTAAACCAAAATACCTTTTTGATCTGATGAGACAATTAGACTAGTGGTAGAGACAATGGTTACTGGGATTGGCTCCAGGTACTAGCGAGAGTTACCTTCAATGAAAAAAGCTTTAAGCATTACGATATGTCTATCGATAACTCTAGCTCATTTATTTTCTTTTATTCTTACAAACAGTTGGCGTCTTCTTGACGGCTTCGCAGATCTCGAAAAAATATACTCTACATCCATTTACTTACAGGCAGCTCTTGCTTTTACAACTTGCCTTATTAGTTACGCTTACTTTCTATCTAAAAAACCTACAAAGACAATGCTCGGAGGCGCAGTAGTTTCTGCAGTTATATATGTTGTCAGCACTTATACGGTTACCCTTTCATACAGAGTTAACTCATTTTCAACCAGCATTAGCGGATTCATCGTTAGTGAAATTCCGTTTTCTGAGTCACAGACATTAAAGCGAAAGTGGTATGGATACCTTGTAAGCTCAGGCAATAGCTCAACCCCTCTCGTAGTTTCCGCATCCCCTCTTTTTAGCCAGGCGGAAACGATCGACTCCTTAATAAATGATCATAGTCTCTGTAAAAAATTGACGGATGGTCTGTGCCAAGAATACGAGCTTTCTTGGCCATAACTACGGAACTCGCCAATAACAGCCAGACGAAAACTTAATGGAAGGAAAAGGAAACGGCTCGCAAAGCGAGCCGTTAAGATCAGTTGTCGTCGAGGTGACGGCCCAGAAGGGCGTGGTAGATGTTCTGGTCGTTGATGACGCCGGATATTTCCTTTTCGCCGCCGACCAGTATGGCATGGCCAGTGAAGTGGCGGATGGCCACCACGTCCCGCATAAGCGTATCCGCAGGGATGATCGTGGGTAGCTTTTGCAGGCTTTCCACCTCCTGCTCCGAACTCCAGCGTTGCACGGGGAATACGGCGTCGGCATATCGAACCTGGCTGTCCTCCAGCTTGTCCGCCGTTTTCAGCCAATAGTCGTAGCGCTTGCTGACGCAGATTTCATCCGCCACCTTTTCCGCCGTCGTCAGCGGACGCATCAGCGATTGCGCAAGCAGCACATTGACCGGATTGGTGTGCGAGACAAAACTGCGCACATAATCATTGGCGGGATTCAACACTATATTTTCCGGCGTGTCATGCTGCACGATACATCCGTCTTTCATAATGGCGATATGGTTGCCGAGCTTCAGCGCCTCATCCAGATCGTGACTGACGAAGATCACCGTTTTGTTCAGTTTCTCCTGCAGGCGCAGCAATTCATCCTGCAGCTGATTTCGGATCAGCGGGTCCAATGCGGAAAAGGGCTCATCCATCAGAATAATATCGGACTCCATCGCCAGCGCCCGCGCCAGACCGACCCGTTGCTGCATACCGCCGGACAGCTCGCCGGGCTTGGTGTCGCGCCATTGCGCCAGTCCCACCAGCTCCAGTTGCTCATCCACCCGCTTTTTCACCTGAACGCGGCTCATTCCCTTCATTTCCAGACCAAAAGCGACATTCTCTCCCACTGTCAGCCAAGGCATCAGCGCGAACTTCTGAAACACCATAGTGATGCGCTCCAGCCGCAGCTTGCGCTGTTGCTCGACAGGCAAGGCGAAGAAGTCCTGCTCGCCGTCTTCCGTGGTGATGAGCACTTGCCCTCGGGCCACTGGATTCAAACCGTTCGCTGTGCGCAGCAAACTGGATTTACCGGAGCCGGACAGCCCCATCAGCACACAAATTTCGCCCTTTTCCACTCTCAGGCTGGCGTTATTGACGGCGACAGTGTGTCCGGTGCGGTCGAGAATCGCTTCCCGGTCCTGGCCTTCATCCAGCAGAGCGATAGCCTGCTGGGGCTGGTCGCCGAACACCACGTCTACGTTTTTAAACTCAATCATGGCAATAGCCCACTACTTTTTCAGCAGAGACCAAGCGCGGCGCGCTCAGGCTCTTTTAAACAGTCTGTCCAATAAAATGGCGATCAGTACGATAGCCAGCCCGGCTTCAAATCCAGTGGCGATATCCACCGTATTCAAGGCGCGCACCACTGGTTTGCCCAGTCCGTCGGCGCCGACCAGGGCGGCGATGACCACCATGGACAAAGACAGCATGATGCACTGAGTGACGCCCGCCATAATGCTGGACATCGCCGCAGGTATCTCTACTTTCAGCAGCAACACGCTGGGTTTGCAGCCAAACGCTTTGCCGGCTTCCAATAATTCTTCCGGCACCTGTGTGATACCCAGATGGGTCAGGCGGATTGGCGCGGCGATAGCGAAGATCACGGTTGAGATCAGGCCAGGTACGACGCCCAGACCAAACAGCGTCAGGGTCGGTATCAGATAAACAAAGGTCGGAATCGTCTGCATCAAGTCCAGCAAGGGCCGCATACCACGATACAACCAGGGACGATGCGCGGCGGCGATGCCGATAGGAACCCCGAACAGCACGCAGAATCCGGTCGCAAACAGAACCAGCGCCAGCGTTTCGATGGTTTCCTCCCAGTACCCCATATTCCAGATGAGGCCCAAGGCGACCAATGCGAACAACGGCGATGACCAATTGCGATGACGCCAGGCGGCGAACGCCACGATGACGGCGATGAACAACCAGGGCGGCGCAAACAACAGCGCCTCAGTGAGCCCCTGGATCAGGTATTCCAGACAAACGGCGACACCGTCGAAGAAGGCGCCGCCATGGTCGATAAGCATATCGACCAGGCTTTCCATCCAATCGCCGACTGGCAGTTTGTAGCTGCTGAGAGCGCTTAAATTACTACTCCAGTCCATACCTGCGCCTGCTTACATCAGGTCCAGGTGTTTTTTCACTGCCGGCGCCGCTGGCTTGCCGTCAATGGTTTTCACGCCCTGCAACCAGGCTTCGACGCTGTCGAAATTTTCCTTCAACCAGGCTTTGGCCGCCGCTTCAGGCTTTTTCTTGTCATCCAAAATCGCGCCCATGACTTCGTTTTCCATTTGCAGGGAAAACTCCAGGTTGTTCAGCAGTTGCGCCAGGTTACCGCACTCATTCATCAAGCCTTTACGCACATTGGTGAATACAGACGCGCCACCGAAGTTAGGGCCGAAATAATCATCGCCGCCGCTGAGATAAGTCAGCTCAAAGTTGGCGTTCATCGGATGCGGCTCCCAGGCCAGAAACACAATCCACTCTTTACGCTTAACGGCTCTTTTCAGCTGCGACAGCATGCCTGCTTCACTGGACTCCACCACTTTGAATTCTTTCAGAGCGAAGGCGTTTTTATCGATCATGTCCTGAATCAGACGATTGCCGTCGTTGCCAGGCTCAATGCCGTAAATACGATCTTTGAACTTATCCGCATGCTTGGCGATATCCGCGAATGTTTTCACGCCCGCTTCCGCCACATAAGAGGGCACCGCCAACGTATATTTGGCGCCTTCCAGGTTCTTGCCGACGACTTCCACAGATTTGTTTTCCACATAGGGGCGAATATCCGCTTCCATGGTTGGCATCCAGTTGCCCAGGAACACGTCCACATCGCCGTTCTCCAGCGACTTGTAGGTCACCGGCACAGACAGTAACTGGGATTCCGTGGAATAGCCCAGTCCCTGCAGAATGACGGAGGTCAACGCAGTCGTGGCGGTGATGTCAGTCCAGCCGACATCCGCAAAAGTGACTTCTTTGCAGCTTTGCGCGCTATAGGCGTTAACACTCGTCAATAACATCAGACCGCTGATCAACAGTCGCTTGAAGTGGTTCATTATTTTTCCTCTCTTCAATCGTTCCAGAAATGGTTGGGGTCCGCCCTGTCTCCAGGACGGGCCTTGGCTACCGCTGCTTGTTCGCGTAGTCGGGATGAATCCAGACCGGCGCGTCGCTGGGCGGCAGCATCGAAACGCCGAGAATGTGATCTGCGCACTTCTCGGCCATCATAATGGTTGGCGCGTTCAGGTTGCCGCTGACGATGCTGGGCATGATGGATGCGTCCACCACTCTCAGTCCTTCAACGCCTCTGACTTTCGCCTCGGAATTCACCACCGCCATCGGGTCGTCATCCGCACCCATTTTGCAGGTGCAGGAGGGGTGGTAAGCGCTATCCGCTCTCTGGCGGATGAATTCGTCTATTTCCGCATCGCTTTTTACAGCCGGGCCAGGACGCAGCTCTTCGCCACGGAATGGGTCAAACGCTTGTTGCTCAAATATTTCCCGAGTCAGCTTCACGCACTGACGCATTTCCCAACGATCACGCTCGGTCGCCAGATAATTCGGCTCCAGCAACGGGTGCTTACGCGGATCGCGGGACAGAATCTTCAGATATCCAGTGGAAGTTGGCCGCATAGGACCGACATGCGCCTGATAGGCGTGCAGCTGCGGGTCCTGGCGACCATGATCGATCACCTGGGACGGCAGAAAGTGATATTGGATATCCGGATGCTTCACGCCGGCTTCAGTGCGGATAAAACCGCCCGCTTCCAAGTGCGCCGTGCGGCAGGCGCCGCTGTCGTGGTTCAGGAACCACTTCACGCCTTCCAGCGTCTTACGGGGTTGCTTGGTATAGGTGTACAGGGTCAGCGGCTGCGAACAGGCTTGCTGAACGTAGAATTCCAAGTGATCCTGCAGGTTCTGACCGACACCGGGCACATGCGCGACGACGGGAATACCCAGAGACTTCAACTGCGTTTCATCGCCGATGCCAGAGAGCATCAATGTCTGCGGTGAGTTGATGGCGCCACCGGACAAAATGACTTCCCGCTCCGCTTTCACTTTTATCAGCACGCCATTTTGTTCGTACTCAACGCCAATGCAACGGCCTTTATCGAACAACAGACGGGTCACCATTGCGCCTGTCTCAGCCGTCAGGTTGGGACGTGACAAAGCCGGACGCAAATACGCCTGGGCGGCGCTCCAGCGTTTGCCATGCTTGATGGTCATATCCATCACGCCCACGCCTTCCTGCTGATAGCCGTTCATGTCTTCGGTGTAGGGATAGCCAGCTTCCATTCCCGCCTTGATGAACGCGTCGAACAAAGGATTCTTTTCGTCCCCGGTATGCACGTTCAACGGGCCAGCGTTGCCGCGATAGGCGTCGCCCCCGCGTTCACGGGTTTCCGCCTTGCGGAAGTAAGGCAGTATGTCTTTATACGCCCAGCCCTTAGCGCCTTCTTCTTCCCAGCGGTCATAATCCAGCGCGTGACCACGGATATACACCATGGCGTTAAGGGCGGAGCCGCCTCCCCATACTCTTCCCCGCGGCCAGTACAGGCGGCGATTGTTCATGAATGCCTGGGGTTCGGTGTGGTAGTACCAGTTGTACTTGTCGTCCGCCAGATTGAAAGTCAGGGCGGCGGGCATGTGGATCTTCCAGGTATCGTCTTTACGGCCTGCTTCCAGCGCCAGCACATTGAACTTACCGCTTTCCGACAGACGGTTAGCCAGAACGCATCCAGCGGAACCTGTCCCGACGATGATGTAATCAAAACTATTGGTAAACTGCTTGTCAGCCATAACGCTCGCTCAAAAAGGTGATTCCAGGTCCGTCATGCCGACGTAGACGGCCTTGATTTGGGTGTAGTGATTCAGGGTGGCCATGCCGTTTTCGCGACCGATGCCGGATTGCTTGTAACCGCCTACCGGCATCTCCGCCGGCGAATAGCCGAAACTGTTAATCCAGCAAATCCCCGCCTGCAGCTTGCCGATCACACGATGGGCGCGACGGATGTCATTGGTGAACACGGCAGCGGCCAAGCCGTATTCCGTATCATTGGCGCGCGCAATGACTTCTTCTTCGTCCTCAAAGCTGAGCACGCTCATGACGGGCCCGAATATCTCTTCCCGCACGATGCTCATGTCATCGCGACAGTCGGCGAATACTGTGGGAGCGACGAAATAACCGTTCTCCACGCCTTGCGGGCGCACCCGTTCGCCACCGCAGACCAGCCTTGCGCCTTCCTGCTTGCCCAGCTCGATATAGCCCATGACTTTTTCCAGGTGCGGCGCGGAAATCAGCGCCCCCAGATTGGTGTCGGGATGCATGGGGTCGCCTATGCGGACATTGCTTTCAACGCGCTCTTTCACTCGCGCCAGGAAGCGGTCGTAAATCTCTTTATGCACAAACACCCTCGTGCCGTGGGTGCAAACTTCACCCTGGGTGTAGAAATTCCCGAGCAGCGCTGCGGAGACGGCGTTTTCCAGATCGCAATCATTGAAAATCACCAGCGGTGATTTGCCGCCTAATTCCATGGTCACGTCTTTCAGGGTGGCGGCGGAATCCGCCATGACTTTTTTGCCCGTGCCCACTTCGCCGGTAAAAGACACTTTGGCGATACCGGGGTGAGCGGTCAGCATACGGCCCACCCGATGATCGCCTTGCACCACATTGAAGACGCCGGCGGGAACGCCCGCTTCAATGAAAATCTCCGCCAACTTCAACGCGCCCAACGGGGTTTCTTCGGAAGGCTTGAACACCATCGCATTGCCCGCCGCCAAGGCTGGCGCAGATTTCCAGCAAGCGATCTGCAAGGGGTAATTCCAGGCCCCAATGCCGGCGCAGACGCCTAAAGGTTCCCGGCGGGTGTAGTAAAAATCTTCGCCCAGGGATTGCTGATTGCCTTCGATCGACGCCGCCAGGCCAGCGAAAAACTCAATACTGTCAGCACCGGTCACTACGTCCACGACACTTGCTTCCTGCCAGGGCTTACCGGTATCCAGCACTTCGATGCGCGCCAGCTCGTCGTTTCTTTCCCGTAACAAGGCCACGGCTTTCTGCAGCACTCGCCCTCGTTGCATGCCGGTCATCGCAGACCACTCCGCGAACCCGCGCTGTGAGGATTCCACTGCCGCCTGCACCAGACTTTCACAAGCCTGCTCAACGCGATAGATCAGTTCACCTGTAGCGGGATTCACCACATCGAAGGTTTCGTTCGATGTGGACGCCCGATAAGCGCCATCAACAAAAGACTGATAAACAGGAATGCTCATGCTTTATGTTTTCCTTCAAACAACTCACTTACGTAGTTCTTACAAATACGTTCCGCCTGCACGACGGACAAACCGCCGGAGCTGAGCGCGCTGCGCAGCCATAAACCATCGATCAGGGCGGCGATGGCGTGGGCCTGATCCTCTACCTGGGACGGCGGCAGAATTTCCCGCAGGCTTACTTTCAAATTAGAGAACAATCGCCGTTCATTGACGCGTTGCAAGCGAGCCAGCTGCGGGTCATGCATCGCTTGAGCCCAAAAGGCCATCCAGGTTTTCGCCGCCCGTTCACTGACCTGCAACTTGCTGAAGTTGGCTTCGACGATGGAAAGAAGGCGACTGTAGGGCGAACCGTCCTTAGTTTTGGCCAGTTCTTTCAACAAAGAGCTTTTCAAAGCTTCCAGCAGGTAGCGAACAGTCGCCTCCATCAGCGCCTGCTTGCCTCCAAAGTAGTGGCTGATAATTCCAGTAGAAACACCCGCATAACGGCTAATGGAATTAATGGTCGTGCCCTGAATGCCATAGGCTTCCACCGACTTCAGGGTGGCCTCGATAAGCTGCTCTTTTTTCTCCGCTTCAACGACGATTTTGGGCATTTTTTATTGATTGAATGTTCAATTAAAAACACACCCTAATAGTTTGAATTCAATATTTCAATTTTGAAAATCAGGGGGCGAAAGGCGAGAAGACTAACGAAAAGAAGATTAAATTACTTTAATTACAAAGATTTAAGAGCAAGATACAGAAGCGAATTCAGTGATTGTAATTTTTTGTAAACAGCCAATATTTAGCACTCTAATTAGAATGGGAGGTTAATTTCCAAATTTGATTTGAACAACAACCATTTCTCAAAGAAGGGCAGACAGGAAATGGATGTGTGACAGAGGAGAAACGGAGAAACGGAGAAACGGAGAAACGGAGAAACGGAGAAACGGAAATTATCTCAGCGCAAGCAGAACACAGGCGCCAGGTAAAAGCAGCAGACGTCGTGGGCCCGGTTTATTCGCCCACCTTTTTCGCCAACCCGCTAAGCCCGGGACCCAGCATGGGTTTCACAGACTTGGCGTCTATCGGCTCACCACATTCAGAGCAGACCAGCGTGGCCGTCATCTTCTTACCGCAACCCAGATGAACATACTCCACCGGCGGACCCGCATCGCCAGCCATATATTTATCGCCCCACCCCGCCATAGCGAGAATCACGGGGTATAAGTCCATCCCTTTGCGGGTGAGCCTATACTCATAACGAGCAGGACTCTCCTGGTACAAGGCTTTGCGCAGCACGCCGCTTTCCACCAGCTTGTTCAGGCGGTCCGACAGGCGATGGCGCGTGATCTGCAGGCGCTTTTGAAACTGTTCAAACCTGCGTACGCCCAGAAACGCCTCGCGAATAACCAGTAGAGTCCAGCGGTCGCCGATGACCGATAAGGTGCGTGCGATTGAACAAGGGATATCTTGGATTTCATTCCAGCGCATAGGCGAAGACGCGTCTTATATGGGTTAGCGGAAGAGAAGTGGAGATTGATGGGAAGTATAGCTTTACAGGTTCCAGTTTGGAATTTACTATTTTGAAAGTTCCAAAATAGAACTAACAAGAAAGGAGACTGATCATGCATGGCGCCGAAACCGCTGAAAGACAAACCGATCAACAGGAATGGCGACCTACCGCATGTATTCTATGCAGCATCAATTGCGGCCTGGAAATGCAGGTGGACAAGGGACGCATCGTCAAGGTCAGAGGCGATAAACTGGCGCCGAATTCAGAGGGTTACATCTGCCAGAAAGCCGCCAAGCTTGATCACTACCAGAATCACTCAGCCCGCTTGCGACAGCCTCTAAAACGCCAGCCAAACGGCGAATATGCTCCTATCTCCTGGGACGCGGCCATCGCCGAGATCACCACTCGCATGCGCGCCATCAAGGCCCAACATGGGGGCGGCGCATTCGCCTATTACGGAGGCGGAGGCCAGGGCAATCACCTGGGCGGCAGCTATTCCGGGGCGTTGCGGGCGGCGTTGGATACGCCCTATTTATACACCGCGCTGGCGCAGGAAAAGACAGGGGACTTCTGGGTAAACGGAAAACTGTTCGGCCGCGAAAGCTGCTTTGTGCTGGAAGGGATGGAACACTCCGAATACTGCATCGTACTGGGCGCCAACCCTTATATGGCCCACGGCGTGCGCAAAACCCGGGACCTGCTGAAAGCCTACAAGAAAGATCCCAACCGCACCCTGGTGGTCATTGATCCGCGCGTCAGCGAAACCGCCAAAGACGCAGATATTCATTTACGGGTGCGCCCCGGTATGGACGCTTACCTGCTGGCCACCCTCATCGCCGTCATTTTCCAGGAAAAACTGGAAGACACAGGCTTCCTAAGCCAACACACCCATGGCTACGATGAATTGCGCCGCCATTTCATTGATCTGCCGGTGGAGCAATACGCGACCATCGCCGGCGTCGATCCCGAGTTAGCGCGGCAGGTCGCGCGAGGTTTCGCCACCGCTAAATCCGCGACAGTCAGAGCCGACCTTGGCATACAGCACAGTTTACACAGCACGCTGAATTCCTATCTGGAAAAATTACTGTTTCTCGTAACCGGCAATTTCAATAAGCAGGGCGGGAATCACTTGATGGCGCAATTCGCCCCTTTGATCGGTCATTCCAAAGCCGAGGACAAGAAAACCGCCGTCACCGGGATGTATGGCATCGCCAAGCTGTTTCCGCCCAACATTTTGCCCCAGGAAATTGATAGCGATCATCCCGACCGCATCCGCGCCTTAGTGGTGGACAGCGCCAATCCCGCCTTATCCGCCGCTGACACGGAAGCCTATCGGAGCGCATTTGAGAAACTGGAGCTGATGGTGGTGATTGATGTAGCGATGACGGAAACCGCCCGCCACGCGCACTACATATTGCCGGCGGACAGCCAGTTTGAAAAAGTGGAGTCCACCTATTTCACATTTGGTTTCCCCACCAACTATTACCATCTGCGACGTCCCATACTGCCCCGCAGCGGCGACACGCTTCCCGAGCCGGAAATCTACCGACGCCTGTTGGTGGGCCTCGGGGCGATTCCCGACCGCTTTCCGTTACTGGAAAAGGCGGCCAAACTGGACCGTCGCCTGCCCGTCAGCCGCGCCTTTCCATTAGCGCTGGCGGCGGCGCTGAAACGCCATCCAGAGTGGAGCAAATACGTGCCGGTCATTTTATACGCCACCCTTGGCAAAGCGCTGCCGGAAGGCATGCAATCCGCCGCGGCGATTTGGGGCGTCTGCCAGATGTACGCCGCCAAGTTCGGCTCGCAAGTCCGCCGTACCGGGCTGCAAGGCAAGCGCTACACACTGGGTCTGGCGCTGTTCAATCGTTTTCTGGAGAGCCCCAGACCCGCGCCCATCGCCACCTTCAAGGTGGAGGAGACCTGGAATTTGATAAAGACCGGGGATCGCAAAATAAACCTGTATATACCCGAACTGACTGAGTGGCTGGATCGTTTAAAAACAGAGGCGCTCAGTGAAGACAAGGATTATCCGTTCATCCTCGCCGCTGGCGAACGCCGCGCCTATAACGCCAACCAGATCTATCGCGGCCCGGAGTGGCGCAAGACGGACAAGGAGGGCCTGCTGCGCATTCATCCATCAGATCTGGCCAAGCTGGGACTGGTTTCCGGGGATAAAGTGCGCTGCCGTTCCCGACGTGGAGCAGTGGAGGCCATCGCCTCAGCGGATGAGAGCGTTCTGCCTGGAGTACTGACGTTGCCTCACGGCTTCGGCATGCTCTATCAGGATGAGCAAGGAAGACAGTTGCGCAATGGTCCGGCGATCAACATGCTGACAGACGCAGATCACTGCGATCCCATCGCCAAAACGCCCTATCACAAATACGTCCCGGTTGCGCTGGAGGCCGTAGATCCCTAACCAGCAAGTTTAGCCACCGCAAAAAGGCGACGATACGCGCTCACCTAAACATCATTACGTCGTATCGTCGCTGCGCCGGTCTGACCGAGGGGACCGTCCCGTAACCGCAATGTCCCTCACCGGCGTCAATCAGGGAGTTGGTTTATGAACTTCACTACTTCCTCGATGACGCTGTCATCCCGAAGTACCCGGTAATGCCCCAGTCCCGCGGTCTGCAAGAAACGACTACCGCGCCATTTGAGGGCGAGGGCTTCACCGTACGCAGCAGGAACTTCCGCATCATCTACATCTGATACGATCATTCCTTCCGCCTGGATGAACGGAACGTTTTTCATCAATGACAAACGATCCCAAATGTCATCGCCAAACTCCCGCTCCATCAGTTTGCAATGGGCGCGCATCACTGCATCTGGAACCTGTAAGCGCTGTTGAAACACATCCAGCACCACCTGCATATCCGCCGGCGGCGCCAGCATAATGACTTTGTTGGTCAACAATCCCTCCCGCACAGCCATGGCCGTGGCGATAGATCCCAAAGAATGCGCGACCACGGCGTGAACGCCCAAGGTCTGCGCCGCCACTTGCAGGATCGCATCCCGCATCTGCAGTACATTAGTGCGCACGCCTTGAGCCCGCCCATGACCAGGCGCATCAAACGCCACAACCCGATATCCATTTTCCACCAAGGGTTTCACCATCGCGCCAAACTGCACGCCGGAGCCGGACCAGCCATGGGCGCACAGCACTACCGGGCCGCTTCCCCAGCTATAGACGGGGATCGTCAACGCGCCCACTTTCAGATTCATGAACACATCCGCCTTGTCCAACAGGGCGTCAAAACGCGAGTCCAATCCATAACGTTGCGGCGTGAACCACAAGCGATTCAGCATTAGGCCTGCGCCTTGAGAGGAAATACGGGCATAGGCGCGTATCGCCCAGCGCATGGCCTTCAAAGCGAAGGGAGCCTGCGGCTCCCGCAGTGGCTTGGATGGGGCGACAACCAGGGGAATGTTCGCGGACATGGGGCTTCTCCTCTTAACTTGCTGGATACAATCGCCGGCGTCGCGCCGTTTTTCGTGGCTTTGTCGCAGCGGCTATGACTACAAGATAAGGATTGCAATGCATTAGCGGGAGTGTCATATTTGACACTTAAATTGCCTTTTATGACATTTCATCTTTTCTTTTTTCGCTACCGAATTGGATGAAGGAGTCGCCCATGAAGATCGTTTTACTCGCCCTCCCCCACTGCGCCGCCGCCTCCGTACATGGCATTCTGGATATATTCACCACGGCGAATTACTGTCACGCCCGACTGTCCGGAGCCGCCGGTAAACGCCCTTTGGAGCCGTACTTCAACATCAAAGTCGTGACACAGAATGACCAGCCTGTTATTGCCTACAACGGTATGGCTATCGCTCCGAATGCGGCGTTCGAGGAGGCGGAGCCGGACTTGATCATTGTCGCTTCCGCGATTGAAGCAATTACAGCAGGCGCCGCCCTGCCTGAGCATCTGGCGCAATTTCATGAAGCTTATGAATGGCTCCGCCGCCATACCGAGCGCGGAGCTGTCGTCGCCAGCGCCTGCACCGGCAGTTTCGTTCTGGCCGAAGCCGGACTTCTGGAAGGCAAAACCGTCACCACCCACTGGCGCGCCGCAGAACATTTCCGCCAGCGCTACCCGGAAATAAGGCTGGACATAGATCGATTGCTCATCGATAGCGGCGACATCATCTGCGCCGGCGGCGCCACCGCCTATATTGATCTCAGCTTTCATCTGATCGAACGCTTCGCCGGGCAAGGGCTGGCGACAGCGGTGTCCAAACTGCACCTGTTTGACAGCAAACGCCAACAACAAACGCCTTACATCACGTTCTATGGCTACAAGTCCCACAAAGACAACGCCGTAAAAAAGGCGCAGGAATGGATGGAGTCTCACTACGCCGAGCATTTTTCCGTGGATGATGTGGCGGCGCTGGCCGGATTGGGAGGACGCACCTTCAAACGCCGCTTCAAGGAAGCCACCGGCGAGAACCCGATCAATTACCTGCAACAACTACGGGTGGAAGCGGTGAAGCATCAATTGGAGACGACGCTCAAATCGTCGAATGAAATCATCTGGGAGGTCGGTTACGAAGACATCAGCTCATTCCGGCGACTCTTTAAACGAGCCACCGGATGCACGATGGAGCAATACCGCAAACGTTTCAGTTACGTGACGCCGCCGCGGGTCGGCATACCTGCTCTGGAAGGACGCATTTAGGCGGGAATTGACACTTTGATGCGAGCGCCCGCCCGAGTGTTTTCCGACTCAAAGCGTCCGCCCAGGCTCATGGCGCGTTCGCGCATGGAGATCAGTCCAATGCCCGCATCCTTCTCCTGCGAGGGTTTGAAGCCCACGCCATCGTCCTGAATCACCAGTTCATAGTCTTTGGGACGATGCAAGGAAATCGCCACTTCTTTCGCCGCAGCATGCTTGACCGCATTGGTGACAGCTTCCTGCACGATGCGATAAATGCCGATGTTGCGCTCCTCGTCCAGGTTGTCGCAGTGGTCGCCAATCGACAGCAGAAACGAACACCCATTTGAGGACTGATTGTAATTGTTAACCAGCTCCTCCAAGGCTCCGCTTAAACCAAGCGTATCGATAATCTCAGGCCGTAGCCGGGAAACCAGACTTCTGGCCGAACTGTAGGCATCCGTGACGATGGATGTAATTTTTCTCCCCATGCCGGCGATCTGCGCATCTTCACCGCCTTCCCGCGCCAACTGCTCAATTTTCTGAGAGTACATTTTGATAGCGACCAGCGTGGCGTTGAAGTTGTCGTGAATTTCCTGGGCGATCAATTTGCGCTCGCTTTCCAACGCAGTGCGCAGCGTCCTGCCGAGCATGCGATTTTCCTCAACCGCCACTTCAAGCGCATGGGTTCTCTCCCGCACCTGCGCTTCAAGGATGTTCTTGTGATCGAGAATTTTTTCGCGATAGGCCAGAAACGACTGCAGCAACTGCCGCATTTCCACAATGTTGCTGCCGGCGAACTGATGCGCCCCCAGTCGGCTTAATTCTTCCTTGGCGTCTGTGTCGTCCACTGAGTCAACGAAGCGCGTCAGTTCCCTCACCGGGGCGGTCAGCGCCCGCGACAATAACAATGAAAGCGCCACACCGGTCGCCAGGATAAAGATCAGCGCCATGGAGCTGATAATCAGAGTATCCACGAGGTGCTCGCGCTTGATCATCCGCGGTGCGAGAAAAGTCACCAGCGAACCGATTTCTTCTCCCGAGGAGTGCTCAAGCACGGGCGTTACCTTGCGAATAAAGGAAACGCCATCCTCTACCGCCTCAAAAGGCGCCGCAGGCGTCCCCTCAAACTTAAACGCGCTATCCTCAAGGTTTTCCCAGTCATAACAGCAGGGAACGTCAACCTCGGCGGATTTGTGACTGGTCGCCGCCACTTTGCCATCGGCGTCCAGCACATAAGCGAACAGCAGAGGACTTTCCTTAACCAGCTGCGCCAAGGCGTCTTCAATATGGACAAAGTTGCCCCGTCCAAGCAGCACGGAAATATGCTGCCGGTTAATCAACCCGGAAGTCTGATCGGAAACCTTGATCGAGTTCGCCAGCACCTGATACTGGTGTACGAAAAAGGAAACCGCGAATCCAAACAAAGCGACCAGAACCGTAAACTTGATGCAACGCTGAAACGAGTACTTTCTAAAACTATCCATATTGTTAGACGCACTTTGTTAGCTGATTAAATTCCCTTAAAAGAATATACGCTGTAGATATACTCTTCGCCCTTGCGCACCGCATAGGGGCCGCCGCACTCAATAGGCAGCGCCGTGTCCTCCTTGGAAAAAATCAGCATGACGTCTCCCGCGCCATACGTCCGCTGATTGCCGTTCAATTGCAGGAATTCGACTTTGCCTTTATCAAATCCGGGGTCCAGGTCTTTTACCGACACCTGATAGGTATCCGGGCAAACGATAGGATCGTAGGAAAATACGGAAGGGGCCTTATAGGCTTGCGCAGGCTCGCCCATGACGTTGGTCATGTCGATAGCGGCGTCGCCATATTGCAGGGTGTTATTCAGATCGCCGTAAACCACCGCCTTCACATACCAGGCCCAGAAAGCGGCCTTTTTCAGATACTTATCCTCCACTTTCGCCTCTTCGCGAGTAGGAAGAATAACCTGCACTTCGCCGTCCCGCTTGCTCAATGGCGCCGCGTCCTTAGCGCTCGCCAAGATAGTTTGCGGATTGTTGGCGATCTGCGCAGGCATGAAGGTGATGTAGTCATCGTCGCCGATAAAGTAAACGTTATCGTAACGCCACTCCTTGGGCCCTAACTCGCTCACCGGCACCCCAGTGAAAACGTGCTCTTTCTTCTCACTGTTCAGATATCGATGCGGCGTATTGGAGTATACGTCGATGCGTTTGGCGCTTTTGTTCGTCTCCACCACGCGATAGTCCGCGGCGTTTTTATTGATGACGAAGATTTCCTTGGCGGCGACGTTGAGCGACAACGCACAAGCGCCGGCCGTCAGCAGCGCACTGGTTTTAAAATTCGAAAGTTTGCCCCGAACGGGTGATAAACAGTTTGTCCTTTTCAATCTCATTCTCCCTTACTAACTTATCGTAGGTCTCAGTAATGACGCTGATTTCATTCCGGCACATGTGGGTGACGCCAACACTGGCGGCCACGTCGGATTGAGCAAGTTGCAGCACTTCGCTGAATGAATAGTGACTGGGGATGTTGTTGTTAAGCTCGTAGACTTCCTGCAAATGCAGTTCGACGCCTTGAATCAGCTCAACGGCTTCCGGCGTCAGCTTGCCATCTCCGGATATAGAGAAGGAGCGGCCGTCAAAATCCAGTCGATACAATAAGTTCGGGATAGAGTGTACGGTGGGCGCGCAGCGAATGGAAACATCCCCGTATTTTTTACTGTCCAGGGCGCCAAACTCGGCGAACTCAATCGTGTACTTGAAATACTTGGACACGCCAGGGTAGCCGTGCTCAAGGAGACTTTTAATGAATGTTTCCGTGCCCGCCGGTCCCCAGATCTTCAGAGGACGGGTTCTTTTTTCTTCCAGATAGCGGACCAGCAAAGGTACGACTCCGAAGGAGTGATCCGCATGGTGGTGGGTCAGCAAAACCAGATCAATATTCTGGTGCAAATCGCCCGCCCATAAGCGGGGTGGAACCTGATAACCGCAGTCGATAAGAATGGAGCTATCGGCGGACTGCAACAGGAATGAGGTGTTGCACTCTTCCGAGAAGGCCTCTCCATTACCGACAATCAGCAAATTCTTCATAACAAAAGCTTTCCGTGTTTTCCATTTTCCATCTCATCGCGCAACGCGTGGATGGCGCTCCCATGCCTGCATGGCGGCAACCTGTTGATTGCCGTCGGGATTATGCCACTAACCTATGGGTTTATAAACGGGACGCCAACGACTGTAATGAAAGGCGCAGAGAGATGAGAATCCAGGAAAACACAGAGACAGGCCGGCGTTGAATCGCCGGCTGTACAAATACGAGAAAGGAAAGCGCGCTATCAAAGAGGCTGGAAATTCGGGAACAGCTCACGGGTAATGCCGGGGCCGCCTCCCTTGCCTACGTTGTAGTAAAGGGTCCACAGACCGCCAGTACGCACGCCGAATACGCTGGTGGGCGTGGCGTAACCTTCCCGCGCCTTGGCTCCGTAGTCGCTGGGCTTCAACATTTGCAGTCCCGCATGGGAAATCACGTTGTTAGTGATCAATTGCTCAGTTACCTGTCCATAAAACTGATCCTGCGCGGCTTGCAGATCAAAGTTGAATTCCTTGATATCCCCGCTGTTGGGAAAGTTCACCAGACCTTCATTAGCGGGCTGGCAATTCATATGCACCACAAAGGGGGAGACTGGATTACCGGACACCACAAAGCAGCATCCGGTCAAATTGGCGGTAACGAAGAAGTTACAGGCGCCTTGAAGCTGTCCCACAACTGCGCGCCATCCCCGCCAGGGCAACCAATAGCAGTTGCCGTTATGAGCAGTGGCGACGGTGACGGTTTTGCCGCCCGCCGCATGCGCGCCTTCCTGCAGATTGGCCCGCTCAAGCTGATTCACCAGATAACAGTTGCGTTGGATGTTGTTGCATTTGACGCTGTAGGTAGCGTGAGAAATATTTGAGGATTCCGCGCCGGTCACGGTAATTGACTTGTTCGCATTCTGTTTAAAAATATCCGCCAGGGCCATCTTGCCGTCTCCTTAAACTCGTTATTGCTGACAGTCACCGCAGCCTCGCCTTGGTACTTATTCGTTTTGGGAAAGGGCGCCCCGCCGCGCGCGTGACCGGATACTGAAGCTAGCGTCAATCCGACTCAGCCGCCCTTCATATTTTTTTATAATGTTTTGTTATCAGAACTAATTTTATTCATCTATAGGCCAGTATGCTGAACAAACCTACGAGAATCCGGCCGCTTTTTTAATCAAAGAGCAGTGAAGAGCAGCCATCCACTGATGCTTTTTCAAACATAACTATCATTACACATGGCGATAAAAACGTGACGTACAATTCGTAAAAGAAAAACAATGTAAAATTTATTAAAAATAATACAGTATAACGAATTATATACCCGCCTCTTTTTCCTCATTGAAATGCAACTTTTAGTTACATAAATGTGCATTAAACTCACTGTTACAAAACATATTGACACATATATTTGACAGGAAACGAACAACATCTATTGACTTCGTAAATTACTTATATGTCAAAAGCCATTTGGCGCTTGATTTTTGATCTAAATCCTTCAATATGCACGCCATTTTTAGCACTAGGTAAACTTTAATGCAGTCGTTCAGAAAGATTTGTTTCTTACTTGTCACACTTACCGCATTCGGCGCCGGCCTGGCTCACGCGGAAATATCGAGCATGGATCAGGCTCTGGACATCGCGGGTCAACAAAGAATGTTGAGTCAAAGAATCGTTAAAGCATATTTATTGATGGGTCAGGACATTCTTCCTGATAAATCTTCGATTCAATTACATGACAGTGTGGCGCAATTTGAATCCCAACTGGCCGACTTGGAAGGTTATTTGAAAGCAGGTGAAATGGCGCGGGATTTGAAATCCGTCCGCAAAGAGTGGACCGCTTTCCGTAAACTGGCCACCACCGCGCCCAACCAGGAAAACGCAGCAAAACTGATCCAGCAAAGCGAAGAGCTGTTGAGCCTGACCCAGGGCGTCACCAGCAACCTGGAAAAACAAGTCGCCAGCACGAAAGGCCGCTTGATCAATATTTCCAACGAACAAGGCATGCTGTCCCAGAAAATCGCCATGTACTACTCTGCAATGAGCTGGAACCTGGGCGTTTCCGACCTGGAAAACGATTTTAAAGCCGCCGTCAAAAAATACGATGCGGGCTTGAGCGAACTGCGTAAAGCGGACGCCAACAGCGAAGATATCAACAAGGCGCTGGATAAAGTGATTTCGCAGTGGTCATTCTCCCACTCTGGTTTCGAAAAAATGGACGGTCATGATTTCGTCCCCTTCGTTATCGCGACGACCACTGAAAGCATGCTGAAAAGCATGCGCAAGATTTCCGACATGTACGCAGGTCTGAAAAGCTAATCCGCAAGGATTGAACTCAAAAACTGAGTTTCTGTTTTATTCGTCTTCTTCGTTTAGTGCGGCGCAAGCCGCACTCTTTTTCCCGCTTACTCAGTCACTTCTCCCTCTCGCATTCAGCAGGCGCAGCTCATCGCTTCGAAGTTCTCAATTTCATCCCAAAACGCGATAGCTCCTATCTTTCCTATTGTTTCTAAACGCATTTTTCCAATCTCAAAAACAGCTCTTTGTCCATACCCACAAATTTCCAGTTCATTTGGCGCCTAACTTGCGCCAGATCAGCGATGCGTTAACTACCTACTCAGTTATCGCGCCGTAACCATCTGATATTTATAGGCTTTAACTTAGACTGCACCAGATTGAATCACATGAGGTAAACGTATATGCGCCATATAAGGAACTTTAGTCTGCTTGTTCTCTCCCTGCTCGCACTATCCTGGAGCCACATTGTTATCGCAGACATTACCGACCTGGACGAAGCCATCAACAAGGCAGGGCGCCAACGTATGTTGAGTCAGCGAATCGTGAAGTCCTATTTACTGATAGGTCAGGATATTCAACCGGATAAATCTTCAAGCCAGCTTACAGAGAGCGTCGCCTTATTCGAACAGCAATTAGGAGAACTGGAAGCCTACTCCAAGTCGCCGCAAATCTCGGGACAGCTCAAGTCCGTGCGCAAGGAGTGGACAGGATTTCGTCAATTAGCGACGGCTAAGCCCACGAAAGACAAGGCTATTGAGCTGATCAGCGCTGGAGAGCGCGTTCTCGCCCTCAGCAATAAAATCGTGCAGTCTCTGGAGCAACAGTCCGGCAATCCCAAGAACAAAATGATCAACCTCTCCGGCCGACAACGGATGCTATCCCAACGCATCGCGCTTTATTACTCCGCGTTGAGCTGGAATCTGGAGCAGGCGGATCTACAGAACAGCTTTACCCAGGCCGTGCAGGAATATGATCAGGCGCTACATGAACTGCGTCAGGCGAAAATCAACAACCAGGACATTAACGCCGCCCTGGACAAAGTGATTTCCCAATGGAGCTTCTCTCGCTCCGGGTTTCAGCTGATGCAGGGCCAGAACTTTGTGCCTTTCATCATCGCCACCACCACAGAGGGCATGCTGAAAAATATGGAGACCATTACGGGTCTTTACGAGAATCTGCAAAGCTAAATTCTTCCTTCTTTTCTTTGTTTCGGCGCAGCTCAACGCTGCGTCGTCTTACCCCGCCACATTGTCTAAACCTGAAATAACCAGTTTCCGAAAGGGCCGCAAATCGACATACTTGTCCCCGTCCCGCTATAGGCGTTTTGGCGCTATTAATCCGGCAGACAAATAGCTTCCTTCTATTTGTCTGCAACGACAGGGCCTGCACAGGTCAGGCCCTGTCTCCCGCGGCTTGTCGCCGCGCAGGCGCGTCCATGCGCCTGGTGATTAACATGCCAATATCATTGCCATGTTAATAATGTGAATATCTATCGATGCAATGCAGTCCCTAATTTCCATGAAAAATCTCAAGAAACGTATCGCTTTCGCCACGGGCGCATTAGTGCTGGGTCTCGCGGCAGTGTGGACCGCCGGTGGCGCGCTATCCGCCTCCGTCAATCACGCCCTTCCCTCGCCCCCCGCCTCTCTGAATGCGCAAGCGGTTAAGTTTGATGGCGTCAGCGGCTGGTATGCGCCCGCCGCCAGCCAGCAATGTGTGCTGCTTCTGCATGGCGTACGTTCCGATCGCACCAGCATGATCAGACGCGCTCTGTTCCTGCAGAAATCAGGATATTCTTCTTTGCTGATAGATCTTCAGGCCCATGGAGAAACCCCGGGGGAGCAAATCACCTTCGGCTACCGGGAGTCCGACAACGTCAAAGCCGCCGTCGCCTACTTACGCAAGCAACGTCAATGCGCCAAAGTCGCGATCATTGGCGTCTCTCTCGGCGGCGCGGCAAGCTTGCTGGGACAGTCGCCCGCCCCTGCGGACGCTTACGTTCTGGAAGCCGTTTACCCAAACATCGAACAAGCCGTCAGCAATCGTCTTTCTATGCGACTCGGCGCGCTGGGAGAATGGCTCACGCCATTGTTAACCGCACAGATCCCATTGCGTTTAGGCGTCAGCCTGGATGATTTGAAGCCGGAAGAGGCCATCAAGCGTGTGCAGGCGCCGGTCCTGATCATTGCCGGTACAGAAGATGAACACACGACATTGCCGGAATCAAAACGCCTTTACACTAATGCTCCGAAACCCAAGTCCTTCTGGCCGGTGACAGGCGCTCATCATCAGGATTTCTATGACTTTTCTGCACAAGAGTATGAGAAGCAGGTGACTAGATTTCTTCGCGCTTCTCTGGAGCGTTAATCGCTCCATCCCCTAAGTTCTCCTCCTCCAGTCGCCATGGCTAGACACCTGATCACTCAACAAGTCTAAGCCGTTTAACCGGTTTTCACGGCCCTGGTAGATTAACTAACATTCAATGCGCTTAACGCCCATTGATGAATAAATGATCACTACAACTTCAATAAATACGGGAGTCATGGATATGACCAAGTTCTCAGTCAGCATGTCGGCATGCGCGCTCATCTGTGCGACGGCGGCCATTTATCTGTGGGTTGAAAATAGAAATCTGGAATTTAAATTCGACCTGGAAAGAAAACGTTTTCAAAATCAGGCGCAACAGCAAACCACTCGTTACCAGGAGGCCATCGCTGCTTTCAACGCCTATCTGGAGCACCCCGTAAAACGGCAGAGCCAGCAAGCATCCCCGGAGAACTCGGCGTCACGCATTACCTCAGGATCAGCCATAGCCGCACGCTCACCTCTTGCGCACAGCGCCGCACAACCACTCTTGGAGGCGGAAGAGATAAGCTGGCGGCACGCAGTCAACGAAAAATACCGCGTCTTGTTTTCCGAAATATCCCTCGACGCCTCTACTGACAAACAATTGCAAAGTCTGTTGTTAGAGCGGGAGCGCCTTGCCGCACTGCCTACAGTGAACTATTTCTCCGCCCCGGAAAGCCTCACAGAGCACGTAGAACTGCGCGCCCAGGCGCTGGACGAACTGGACCAGCGTATTGTCGACCTGCTGGACGCAAACGGCTCACGCCTGTTCGAACTCACCCGTAATTCAGAGTTTGAACAACATCAACTAAAAGCCGTCACCGACAGTCTGAGCGCCGTCAATCCGCTTAGTCACGAACAGGAGCGTACGCTGCTCCTCGCCAAACTCCGCCACAAAGAGGCATTCAACATCGCCATGCGGGATTACGCCACCGCCCAGAGCAACAAGCGCGCCATGGCGGATGAAGCAGTTAAAGCGTTGGCTCGCTATCGGGATGACTATTTACAGGAAGCGTCCGCCTATCTCGACGAAGAGCAAATGGCGGCGCTAACCGATTTTGAAGCACTGAGCTTTGAAGAAATGGAAGACAGCCTGCTCGCCTCTCTGCAAACGCAATGAGTGGGCCGGCCTAAAAAACTCAGTCAACACAGGAGGGAATCTACGCCATACAAAGTTGAGCTGGTTAAGAACAACGCCACGCATAAAAACTGATAAACCAATAACAACACAAACGCATTCGTTTTCAGGGTAAACAAAAACCATAATTTCGGAGAACACGATGTTTCGTAAACTCGCTTTAGGCCTGACTCTGCTTGCCTCAGCAACAAGTCTTCAGGCCGCCGCCAATCGACCAGACGGTTTCGCCACAATTTGTAAAAGCGGTCAAACCTGCATGGTTAACCGTCAAACTCAGGTAGCTTTTGGAGCCGCAGGTAAATTCGTCTATAAATCGCTAAATGGCGCATTCTCCTGTGACGTCGCCACGTTCGGAGTCGATCCGAACCCAGCCAAGTCCGTGAAGGAATGCTCCATTCGTGAAAACGTCGCCAGCCCCGGTAACGGCGCGGGAGCCGCAATCACCGTCACCTTGCAAGCCAACGGCGACGACGGCAGGGTGAAGTTGTCGTGGCGCGCCAGCGGCGCCCTGCGTAATGTGCAGGTGATGCGCGACACCGACGCCAACCCTGTTGGCCGTCAGCGCATCGCCAGACTGGCTGGCTCCGACCGCACTTTCACCGACACCAAGGTCAACAATGGCGCCACCTACTGGTACTGGATCAAGTACACAGACACTAACGGCGCCGTCGCCAGCTCCGCCGCACAGTCCGCTACGCCATCTGGCGGTTCCGGCAATGCTGATGAGTGTTTCGCCGGCGCCACGATTAAAAATAAAAGCGTAGATTGCGGCGGCAAGACCATCGGACTGTCCTGCGACAGTGACAGCGAACATCAACCGCCCGTGCTTACGCTGATCAACGCCAGTGTGAAGAACCTGCGCATCTCCGCCAATGGCGGCTCTGACGGCATTCATTGCACCAGCGGTAACTGCACTATGGAAAACGTAGTCTGGGAAGACATCTGTGAAGACGCCGCCACTCATTCTTCGGAAGGCGGGACCATGACCATCATTGGGGGCTGGGCTTACAACAGCAATAACGGCCCCGGCGGCAAGCCGGACAAGATCTTCCAGCATAACTCCAAACACAGCACGACGATTATCACCGGCGGCTTCACCATCAAAGGCGATAACGGCAAGTTATGGCGTTCCTGCGGCGACTGCAAAAACAATGGCGGTCCCCGGCATTTGATCGTGGACAACGTCATCGTCGAAGGCTCACTGTCCAGCGGACTCGCTGGCGTCAACAGCAATTACAAGGACACCGCCACCATTCGCAACCTGAAAGTCAAAAACTACAAAGCCGGTAAGCCAAAAATCTGCGTGGAATACGAAGGCGTTAAGAAGGGAGAAGGCAAATCCAAGAAGAAAGGCGAATTCTGGAACACCGCCAGCTGTAAGGTGGATAAATCAGACGTTTCCAGTTACTGATTTATCTATCCCTTAATCACAAGGTTTCTCTGCACTGGAGAAACCTTTCCTTCTATGGCGCCTCAACACAGGTAGCAATACCGTTAGGGTGATCCGCCCGTTATACTGCCCGAACACCCTACCTCTTATTCACTCTGGATCAATGCATGCAGAAGTATATGTACGACGCGATTATTTTTGATTGCGACGGCGTGCTGGTAGATACCGAACGCCTGACCAATGAAGTATTCATGAGCCTGCTGGCGGAACAGGGACTGCATTTGTCCCATATGGAAATGCATACCCACTTCACTGGACAAACCACGGAAGCCAACCTGATCACCGCCGCCGGCCTGCTGGGGCGGGCGTTACCGGAGGACACCCACCATCGCCTGCGCACCGGCTTCTGGGAAGCCATGCACACTGGTCTGAAAACGGTCCCTTACGTAGAAGAAACACTACAGGCGATCCATCTACCCAAGGCCATGGCGACCAACGCCCTGCGTGAAGACATGGACTTCAAACTCAATCGGACCGGCCTGCATGCATATTTCGATCACTGTTTCTGCGTCGAAGATATTGAGAACCCCAAGCCGGCGCCGGATATCTATCTGCACGCCGCCTCCGCACTGGAAGTAGCGCCTGAACGCTGTGTGGTGGTGGAAGACTCTACAGCGGGCATCAGCGCAGCCGTTGCGGCGGGAATGACCGTATACGCGTATAGCGCGGATATGGATGCGGAACAACAAAAGGCCGCGGGTGCGGCCTTATGCTTTCATGACATGAGAGAACTGGTCCATTTATTGAGCCGGCGACCATAACGCAATCCGGGCGGCCACTGACTCATTACGCGCCTGCCTCAGGCGCTCTCCAACGCTAATAGATTCAGAGGCATGCCCACCTCTGCTTCTATTTTTTTGTACTCCTCCTCCAGATAATGAAGAAGGTGATTCAAACTCACCAAATACTCGAAGTGACTTTCCGAATCGTTTAAGAAGCCGCCGTCCATAATCGCGCGATTGAATTGAATCGCATCCGATACGGCTTGCAGAAGAATGGGAGCAAGTTCATTTCTGATATTCATTTTGATTTTGTCTCTATACTGCCGCGTTGTTATTTTTGAGGGAGGCAGTCTCCTCCGGGCTGAAGGCCCGACGCCGCATCAACGTCCCAACGGCGCCGGAAACAAAAGGGGCGACAAGCGCCCCTCAACGCAGATTATCTCAGCGTGATTTCGTCAATGGCGTACCAACGGCCGTAGTTGCCGTAGCGCATGGTGACCAGTACGTACTGAGAGTTGGCTTGCAGCGGGATATCCGCCGCGCCGGAGCGGTACTGTCTAATGCGTTGCGCGCGCACCCACTGGCCGTTCTGCCAGACATAGATGTCATAAGACCCGGCGAAGTTGCCGCCATCCCAGTTGATGGTCATACCGGACATGCTTCTGGCGCTGCCCAGATCCAACATCACCCACTGTTGCTGATAGCTGTTGTAGATGGTGGAAGACACCCAAGGCGTAGACAGAGAGCCGTCATGCAGATTCGAAGCCTGGTATCTGCTGCTGTAGGTGCTGGAGGCTTTCGCGCTGGAAACTGAAACGGAGCCAGTATCGCCGCCGTTATCTCCGCCGTCGTCCCCTCCGTTATCGCCGCCATCATCTCCGCCATTGTCGCCGCCATCGTCTCCACCGTCATCGCCGCCGTCGTCACAAGGCGTCCAGCTGCCCTGCACTTTTACAGCGTCGAAAGACTCATGAATGGAATGCCATTCCTGGGAGCATTCGCCGTACAGCGTTTCCGCTGATTGCGCCAGACGCGTCCGCGCAGAAGCGAAGTTGGTGGAAGCGGTGAACAGATTGGTGTTGGCGTGATAGTAGATCGCCAGCGCTTTTTCCATTCCGATGCCGGTCACCCGGTTGGTGGTTTTACCGCGAGGGTGCACGCCGCCTTCAGAAAGCAGATAGAACGCCAGGTTCATGATGCCGCTGTTAAGGTGAACGCCGCCGTTGTCTTCCGAGCCAGTGTAACGAGAGTCGTAGCTGTCGCGGCTCTGCCCGTCGGCCACCGGGTCGGTCATATCGCGCATCATGCTGCCGTTCGGAGAAGCCTTCTCACCCAGCGTCCAGTTGCTGCGCTGAGGCTTCAGACCGCCGGAAGGCTTACCGCTGGAGCTGCCGCCGGACATCATGTAAGTTTCAGCGCCAGCGCCGAAGATATCAGACAACGCTTCGTTGATCGCACCGGACTCATTGCGATAGGTCAGGTTACTTTCGGAGAACGTCACGCCGTGAGTCAGCTCGTGAGCGACGATATCCAGCGCGCCAGCGGGGTTCTGCAACATGCTGCCGCCTTCGCCATAGATCATCTGCTCGCCGTTGAAGTAAGCGTTATCGCCGGAACAGCCGCCGTTCGGAGAAGAGAACATGGCGTGTACGGTGCTGACCATCTTCTTACCGCGGCCGTCAAACGAGTCGCGGTTGAACATGTTGTCGTAGAACCAGTAGGTGTAGCCGGAGTTGTCGTAAGCGGATTTGGCGTGTTCATCCGCGTTGGGCGATACTTCACGGCCCGGCAGAATGTTGCTGCCCCAGTTAGGATCGAAACACTGACGATCGATGGAATGTACGCTGCGCGATAACGCTGAATAGAAACGCGGCAGTTTATCCACGATCTTACCGCTGTTGGCGTCAACGAAGATTTCATCCACGCGATAGCCTTCGTCAGTGGTGGTGTATTCCACCACGGAGCGCCAGGTCAGGACCGGACCATCCGCTTCGGACACATAAATCTGCAGGCTGGGATCTTCGCGGAATCTTGGCTCGCCCTTGAGGGTGTCGCGCATGCTGTCGACCGCTTTGTTGAACGCCACCTGACCGTTCAATCCAGGATTAACGTCCAGTTGGATGCCCGGCTCGAATTCACCGGTCACCAGACTGATTTCGTCTTGGCTGGACGCCTGCACCACCGTTTCACGGCCGTGCACAGGCACGCCGTTATATTCCTGGGCGAATTTGTAATAGACGTTGCCTTCGTCATCACGCTTGGAGGTTTTCAACTCCAGATCGTCGTTTTCGCTGATATTCAGCAATTGCTTGCCGCCCATCATAATCGCCTGCTTGGCCATATTGGCGTCGCTGGCCACCAACGGCTGACCGCCGTTCGGTTTCAGATGGAAAGGCGCGCCAACCCCAGCAGTGCGCTCGCCCTGAAATAGGTCAGCGCCAGCCGCGGGGGGCGAAAACTGTGCATTGGGGGACTGATAACCCGCATCCGCCTGATCATCTAGATTGGCTACAAAGTCCTCAACATCCGCCATGCTGGGCGCATCACCTGCTGATTTCGCAGAGGCGGAGGCGCCCGCTGGCGCTGCGGCAGGCGTCATCGCCGTCGCGGCTGCGACAGTCTGAGCGGATGATTGAGCGTTTTCCACCGACGCCGACGCGGCGTCCGACGATCCATCGCCTAACTGGTGGTATAAGGCGTAGCTGCCTGTCATGGCGGCCATGACAGCTACTAAAAGCTTTAATTTCACGAGTAGTTCCCCTCTCTTGTTTCTATCATTTTGGTTTTATCGGAGCGGAACATCCTAGCTATTGAGAATCCATTCGACATGTCATTGCGCGCTATTCACCTGTCACTTGCTGCCATTTTTTTAACAGTGTGAAGTACGCCTATTTCGTTAGGTTATTTGGCCGAGTTTTCCCTGGCCCTTGATTTGCTATATTCGAATGCGCATGGGCGGCGACCCTGCGGCAGGCTAGTTATTTCGCCAAGTCTATGGAAGAGAAACTACTCTTATGACGCCACAACTGGACGAACCCTTCATCATCGCCAACTGGGTGAAAATGTGTCTGGACGCCTTTGAGAAGCAAGGGCTGGACGCCTATGATTTAATGCAGTCAGCGCAACTCTGCGCCTCCGAATTGCAATCCCCCCTCGCCCCCGTACACACCGATAAAATCAACGCCTTATTCGACGCCGTCATTGCAATGACCCACTGCGAAAGCATCGGCATCGACGCCGGCAAAAATATCAGTCTGACCACCTTCCACGCCCTGGGCTACGCAGTTATCGCCAGTCAGTCTTTGTGGGAGGGATTTTCTCGTGTGATTCGCTATAACTACGGCATTTCCAACGTCACTCGCCTGTATCTGCAAACCAACGGCGATGAAGTGGAGCTGGGGGTGGTGCGCGAAGGCGAGGCGCCGCTGCACAACGCCATTCTGGACGCCGCCGCCTGCATGATGGTGCGTATCTGCCGCTTTTTGACGCCCCAGGGAACGGACTTGTTGCGCGTCTCCATGGGACGCGACAAACCTGCGGATTATGAAAATTACGAGCGCTATTTTCGCAGTCCGGTAAGTTGGGGCGACAGTCGCTACCGTCTGGTTTTCAGCCGTAATTATTTTCACTGCCGCCTGCCTAACGCGGATGTGTTGCTGGCGAATGAAAATGAACGGCTTTGCGAGATTTACTTCGGTCGACTGTTCAACAGAAAGCTGACTCAGCGAGTACGCTCGCTGCTGCGCCAGACCATGGCGACAGAGGAAACGTCTTTACAGAAAGTGGCGCAGACGCTGCATTTAAGTGAACGTTCACTACAACGTCATCTCAGTCAGGAGGGAACCAACTTCCGTGAGCTGGTGGATGAAGTGCGGCAGGAAATTGCGGAGCGTTATCTGAAATCCTCTTCCATGAGCATCTCCCAGATCGCATACAGTCTGGGATTCAACGACGCCGGCAATTTCAGCCGCGCCTTTAAACGCTGGTTTTCCTGCTCGCCGGAGACCTACCGGCAAAGCCTGCAGGAGTCCCCGTTACTTTAAACGACTCCGCCTCAGGCGGTATCCGCATGAGCGGTCGTTTCCTGTTTCGCCCATTTACTGGCCGCGCGCCAGTTCATTGAGAGAAAAACCGCATTCGCCAGGAAAATGGCGGTGCTCTGCCCCATGATTCCTACCATCATCCATCCCACATTGGCCAGCATCATCAGCCAGAACCCGGTTTTGTTCTTATTGCCGATCTGCCACACTGCGACAAACGTCAACAACATGGCGATCCAGTCCACACCATAAAATCGCATATCCATCTCAGCCCCCTGCTTAAAGCCCCTTGCATACGAGATAGTTCATTCATAAATTCGCTTTATTTGTTTAATTATTAAGCGAAAATTCCTTGTGGATAGCATCCAACGCGTTAGCTAACCTTAGCCATTGGTCTAGTATAGATGATTGCCCGCACCGAGTGTGTTTTCAATTGTTTTAGCTTGTCCTTCATCAATTAACGCCTAACGCCAGCGACTTGTCTGGTATTGAAAAACGCAACCTAAAGGTTTACCTGGCGCAACCTCACCCTCTGCGGCGCCCCTATATACATCTACACATCTAGACTCTACAGACCTGTCTCTCAGTGGAGCTCAACCATGACTCATCCCCCCTCTTCCATGGCGCGGCAGCCGGTTGTGCTATTGCACGGATTGGCGCGCACATCCCGTAGCCTGAACAGTATGCAACGCTATCTCGACGCACAGGGATTCGATACATTCAATCTGAACTACCCTTCTACGCAGCGCTCCCTGGAGTCACTGGCGACGCAGCATCTCTACCCCGCCTTACTCGCTCGCTTCGGCGCTGACAGCTTTCCAATCCATTTCGTCACACACTCCATGGGCGGCATTCTGGTCCGGGTTTTACGGGCATTAAGACCTGACATTTCCATAGGTCGGGTCGTTATGCTAAGCCCACCCAACCAGGGCAGCGAAGTGGTCGACAAATTGGGTAAGCTGACGTTATTTAAATTGATTAACGGTCCGGCTGGCGGGCAACTGGGCGCCGACGACAACCGGTTACTGCAAAGTCTCGGCTCACCTGACTTCGAATGCGGCGTCATCACCGGCGACCGCTCCGTAAATCCTCTGCTCTCCCTCATGATCAAAGGTCCCAATGACGGTAAAGTGTCGGTTGAGCGCGCCAAGCTGACGGGCATGAGAGACTTTCTGGTGCTCCCTGCAACGCATCCGTTTATCATGCGCAACCAGACTGCGCTGGAACAAACCCTGCATTTCCTGCGGGAGGGACGCTTTCAACACAAGCGCTGAATCATCAGGAACATAAGGACAGGCAATACAGGTCATGGCGAGACAGATAGGACAACACTACATCAGCGGAAATTTAAACGAGTTTATTGATGGCGTCAGACAGGGAGTGCGGCGCGAGTATCCGAATATCCTGCTGGAAGGCGATTCCTGGCTTGATTACCCGGGCCGCGGCTGGGGCGCCTTAAACGCTCCCAATAATATCTTTGAAGCGATCGCCATGTTGGAGCCGCTGGGAGCCAACTGGCTGGACCTCGCCATTTCCGGCGCCACCACACTACAGATGCAACCGCATTTACGGCACTATCGCAGACTGAAACATGCCCACGTCCAGCTTGACTACATCTTCATCAGCGCAGGCGGTAATGACATATTCGCCAATCTGGCGCCGATCCTTGCGCCCTACGAACCGGGCCTGACCGCGCTGCAATGCCTGCGGCGGGATATTCTCGATACGGTATTGACCAGCATCATGGATTTCTACAAAAGCAGCCTGGCAATGCGTAACCTTTATCACCCCAACGCCATCGTCGTGAGCCATGGCTACAGTGCGCCGCTGAGCCGTGAACGAGGATGGAAATTGTTTTTAAATCTACGTTCAGGCCCCTGGATCTCATCGGTATTCGAGCTACATGGGTATCCGCCCGCCGAGGCGTCGCCCTTGCGTCATGACATCATCCGCATCATACATGGACGTCTGTCCGACGCCCTCGCTAAAACGCTCGCCCAATACGAAAATACGCTCTTCTACGACGCGGAGACACGTCACCTGAATTTAACCGGCAAAGAATTCTGGGCGGATGAAATTCACCTCTCCGCAAAGGGGTATAAAAATTTCGGCGCGGACTTCATTCAGTTTCTGGAAGAAAATCAGGGCTACGCCTGGAGGCGGAAACAGGCTATAAAAGCGTAATGTCAACAAACCTTTATGTCTCATGGGGGCGGTCTGGCGCTTTTGCTTTAATGAGATATTCCGCCCAACAAGGTGAAAGGCGCATTGCATGGACAAAGCACAGCTGATAGAAACGATTACCGCTTATTTTAACGAGCACATCCCCTTTAACCGGCTGGTCGGCATCAAAGTCCGCGAGGTCAGCAAGGAAAAAGTAGTGCTGGGCCTGGAAATGAAGCCGGAACTGGTCGGCAACACGTTTCAGAACATCCTGCACGGCGGCGTCACTGCAACGCTGCTTGATGTGGCTGGCGGCCTGGTGGCGACGATCAGCATCATTGAGCGGCTGACGGAAATTGACCCGAAAGAAGTGCAGCGCAAACTGCGCAGGCTCGGCACCATTGATATGCGAGTGGATTATCTGCGCCCCGGGCGCGGCGCGTTTTTCGTCGCCTCAGCCAGCGTCATTCGCCACGGCCAGTCGATTGCGGTGACGCGTATGGAGCTGGTCAATGACAGAGAACAGACGATTGCGCTGGGCACAGCGACTTATACAGTATCCTAAGGAGATTTTCAGGATGAACCTCAAACCTGCAGCGCTGTTGTGCTGCCTGTTATCCCCCTCCGCTTTCGGCGGCGAAACCGCCAAAGATTTCCTCGGAGATTTTGTCATCGGCGCTTATCAACTCATCGGCAAGTCGCCCGATTCCGGCAGCACCTATCAGGGCGCGTTGCAAATTTATTCTGAGAATCACCAACTCAAGATTAAGCGGGAAATCGGCGGCTCAGTGATATTCGGCGAGGCGGCGATTGAAGACGCCGTGCATGGCGAAGCCACGGTCTTGCGTATGCGTTTTCAGGAAAACAGTATCGCCTATGAGAGCACTTGTCTGGTGCAGAGCGATCTCGATAACTACGCCCGCATCAGCTGTCATCTGTATCAGGCGAATAAAGGCAGTAAAACTCCCGGCCTGGAAGCCCTCTTCATCGACCACAGCAAAATCTGACCTCAGATAGCCACAAGCTCGAAATCCATGTCGGCTCTCTGCAATCCAGGCTGCATTCACTGCGTGAGAAGCCTTACGAAGGACCGTAACTATTCGACTGACGGCGCGCTTTCATTCAGGGGCGACTCCGGCAGCCACCAGTGCGTATCAGGCGCTTCTGTCTCAGCAGGCAGAGTAGGATTTTGCAGTAAAAATACACGTCGACGCGATAACTGCGCCTGGTCTAAAAAAGGCTGGTGATGGGCAAGGAACAGTTGCTTGAACGAACCGTCCTCCAGCGCTGCGGTCAGCCCTTTTTCAATCAATCGCGCCAGGGTTTCATCCCCTTTGCCTACAAAGAAGTACACCGGATAGGGATAATACAACGCCAGCGTGGGCTCCACCGCCAGATCGGGATATTGCGCCTGACGCTCCTCCAGCTCTTTCCAGGCTTCGTTCAGCCCCCTGGGAAAGTAATCGAAGCGCATCTCCATCAGCATATCGAATAAAAGTCCGTATTGCGGGGAGTCCTCCACCTTGAGACGGTTGCCGCGCAAGATATCAATGTCGCTCCACTGCGCGCCGAAACCTGCGACAAAGCGAGCGCGCAGGTCATCCAGGCTCTTCACCAGACTCAATGCAGGGAGGCTGTGTTTATGCACCAAAAATACACGATAGCCCAGTATCCCCCGCAGTATGGGAATTTTCACCGCCCGAAAGCGCCGCTCAAGATCAACAGTGGTGGGCAGGAACGCCACATCCAGCTGACCACGCTCCAGTAAAGCCAGCCCTCTTGCCGCTGTGACATTGTCCTGTAGGGGACGCAGCCTGAACTCGTTGCCCACCCCCGCCTTCAGCAGCGCCAGTTGCAGCAATTGAATGCGATATTCGTAACGGCTGTCTTTTTGATAATAACGGAGCGGACGCTGATCCGCACAGGCGGAAACCGCCATCAACGTCAGCCACAAGCCACACAACAGCTTCATACCCTGATCCCGTATTGAAAGAGACGTTACGCTAATCTAGGGGAATATTAGCAGGGATGCGACGTTCTATCAGTCGCCGCCGCCACAGCCTCCGCCGCAGCTGCTCCCACAACTGCTGCCGCTGTCAGAGCTGCTGTCGCGGTCATGATCATTGTAGCGACGGCTGGAGGAACTACCGCCCCAATCGCCACCGCAGTCGCTGGAGCAACTAGAACTGGAACTAGAGCACCCTATATTAGACGCGCAGTGGTCATTGCGCCCTGTACAATCCAGCGAATAGAAAAAGCCATCAGGAATCTTCAATTCCGCATCCAGGGCGAACAAAATGGGCAACGCCTTGGGCCGCAGAGGGTCAATGTTCTCCCTCAAACAGCTCAAACGCCAGGCCAGTTTCACCCCATCCTGTACATTTGTAGCTTTGCCCATACCTTCCGCTGGCGTGTGATGTAAAAAGCGCCCAAAAGCTTCGTCGCAGAACTTTTCATAACGACGGGTGAACAAAATAAATTCGTGCCAGGCGACATCCACCACCTGTGACGGCATGGACACCATTCGTCCATTCGCCATGCGGCAGATATGAAAGTATTCACGCAGACCAGTGACCACCCTCTCGACCTGAGCAGGGGTCAAATGCGGATATTTCCGGGCGATACGCCGATCAATGGTGGGAGGGAAACGGTAGTTATCGATAAATCGGACGCGTCTATTGCGCACCGCTTTGCGATACTGCTGATAACCGAAATAGGAAAGACCCGCCAGGACAGCAAGTACAAGGACATTAATCAGATAATTCAAGGCAGCCTCCTTAACAACGCCGGCGCCCATTATCCACATTGCCCCCCTGTCAGAAAAGAGAAAGGGGCGATAAATCGCCCCTTTTACATATAGTTAGAGAATAATCACCAACTATTTCTCAATATCGATAGACAACGTTTCCGTTGTTCCCTCGTACTCAGCGCTAACTGTTATGGAAGTACCACTATACCCGCTGAAGTCATTCTTCATCGTGAGTTTACCATCGCCATTAATATCCGCGATATCACTGCCTGCAGTAATCTTCCAGTCCGCTTTCGAAGAAATATTATTCCTGGAGTTATCAGTGTACACCTCATAAAAGCTTAACTGACGCACTTCACCTTCTTCCAGGGCTGATTTCCCCTTAACATCCTTTATCTCGTAACCAGAAATCTCCAATACGTCCACTGTCGTATCTGCGGTAAGACCACCACAAGCAGCAGTTACGGTCGTCGTGCCGGTAGAGACGCCAGAGACCTTGCCGCTGTCAACCGTGGCCACGCCAGTATTTCCGCTGCTCCAGGTCGAGTTTGCGGTGATCCCGACGTTGTTAGTTCCGTCGCTATAGTCGCCACTGACCGTCAATGTAGTGCTGCCGGACTTGCTGACGGAAATGGAGCTACCTTCATTGATTTTCAAAGAGGCCAGCGTATCGTTGACCGTGATAGGCAAGTCTGCAGATTTCACTGCGCCCCGGCTGACAGACACGCTCACGGCGCCACTGTTATGCGTCATTAACGAGCTGCTGTCGCTGTTAATCGTCGCCACGGAGCTATCACTGCTAACCCAGGATAACCCTGAAACAATTGGACGCTGGGAGCCGTCGGTGTAGGTTCCCGTTGCACTCAGGGTCAGGCTGCGGCATTCATCCACTTCGGAGTTGTTGGCGCTCGCCTCAATAGTGGATAAGGTGGCGTCAGACACCGTAACCGTCAGTTTCGCGTTGAGGTTCACCAGTGATGCGGTAATCACTACATCCTGATTGCCAACCGGGGTTCCGGTCGTCATTTTGCCGGCATTGTCGACAGTCGCCAGAGCGCCATCGTCAGTGCTCCATTTCACTTTACTGGTGATGTCCTGGGTTGAGCCGTTATTCAGCTCCGCCACCACCTTCAGCTGCCAGCTCTCATTGGGCTCAAACAGCACTTTGTCTGATGTAGAAGTGAGAGTCAGACTCTTGGCGTCCAGTTTTCCTGCATCGACTGCGTCATTCAACGCATCCGTATCGCCAGAGCCTCCGCCGCAAGCGGACAACAATGCAGAGCACAGCGCCAGCGCAGCAAAACTGGCTACGACGCGGGTTTTCCTTAGGTTAGAAATCATATTGCAATCCCAGACCAAAGTTTCTGATCTTCACGCCATCATCTTCAAACACATGATAGTAGCCAGCGGACAGTTTCACGCTGGGATAGGCTCTGAGCGGCTCTTCCAACCTGATCGCCAGACTGGTTCCATCGAATGAGAGATCGGAAGTTTTGCCTCCCACTTCGGTTTCCAGCTCGGTGGCGACGTAACCTACTCCCAATGTCAGCAACGTGGTGTCGCTCAGCACGCCGGTGTATGTCAAATAACCGCCCGCCATGCTGTTCAGTTCCATATTGACGTTCGCTTCTTCGGAATCAGTAACGCCAGTAGAGAATAAAGCTTCCAGGCCAACGCCATTTTCAAGACGTCCGCCCAGACGAACATTGGCTGCGGGGATATAAAACTTTTCGGAGGAGGCTTTCACCATTCCTACACCCCCGTCCGCTCCCACATACCAAGTTTCCGCCAGAGCTGGCGCGGAGAAACAGGCTAAGCAAGTAAAGATACAAGTTATTTGACGCATTGGACTTCTTTCCGTGATTGGTTTTGGGCAGTGCCAAGACTGCAGAAAAGTAAAGGTATATTATGGAAATCAATCAGCTATTGCTAATTACAAAAACCGGCTTAAACAAGTTGTAATAATTTACTGACGCGATAGAGGAAAATCAGGGAAGGGGGTAACCGCCTGAGGCGCGCTATGCGTCGCCGGCAGGCGGTAATATAGTGCTGGGTTTATCAGTAAGCACTATAGGTGGGCGTAAATTACCTTGAATGCCGCTTAACGTCCAGCGTAAAACGCTTAAGCCACTTGATAACGCCGAGCAGGTCACATGTTATTTGGCCTGTACTTTTCAGCTCTCCACCACACTGTTTTAAAATAATTTTTAGCCTAAAAAACCTTTTTGATGGGCTTCATGCAGGCGACCGCTGATCATCTCCCACAGTGCTTCATTGAAGTCGGCCAGGATTCCCGTTTTCGACAGCACCTGCTCCAGACGCACGCCATTCTCCACCCAGCTTTGACAGCCATTATTCAGGTTGATCAATACCGGCATCAACCGATCCATGGCGTAGGCGTAGCGGGACTCTGGAGTCCGCCGCTCTTCGTATTCCAGCCACAGGGCTTTGAATTCGCTCCCCACTTCCGACGGCAGCATCCCGAATATTCGTTCCGCCGCCTTCATTTCATTTTCCGTGTCCGCATGGGCTGCGGAGAAGACAAACTTGTCGCCAGCATCGATTTCCACCACGTCATGCAATAACAGCATGCGCACGACCCGGTTGATATCCACTTTCTCTTTCGCGTAACTCTCAAGAGACATCGCCAGCACCGCGATTTGCCAACTGTGCTCAGCCGAATTCTCCCGGCGATCGGTTCCAATCACTTTGGTCATGCGATTGACGCTTTTCAGCTGTTCCAGTTCGATGATGAAACTGAAAATCTTCTCCAGCTCTACTTTCATGAATGCCATTTCCTCGTCACTGTCATCTTAGGCGGCCGTTAACGCGGCGGAGTATATCCCTTTAACGTCATAGCAGACACCTCAACAAGCGGAACGGTCACATTTCCGGTGTGCGGAAAGTCCCATTTCTGAGGTTTCACTCCAGAAATATATTCTTTAATTTCACATACATACAGATACATACCCAGTCAAAACCATTAACTTGCGTTGGCTTATGGTAACGCCCCGGCAGGCGCGTCACAGTTTTACGGAAACTGCCTTTAACCCCTCCTTCATGATGCCTATTCTGCGCCCAACGAATGAGCTGAGCGGTACTTTCGAGAGTTATTAACCCGATTATCCATCGTCCCATTCATGGGCAGAACATAAGCAGGTATAGCATCATGTCCAAGGAGATCTTAGCCCCCCGTTCACACGCCTTCACTTCTATCCGCAACAACTGGAAAGCGGCTTTCAATACTTTGCTCATCAGCGGCGCCATCGTCACTTCCGGCGCTGTCTCCAGCACAGCCAACGCCATGCAGAGCCCTAACCTGTCAGGCATTTACTGTAGCTGTAGCCCAACCACTGAGCGTAACTCCTCGGTATTCCACAACGCAGGTGAAATCGAATACATGGACGGCGTACTGGTGCGCATCAGCTGGGCCCTGCTGGAGCCAACGCCTGGGGTCTACGACTGGAGCCGCCTGGACAGCCAGTTGGCGAAAGCGCAACAGGAAGGCGTAAAAATCGCGCTGGCGATCACTAACGGAGCGGAGGCGCCCTCCTGGCTGAAAACGGAAGGCGCGCAAACCCTGGACTACCTGTTCCGCAGCGTATATCCCAAGAGTATGCCACTGCCATGGGACAGCGTTTTCCTGAACCGTTATTCACAGTTTATCGAGGCCCTGGGTCAACGCTACGACGGCAATCCCAACATCGCGCTGGTGCACATGACCAACTCCACTACCAACGGTTTTGAAATGCAGTATTTCTTCGACCGTGATACGGAGAACCGTTTCAAATCCATGGGGTTCTCTAACGAAGTGCTGGTGGAGTCCTGGAAACAGATTATGGACGCTTACGATGACGCGTTCCCCAATACCAAACTGGACGTGGAAATTCACCCTGTATTCCGTAGCCCAGTGGTAGCCCAAGAGGTCGCCGCCTACGGCCACGCCAGCATCGGTCAGAGATTCGGTTTGTTCGCCGCCTGGTTCAGCGAAGAGAACGCGATGACCGCCTATCCGGAGATGTACAATTTGCTGGTGTCCGCTCAGGCGACCAGCTTTGCAGCGGTGCAAATCGTTGGTACGGCGTCTTCCGAGCGCGCTAACATCCAGCTCACCGAAGAAGAATTACTTGGCTCCATTCAGTTCGCGCTGGACTCCGGCTTCAATTATATCGAAGTCTGGGCGGCGGACCTGAAGAGCGACGCATTGAGCGACGACCTGACGCTCGTGCACACCAGCATCCAACTGGCGACACAATAATCCCCCCTTCGGCGAGGCTTGCCGAAACTCTCTCTCCACAAGGAATCAGTGACCATGGCGACCTGTAAACAGGCAGGGAACGGGATCATTTTGTCCCGTCAACACGACGCCGGTCCTCTTCAGGGCCGGCGTCCCTGCGTCACCCAGGCGTGAACCGCAGTCGCCGCTCAACGCGACGATCAGTTCATTGGGAATGATTCTTCACATAGGCTTCCACATCAAACCAGAGCGATTCGTCGTCCAACGGCGTCTGTTCGGTCAGTAGCGGATTATGCAGCTGAAAGATACGACGATGTTTGAAGTCCACCGCCTGCAGCGCGCGACGATGGGGTTCAAATCCATACAGCAGACGTTCGAATTTGCCATTATCGATGGCGTTGCGCAGTCCCAGACGTATCCGCTCCGCCAAATCGACATCCTCCCGCCGCACGAAGAAATAAACCGCCGTTGGGTAATGCAGAAGAATGCTCTCCTCCACCATCAAAGTATCCTGATCATAAGCGGCCAGTTCGTCCCAGGCTTCCAACACGCTGCGCGGGAAGTAGTCAAAACCGCCCTGCGCCAGCAGCTTGAACAATCCCTTGTACCAGGAGCTGGTGTTCAGGCGATAGCCATTGGCCTGCAGGATCTGCGCATCAGGCCAGTCGTGGCCCTGATAGGCCAGCAACGCCTTCAGCTGTTCAGGCTCAGTGATCGTATTAAATTTGTAGCGATCCTCTTTACGGATGACCAGCACCCGGTAGCCGATCAAACCTTGCATCAAGGGGATACGGATCGCGCGAAAATTGGTTTCTCTCTCTTCCGAAGTCATGGACCAGACCACATCGACCAGTCCCTCCTGCAGGCTTTTAAAGGCCCGCCCTTGAGACATCGGCGCCTGGATCTGCTTCATCTCGTAGGGGCCTACCTCCGATGCGGACTCTTCCAGCGTCAGATGCAGCGCGCCGATGAAGTAATTTTTGCGGATATCGCCAACATCTTCCGGCCCCACATGACGCACCACCACCGGTTCCGCGCTGAAGACGGAGGATATGGCGAGATAACAGCTAATACACAGACATAACAGATAACGCACATGGCTCCCCGCTCTGCGGCTCTCTCGCAAAGCTCTGTCATCCGTCCTGATTTAATGGCGAAACCTACTGACCCGCATTGAAAATCATCTCAGCAAATCACAGGCATTATTTTTCAGTATAGAACAGAGAAGGAAATACTCTCGTTACGGACGCCAGGAGCCCCGACACAGTTGGTCGACCCGCTTGAGAAGTGTGGGGATGCGGTGCTTGCCGCTCATTGCGAGAATCCAGTCCCGAGCTTGCGTCAGAGGGACGCCTGCAGCGGAAACATACAGAGGTTTAAGGCTGTCGCCGCGTAAGATTTCACGGTCCGGCGGCGTATCCAGAAAGGCTTTTTTCGCCACGCCAATGACCGGAATGCGTTGTTGCAGCGCGTTATGCAGGTGCATGCCAAGACCGGGGCGATCATCCGCACCCAGTGTGACATAGCCATCCACGACAATGAAATCCACGGACTCGTGAATAGCGTCCAGCAACTGCAGGATGCAAGGCAGCTCACGCTTATAGAATTGGCCAGGCTCATAGTCCTGCACCTCACTGACATGCGTCAGTACCGCTCGCGCCGGCTCCGGATCGCTCCAGTCCTTGAACAGAACGCCTGCGACGGTCGCGCCGCCATCCTCTTCGTATTGTACGTCTACAGCTAGAATCAATGTTTCACCTTTTCCCGACTGACAACTTTTCCCGACCCGCTATGTAAGGCATCAGTTTCGCCATATTGCGGGCGTCGTCAATACCACGGTGATGGGAGCCTTCCAGTGACAAACCGGCAATGCGCAAGGCTCCCGCCATGCCATACTTTTTCTTGAGCCCTTGCGTCGCCGAGAACTGCTTCTTGATATTCAAATGCCCGCTGGCGAAGGGATAGGCGACCTGATGATATTGACAATCCTGCTCGAACTGACCTTTATCGTAATCGCCCCAGGAGCAAAACAGATAGTCAGGGTAATGGCGCATCCAATCTTGCAAAGACTCAATCGCCTCCGGGTAAGTCGGCGCATTAACGACTTGTTCTTGCTTGATGGTAGTCAGTTCGCGACAGAAGTCCGTTAGCAGCGGGTGTCGCACTGGACGGATAAAGGTCTGGAACTCATCAACCACCGCCAGGGACGCGGCGTCCACCATCACTGCGCCAATTTCAATGGTTTCCATTTCCCTGCGGGGAACGGAGCCTTGGTCGCAACAGGTGGCCTCAAGATCAATGATCAGGTAGTAGTCCGGTTTTATAGGTAAATCCATTTTAATACTTCTTCAATAATTTCTAATGTCAGAGATAAAGCCGTCACAGCCTCGACTGCGCGAACGGAGACGGCGTTACCTGCGGATTTTCGCGAGGAGTCAGCCTCCTTCGCTGTTTTTGCGTACGCCAAAGCAATGTTCCATTGCCGGGAACTCACCGGAGCGCACTTCATGAGCGTACCTGGAAAAGGCCTCTCTTATTGGTTGGCTCAAATCCACGTAGCGTTTGGCGAATTTGGGCGTATAGCCCGAAAACAGGCCAAGTATATCCTCGGTCACCAACACTTGGCCATCGCATTCCGGCGAGGCGCCGATGCCAATGGTAGGAATGCTCACCGCCGCGGTGACCTTGCGCGCCGCCTCTTCAAACGCGCCCTCCACCAATAAGGCGAATGCGCCCGCTGCTTCAAAGGCTTGCCCCAGTTTGACGAACGCGCTGATTTCTTCCTCGGTGCGGATCTGCGCCTTGAACCCGCCCTGCACATTCGCGTGCTGCGGCGTCAGGCCAATATGCGGCATAACCGGGATACCCCGGCGCACCAGAAAATCGACGGTTTCCAGTAACTCCTCGCCGCCTTCCATTTTCACGCCCTGCGCCTGGGTCTCCACCAGAACCCGGGCTGCATTGCGATAAGCCTGCTGCGGCGACTCCTGAAAAGTCCCGAATGGCATATCCACAATCACACAGGCTTTGCTGACGCCCCGGGTCACCGCCGCGCCATGGTTGATCATCATGTCCAGGGTGACGGACATGGTGGAGTTAAAGCCATAGGCCACCATGCCTGTAGAGTCGCCGACGATAATCAAGTCCACGAACTCATCCATCAGTTGCGCCATGGGCGTTGTGTAGGCGGTCAGGGAAACGATGCTTCCCCGGCCTTTCATCGACCGTATCTGCGGAATAGTGATGCGCTTTCTGTCAACATGCGTGCTCATAAACCCTCCCAGGTCCGTCGCCTTTGCTTATTCAGTATTTTCAATTAGTTGCATGGGATGGTTATTTTTATTTGGGCAAAACTATAACGAATTATTATGTTTTCCCCAATAACATCGATCACATCAACACCAGCATCGCAGTCATTGCGGAAGCGGGGCCGTCGATACATGCTAAGCTAGAATCTAAGGCTTGTTGACGATCCAAAAACGCCATCAGGTCTGCGGCGAAAAAAAGCAGTTCCCCGCGCGAACAAAGACAGTCCTCAGACATGAAAAACGCTGGACGGCCTGGCCGCCGGCGCCGAACTCAATGTAGCGGAACTCTTGGACGAAGCGATTTATGAACAGCCAGCCTGGAATAAAGGAAGGCGCAACTTTTGACCGCCCCATGCAACAGCCGGATAGCAGCGGCCCCGGCAAGTCCAAATGGTTGTATCGCTGCGCTGCGCTGATCATCACGGTTGGTGTAATCGCCGCCGGCTTTTATATCGACCGTCTCAACAACATTCGCCATGAGCAGGAAATCCGCAACGACGTACTCAGCCAGTTGAGCGTGGTGCGCGCGCGCCTGGAAGGAGCCATCAGCAGCAATATCCAGACCGTTCGTGGATTAGTGGCCGCCATCAGCGTCGAGCCGGACATGAATCAGGATCGCTTCACCGAGTTCGCATATCCGTTGTTCGACGGCCGCGCGCAACTGCGTAACATCGGCGCGGCGCCGGATATGGTTATCCGCCTGATTTACCCGCTGCAAGGCAATGAAGGCGCTATTGGACTGGATCTGAGCGCAACGCCCGACCAGCAAGAGGCCGCCGAACAAGCGCGGAATTCCGGCCAACCTCTGGTGACAGGCCCTATCAAACTGGTGCAGGGAGGCTACGGATTTATCGGGCGCATTCCTGTTTTCACCTACTCCGAAAGTGGCAAAAAAGAGCGTTTCTGGGGGCTGGTGTCCGCCGTTATTGACGTTGAGGAACTGTACAAAGCCAGCGGCCTGACAAGCGCAGCCCAGGGGCTGGATATCGCAATCCGCTCAGCCTACAACAACGACACGGACAGCGACATATTCTATGGCGACCCTGAGGTTTTCCACGCCAACCCGGTTATCGCAGAAGTCACGCTGCCCAACGGCGCCTGGCGTATCGGCGCCACGCCCCAGGGCGGCTGGCCGCAATTGGCGGAAGGCGCCATCGCACTGCGCATCAGCGTCCTCACAATCGGACTGCTTATCTTGACGCCGACACTCCTGGTGTTCCGGCAAATACGCAAGCGCCATGAAAATGAAATGCTGTTGCGCAGCCTGTTTGACTTATCCCCCCTGGGCATCGCCCTCAATGACTACAAGACCGGCGATTTCCTGGAGGTCAACAACGCGCTGCTGGGCCCGACGGGTTACACTCGCAAAGAGTTTCTCATGTTGAGTTACTGGGACGTCACGCCCAAGGACTATGAGGAACTAGAGTCACAACAGTTGGAGCAGCTCAGCATTCGCGGGCGCTACGGGCCCTATGAGAAAGAGTACATACGCAAGAACGGCGATCGCTATCCGGTGCTGTTAAACGGCGTGCTGATTTCCGACACCCAGGGTCGGGAGTATATCTGGTCAATCATCGAGGACATTTCCGAGCGCAAACAGGCGGAGGCGGCAAGTCGCGCCGCACGCCAGCAGATCGAGCAATCCCAGAAGGAGTTGCAGAACTTCTTTGATCTCTCCACCAACTTCCTGTGCATCGCCAACACTGAAGGCTACTTCGAAAGAATCAACTTCACCTTCAGCAAGGTGTTGGGCTACTCGGAAAGAGAACTGCTGTCGGAGCCCATCGTCCACTTCATACACCCGGATGACGCAGAAAGCACATTACTGGAACTGAAAAAGCTGGCCCGGGGTAAGCCCGCCATCTCTTTCGTCAATCGCTACCGCTGTTACAGCGGAGAAGTCGTGACCTTGCTGTGGAACTCCGCCTGCGATCCGGCTTCCGGCAAGATTTACGCTACGGCGGTGGACATAACCGCCCAACGCAATGCGCAACAGGAGCTGACCGAGGCGAAAGAAGCCGCTGAAGCCGCCGCCCGCGCCAAGAGCGACTTTCTGGCGACCATGAGCCATGAGATTCGCACGCCGATGAACGGCGTCCTGGGCATGCTTAATCTGGTGCTGCATTCCAAGCTTGAGTCGGAACAACAGCGCAAGGTCAACATCGCCAAATCCAGCGCGGAGTCCTTGCTGAGCCTGATCAACGACATTCTCGATTTCTCTAAAGTGGATGCAGGCAAACTGGAGTTGGAGCTTCTCGACTTCGACTTGCGCCATCATCTGGACGAGTTCGCCGGCACCATGGCCTTGCGGGCGCAGGAGAAAGAGCTGGAGCTGGTGCTGGATCAAAGCGCCGTCGAGCAATCCATGGTGCGGGGCGACCCCGGTCGGCTGCGGCAGATCCTCACCAATCTGGTCAGCAACGCCATCAAATTCACCGCCGAAGGCGAAATCGTCATCCGCTGCCAGTTGCAGTCGGAAAGTGATCACCTGTTGTTGACCGTCTCCGTCACCGACACCGGCATCGGCATTCCTGCAGAGAAAATCGGCGGACTGTTCGAACCTTTCACCCAGGTGGACGCCTCCACTACCCGCCAGTTCGGCGGCACCGGGTTGGGACTGGCTATTTGCAAACGCCTTAGCGAGCTGATGAACGGCGGCATTACCGTCCATAGCGAACAAGGCAAAGGCAGCTGCTTCGAATTTTGCATCCGTCTGCAACGCAGCGAGTTAACGCAGCCGATTCTTCCCAAAGTGGATATGCGCGCGCTTTCCTTGCTCGTGGTGGACGATAACGCCGCCAATCGCGAAGTGCTCTGCGGACAGCTCAGAATGTGGGGCGCGCATGTACTGGAAACCGCCAGCGGCGAAGAAGCGCTCGCCATGTGCGAGGCGAAAATCAATGGTTCTCCCGCCGTATACGGACGTCCCTTCGACATCGCCATTCTGGACATGCATATGCCGCAAATGGATGGCGCTATGCTGGGACGTCAACTCAAAGCCAACGCAGCTTACCGCAATATGGCGTTAGTAATGATGACCAGCATCGGCCACCGGGGCGATGCGCGATATTTCGCAGAACTGGGCTTCAGCGCCTATCTGCCCAAACCCGTTACCGTTGCGGAATTGAGCGCGGCTCTTTCCGTGGTGGCGGAGGGCGGCGATGCGTTGCGTCAGGCCAAACCGCTGGTCACACGCCATTACGCGCGCTCCCTCCCCGCCAGCGACGCCTCTGAGCCGGACACGGCGGAAGCGCATCCGCCGATGCGATGGCCAGCGCACAGTCGCCTCTTATTGGTGGAAGACAACCAGGTCAACCAGGAGGTCGCGCAATTGATGCTGGAGGAAATGGGATTGCCGGCGGATGTCGCCGGCAATGGCCTGGAAGCGTTGGCGGCGCTGCAAAGCGCGCTTGAGGAGGCGCCTTATAATCTGGTGTTGATGGATTGCCAGATGCCGGAAATGGACGGCTATGAGGCCACCCGTCAAATTCGCGCCGGTAAAGCCGGTGAGCATAATCGTCATATCCCCATTGTCGCCATGACCGCCAACGCCATGAAAGGCGATCGCGAAAAATGCCTAGCGTCAGGCATGGATGATTATCTCAGCAAGCCGATCAACGCCAGCGGCCTGGAGGAAAAGCTCAAGCTCTGGCTGTTCCGCCGCTCCAGCGCCAGACCCAGTATCCAGATAATAGGCGCCGCATCGGAAGAAGGCGCCGAGATAGAAGCTGTAGAGCAGGAGCCATTGCAACTTTGGGATGAAAAAGCGGCGCTGGAAAGTCTGATGGGGAAACATGCCCTGCTGAGTCGCTTACTAGGTGGATTTTGCAGTCGGCTGCCAGAACGTTTGGCGGCGCTGCAGGAGGCCATCGCTGAGAGCGATACAGGCAAAGTGGAGTTTATCGCCCACTCGATCAAAGGCGCGGCGGGACAACTGCACGCACAACAATTGCAGCACGCCGCCGGCGCATTAGAGAGCGCCGCCAGTCTGGATGATATCGAAGAAGTTAACCGCCTGTTGCCGGGATTTGTCTCCGCCAGTGAGCAACTGGCCCGACATTTCGACCACTATCTCAACACCCGACCAGTCAGCTAAGCCAAAGAAGAACTACATCAGCCGCGGCAGTTAAGTCATGAACGCTATAGCCCGCCGGAAACGTCCAATATAGCGCCCGTGACATAGGACGCTTCCTCCGACAGTAACCATAAAATCGCATTCGCCAGCTCTTCCGGTTGGCCGCCCCGGCGCATGGGGATGTTCGCTTTCACCCGATCCACGCGCCCCGGTTCGCCGCCGCTGGCGTGGATCTCCGTGTATACCGACCCGGGCCGCACGCCATTGACTCTCACGCCTTCCTGCGCCAGCTCTTTCGCCAGGCCCACTGTCATGGAGTCTATCGCGCCCTTGGAAGCGGCGTAGTCAATGTATTCCCCTGGAGAACCCAGTTTCGCCGCCGTAGAGGAGACATTCACGATCACGCCGCCGCAACCGCCATAGATCGTGGACATGCGTTTGACCGCTTCCCGCGAGCACAGGAAGTAGCTGACGACATTGTTGCGAAAGATACGCGTCAGCCGTTCGGCGTCCATTTGATCCAGACGCATCTGCCGCTCCAGCACGCCGACATTATTGACCAGCGCCGTCACCTTCCCGAGTTCGCGGTCCACCGTCGCAAATAAGGCCTGCACGCCCTCTTCCTGAGAAACGTCAGCCTGCACGGCGATCGCTTCACCGCCATTATTCCGAATCGCCGCCACTACATGCTGCGCTGCGTCATGGTTACTCAGATAGTTCACGCACACTGCGTAACCGCGAGCGCCCGCCAGCATCGCCGCCGCCGCGCCAATTCCTCTTCCTGCGCCAGTAATAATGACGACTTTTTTCCTGGTTGATGCACTGGACATAGCGCAACGACTCCTTGGTAATCGTTTCTCTTATCAACACGACAGACTAAAGAATAACGTAAAAAGGTGAGCTAGCAGTCAAGCAAAAGGTCTGACTTTTCCTCGATAAAACCAATGCCTCTGGATGATTAGAGGCATTGGGTTCGAAGCATAGGCTGTTATTGCCCGCACTCACTCCCGTTAAGCTTAATGATCGCTGGGACGCTGGCGGAAGCTGCGCCTTTTTTGCCGATGAAGCCGAAGGTGGAGGTTCCTCCGTTAGCGGCCAACGTTCCATTCCATTGCGTCGCTGGAACGGCGGCGGTCACCCCGGCGCCCTCTGCGCTAAAGTTGGCGTTCCAGCCATAATCGAAGCTCTCGCCCGCCGCCAGAGTCCAGGCCAACTCGTAGCCACGCACGGGTTCGTCGCTGTTATTGGTGACGGTCACCACAGTATGGAATCCGCCGTCCCACTCATTCACCACATCGTAGTCGACCGCACAGTCCGCGGCGGGCTCATCGCCGCCTTTCTTCACTTGCAGATAGGCGTTCGCCACCGCCGCGTCGGTCTTGGCGTAGACCTTATTCGCCACGGGGTCGCGCACCGGATTCACCTCGCTATCCGCATTCACCACGCCGACTTTGATTTCCGCTCCCGCCGCGTTGACCGCCTGCGCCAGCGCATAAGGCCATTCCGCCGCAGCGGAATCAGCGTCGCCAAGCGCCAAAGGCTGCGCCGGATAGTAAAGATCACGCCCGTCCTGCAGCACCACGCGTACGCTGACCTTGTCGCCTGCGGCCAGATTCATTGGCTGCGCAGTGAGCGCGCCCAAGTCCAGCCAAGGGGATGAGCCCGCCGGCAAGTGCGTAATGGCGACGCTGGCGTCATCACTTTCGTCAGCATTGCTCACATGCAGAGAGATAGTGACGCGACCGGCGGTTTCCGGATTCGCCATACGTAAGGTGGCGACCTTCTGGCTGGCTCCTTCCAGTTCATAAAGCCCTGGATTCTGTGACGATACGCTCCATTGATAAGACAAGCCTTCGCCTTGAGATTCGCCAGCGTCCAGACGCAACTCTCCGGCTCCAGTGAACTCGCTGACATTCGGCGTCAGGCTAATTTTTGCGAAAACGTTTTCACTATCACCAGGGTCAGTCCCATCGAACACCACATCAACACATCCATGGAAACGCTCAAAGGTGTATTGATTACGTCCCCACTCCCCATAGATCACATGCCTGCCACTACGCTCTGGAATATCGCAGGTCGTGCGGAAGCGCGCATTGGCTTTATCCGGCTCCACATTGGGATTGGCGTCTGGGTTTTTGTCGTCATAGTTCAGAACGCAGAACGCCTCTTCTTCAAAGTCATCCCAAGTCAGCGGACGCCCGGACTGAAACTGAAATCCCGGCTTGGTGATCCAGTAGCGAAACTCTTCCGTGTCGTCAAAGTGAGGGCCCCAGGAAATATTCCAGGTAAAGGTTTTAAGACCTGGACTCATTTGGGAGGTGGGCCAATCAATAGCGCTATCCCAAGGCGTAGCGCCGCCCTGCCAGGTTTCGCTGCCGAAACCACAGACGTGCTCGGGCAACGGGTCCACCACCGCGCGTCCCTGGGCGTGGGTCAACACGCTCATGAACTGGTAGCCGCCCACCGGGTCCTGAGCGAAGGCGCCGCGGCATTCTTCATATTCCGCTGTGCCGTTATCAATTTCATCGGGCTTGGTGACGGCTCCGCAATACCAGTTGCGGGAGGGCGGGTCTTCAATCAGGCCGTGGGCGTTAACGCCGCCAGCCAGACATGCCAGCAATGCGCCGGCGGAGAGGGATCTACAGTTTCTGTTCATTGTTGTTCCTTCCGTAAACTCATTATTTGGCGGTAATGGGCGCGTGTCTTACGCGCTGTATGAAGCATAGCATTCAGGTTATGAATACGTTTTCATAATCCAAATTCATGATGAACGGGTAAATCCCCCATACGCCCTAGAAAAATGGGTTGAGTCGTCAAGAAAGAGGGGGCGCCGCAAACAGGCGTTTGCTTTAGCCTGCGTCCGCCGGGTAAAAAACGATGGGAAAAGCAGGCTCTATGACAGAGCCTGCGCGAAGATAATGATCAGTGCAGAATGACGCGCGCGTTCGTGCCTTGAACAGGACGGTTGGTTGGACCGCCCATGGTTTCCGTGAACTGGTTGATTTGTTCTTTGGAAGCCTTGCGGTAATCCTTCATCACCAGCCAGCGCACGCCTTCGGAGCAAGGCGGTGTGGTCAATGAGCCGTTAAAGCGAAAGTAGCCCGAGTTCGCAGACACCATATCGCCAGCGTGAACCTCTGTCGGCAGTGCTTTAGAAGCGCCCGCTTCCTTCGGCATATGCTCCCAGACTTTGGCCAAATGCTCGTTGTGGTCGCCTTCTTCATACAACACGGACAACACCGCTAACTCACCGTTTTCATTAGCGTGCACAAAATGCGCTTCCAACGGGAAACTCTTGCCGTCTACCGTATTCTCACTGGGAGCATGGAAGTGGAACTGCTTAAGCTCGAACTCCCTTCCTTCCACGCTGGCTTTACTGCCTGGTTTGTAATTCACCTGGATGGTATGGCCTTTGTTGACGACCTCGTGACCGCCGCTGCTATAGCTCATACCCACCGCAGGCAGTTCGCCTTTAATGAGGCCGCTGATATCCACCGGCGACTGGTTTTTCCCGGCGGAGCACATGGTGTATTCCGGTTTCAGTTCTCCCCAGCGCTCGGGTTCATCATACCCCCAATGCGACTCACCACTGGCCAATGCCTGCCCGCATGCGGTCACGCCAGCCAATACCCATATCAGACGTCTGATCATATGCCTTTCTCCTTGTTGACGAAAATGTGCAACCAGACACCGCTTAACTCGTTGTTTTCTGGCTCTTTATTTTTAGAGCATATTTACCTGTTTCTACGCCCGCGCACAACCCACAGGGCGAAACACCACGACGCTCATTGCTTCAACGTAGCCAGAAATTCAAAAAACTCAATAAACTTGTCTTTGCCCATACTGCGCGCCGTGGCCAACTGTCCACCTCGGGTGGCGAACAGCACTTTATCGTCGTTATCGGTGACGACAATGGAGGGAATGCCTTTCTCAATGGGGTTGCCGTAGGTCTCGACAATATCCAGATTCTTATCCCAGTCGCCGATATCGACTTTGACGACCTTGAAGTGTTTGCTGACCAGCGCGGCGATTTCAGCATCCTGCATGGCTTCATCGAAAACGCGACAATCCGGACACCAGTTGGCGCCGAAGGTCAGTAATATCAGCTTATGGTCCTCACTAGCGGCGGAGCGGGCGGCTTGAATATCGCGCCTGGCGTCGGCGCTTTCATCGTAGGGTAAAGGGCCCGCTGCGGCCGTGAAGGCCAGCAGGCCCAACAGCAGACAGACGCAATTCCTGATCAACGTATGCATATTTCTCTCCTTGAAATGAGTGATGGCGATTAACGACTATTCAAAGTAGCGCAATGAGACGGCTCTGCGCAGACGGAAAATATTAACGTGGGGACGCACGACATGTTAATAACCCTGCGCATCAATTCCCTGCCCTGCGACAATCCACTAAAGCCCGGGTTTACCCTCTTCGAACGAATAAAGACCGCAAAGCGATCCATCCACGGCTAACAGACTAATATTAATATGGCAATGATATTGGCATGTTAATAACTAGGCGCATGGATGCGCCTGCGCGGCGGCTAGCCGCGGGAGACAGGGCCTGACCTGTGCAGGCCCTGTCGTTGCAGTCAAATAGAAGGAAGCTATTTGACTGCCTGATTAATAGTAGAATAATCGCTCACCGGACCTCCGCTCCCCCCTGGATTGACGTTTTTTTCACCTCAGCCCCGTCCCAGTGCGCCGGAGAGACTATAATCCTGCCTTGAGCATTCCCTTTTGCAGTCAGACCTTTATAGTGTAAGGCCCCCCTGTCCGGATGCTCCGCGCCACACGGACAGGCAGGAAAAACAAAGGAGTACGTCTGCGGATGAGTTTGTATTTAATTCCACTGGCTCCCCTGTTGGGGGCGCTGGTTCCCTTATTCTCCGGACGCTCGGGCCGTAGCGCCCTGGCGCTCTCTGTTGCGTTGTTTCCAGCCTGGGCGCTGGCCTACATTCTGATCCAGGCGCAAGCTGTACTGGATGGCGAAACCCTGCGCTTCGCGGTGGACTGGATTCCCGCCATAGGGCTGCAACTGGCTTTCCGGCTGGACGGACTCGGGCTGCTATTTTGCCTGCTGATACTGATCATTGGATTGCTGGTGATTCTGTACGCGCGTTACTACCTTTCCGAACAGGAAAACATGGGGCGGTTCTACTCCTATCTGCTCCTGTTTATGACGGCGATGCTCGGCATCGTACTGTCCAATAACCTGCTGCAACTCTGGCTGTTCTGGGAACTCACCAGCATCAGTTCATTCCTGCTGATCAGTTTCTGGTCCCACAAAAGCGACGCCCGTAAAGGCGCGCGCATGGCGCTGGCTATCACGGGCGCCGGTGGACTCGCGTTGTTGGCGGGGCTGCTGCTAATCGGGAATATAGTCGGCGACTACAGTCTGGACACCGTATTGGCTAACGGCGCGTTGATCAAGGCGGACCCGGCTTATCCGGTCGCCTTGATTTTACTGTTGCTGGGCGCGTTTACCAAATCCGCCCAGTTTCCGTTTCATTTCTGGCTGCCTCACGCCATGGCGGCGCCGACGCCGGTCAGCGCATATCTGCATTCCGCGACCATGGTGAAAGCCGGTATTTTCCTGTTGGCGCGTTTCTATCCGGCCATGTCCGGCACTGACATGTGGTTCCTCGCCGTCAGCATGACCGGGTTGATCACCCTTCTCTACGGAGCCTTCACCGCCTTGTTCCAGCATGATCTGAAGGGGCTGTTAGCCTACTCCACCATCAGCCACCTGGGACTGATCACCCTGCTGCTGGGCATGAATACCCGTCTGGCGGCGGTTGCGGCGGTGTTCCATATCATCAACCACGCCACCTTTAAGGCCTCGCTGTTTATGGCCGCGGGCATTATCGACCATGAGTCCGGTTCTCGCGATATGCGCAAGCTCAATGGCTTGTGGAAATATATGCCGCATACGGCGGCGCTGGCCATGGTGGCGGCGTCCTCCATGGCGGGCGTGCCGCTGCTGAACGGCTTCCTGTCCAAGGAAATGTTCTTCGCGGAGACTCTGGACCAAAGCACCCTGGGCGGTTTGTCCTGGGTCATTCCCGTCCTGGCCACTGTCGGCGGCGCGTTTTCCGTGGCCTATTCGCTGCGTTTTATTCATGACGTTTTCTTCAATGGCGACCCCATTGATTTGCCGCGGACGCCTCACGAGCCGCCTCGTTACATGAAGGTTCCGGTAGAAATTCTGGTGGCGCTCTGCCTGCTGGTGGGCGTATTTCCCAATTATGTCGTCACCAGCCTGCTGAACGCCGCCTCGGCCGCGGTGCTCAACGGGCGTTTGCCGGAATACAGTCTCGCCATCTGGCATGGCTTCAACATTCCCATGCTGATGAGTCTGGCGGCCATGGCTGGCGGCCTCTACATCTATTACAACCGGCGTATGCTGTTCCAGTTCCATGCCCAATTTCCTCAGCACGACGCCAAACAAATCTTCGAAGGCGTCGTGCAATACGTCGCCAGACAATGCGAGCGCATCATCGACGCGCTGGAGAACGGCTCTCTGCAACGCTACGTGTTTTTGCTGCTGCTGTTCGCGCTGATGTTTATGGCTGGTCCTTTGCTGGACTTACACCACAGCGCCGGCTCCCGCCCGCAGCTGGAACTCAACGGCGTCGTGCTGACAGGAGCCATCCTCCTGAGCCTGAGCGCAGTGGCGACAGTAATCTGGGCGCGACGACGCTTTATCGCCTTGTTGTCGCTGTCCGTGACGGGCCTGATCGTCTCCATCGCCTTCGCCTATTTTTCTGCGCCGGACCTGGCGTTAACGCAGCTGTCCGTTGAGATTATTACCGTCATACTGCTGATGCTGGCGCTGTTCTTCCTGCCACAGACCACCCTTAAAGAATCCAGCCCCAACCGGCTGACCCGCGACCTCAGTCTTGCGGCGCTGATAGGCGGCGTGGTCGGAAGCATCAGCTACGCATTGATGACGCGTCCGCTGTTGAGCATTTCCGATTACTACCTGACTCACAGCAAAACCGGAGGTGGCGGCGATAACGTGGTCAACGTCATCCTGGTGGACTTCCGCGGCTTTGACACCCTGGGAGAAATCACCGTGCTGGGCATCGCCGCCCTGGGAATATACAAGCTGATCGCAGGCATGCGTCTGTACATGCCTGCGGGAGATGAGAGCGGTCGTCCCTGGAGCCAGGACCGTCACCCGATGATCCTGGCCCTGGTGTCGCAAAACCTGCTGCCCCTGGCGCTGCTGGTGTCGGTTTACATCCTGTTGCGCGGCCATAACCTGCCCGGCGGCGGTTTTATCGCCGGTTTGATCACCGCCGTGGCGATTATTCAGCAATACATCGCCCATGGCGTGGACTGGATCAAACACCGCGTACGCATCAACTATCAGGCTCTGATCGCCGGCGGCGTGCTGCTGGCGGCCCTTACTGGCGCGGGAGCCTGGGCGTTCGAGCGTCCCTTCCTGACCAGTTGGTTCGATCATTTTCACCTGCCCTGGATCGGCGACTTCGAACTCGCCAGCGCCATGCTGTTTGACCTTGGCGTCTATTTGACCGTGGTGGGCGCCGCCATGCTGATTCTGGCGAGTCTGGGCAAGCTCACCACCAGCGAGCGCCCGGCCTTTATTGAAAACGGCGACGCCCCGCGCGCGCCTGCGACGCATCACAAAGAGGAGTTTTAAATGGAAGGCGTTTACGCATTCTGTGTCGGCCTGCTGACGGCCTGCGGCGTATTCTTATGCCTGCGCGGACGTACGTTTTCTGTGGTGCTGGGACTGACGCTGCTGTCCTACGCCGTCAACCTGTTCCTGTTCGCCAGCGGCCGTCTCACGCTATACGGCGTGGCGGTCCTGGGCTCCAGTGAAAAATACGGCGACCCTCTGCCGCAAGCCCTGGTGCTCACCGCCATCGTCATCGGTTTCGCCATGACCGCCTTCCTGGTCATACTGGCGATGCGTTCGCGGGCGGACCTGGGCAATGATCATGTAGACGGACGCATTCCCTCGGAGCCATCTATGGTGCAAAGACGCACGGGGAGAAAAGGATGATGCAGCATTTGCCAATCCTTCCCATCGTCATCCCCTTGCTGGCGGGGGTCCTGTTATTACTGCCACCGCTCTGTCACTCTCTGCCCAGACAGCGCGTCGTCGCCGTCGCAGTGAATCTGGCGCTGATCGTCACGACTATCGCCTTACTGCAGCGGACGCAACTGGAAGGCGCGATCACTTACGCCCTGGGAGACTGGCCTTCACCCTTCGGCATTGTGCTGGTGGCGGACCGCATTTCCGCTCTGTTGACGCTGCTCACCTCTCTGTTGAGCCTTGGCGCCTTGCTGTACGCCTGCGCCGGCGACGATAAAAACGGCATGTACTTTCACCCGCTGTTTATGTTCCAGCTTATGGGCGTCAACGGCGCATTTCTGACCGGCGATATCTTCAACCTGTTCGTTTTCTTCGAAGTGCTGCTCATCGCCTCGTATGCGTTGCTGATCCATGGCGGCGGCAAGCAGAAAACCCGGGCGGCGGTGCACTACGTGATTATCAACCTGGTGGGCTCCTGTCTGTTCCTGTTCGCACTGGGAACGCTGTATGGCGTCCTGGGCACGCTCAATATCGCGGATATGGCCGCCAAAGCCACGCTGCTGGGTCCGGATGAGCAGCCGCTGGCGAAAGCGGGCGGACTGCTATTGTTGGCGGTGTTTGGTTTGAAGGCGGCGTTGCTGCCGTTCTATTTCTGGCTGCCGCGTTCATATTCCTCCGCCTCGGCGCCGGTGGCGGCCTTGTTCGCCATCATGACCAAGGTGGGCGCCTACAGTATCCTGCGTATTCATACCACGATTTTCGGCGCCGGAGCCGGCGCCCTGGCGGAAATCGCCACTCCCTGGTTGCAGCCTCTGGCGCTGCTGACGCTGATCATCGGCTCTATCGGCGCCCTCGCCAGTCCCAGCCTGCGTACGTTAACCGCCAACCTGACGCTGGTCTCCATGGGCATTCTGCTGACAGCCATCGCTCTGCAACGCGCTGACGCCACCGCAGCGGCGCTGTACTACACCATTCACACCACCCTGATTACCGGCGCGCTGTTCCTGTTAGCGGACATGATCGGTCGACAGCGCGGCAAGGCGGAGGACCGCTTCGTCGCCTCACGGCGCATGCAGCGCCCGGTCGCTTTGGGAGTAGCCTTTATCATCGCCGCCGTCGCCGTCACCGGCGCGCCGCCATTGTCCGGCTTCGTTGGCAAGGTGCTGCTGTTACAGGCCACTGAAGGCCCCGTGGAAACCGGCCTGATCTGGCCCTTCGTGCTGATCAGCGGACTCGCTGCGATTATCGCCCTGTCCCGCGCCGGCTCGTCCCTGTTCTGGCGTCACAGTGAAGATGCGCCTGTGGCGGAGCCGACGCCGGCGTTACGCATAGTCGCGGTCTATCTGCTGCTGGCGGCCTCGCCTTTGCTGGTCGTGTTCGGCGGCCCCGTGACGGAATTCACTGACGCCGCCGCAACGCAATTGCATGACTCAGCCGCCTTGACCGGCATGATGCAACAAGGAGGCTCCTGATGGTTAACCGCTTACGCCTGTTCTGGTTTCCCTCGCCCTGGCTCAGCCTGCTGCTGTTCGTCGCCTGGCTGATGCTCAACAACAGTGCTGCGCCGGGTCACTTGGTGTTGGGAGCCTTATTGGCTATTGCGATTCCAAGACTGACGGCTCGACTTGGCGACCCTCAGCCCACCATGAAACGGCCTGTACTGGCGATCCGCTTTTTCCTGCGCGTGCTGGGCGACATTATTCGCGATAACTTCCGCGTCGCGCTGTTGATCATGGGCCCAAACCAGCGTTTACAGCCCGCCTTTGTGGCTTTACCGCTGGAGCTGCACGAGCCTCTCCCCCTTACCATACTCGCCGGAACCATCTCGTTGACCCCAGGCACGGTCAGCGTGGAAGTTTCCGAGGATAAGCTCTGGCTTTATATCCACACCTTGCATCTGGACGACGAGGCCGAGCTGATTGCGCATATCAAAGGCCGTTACGAAGCCGCCTTGAAGGAGATATTCGAATGCTGAGTCTGGCTCTGCAAATCGCCATCGGCATGGTTTCCATCGCCATGCTTCTGAACTTGTGGCGACTGTTGTTGGGCCCGGAGTCCGCCGATCGGATTCTGGCCCTGGAAACCATGTATCTGAACAGCATGGCGTTGATCATTCTGTTTGGACTCTGGCAAGGCGCCGCCCTGTTCTTCGAGGCTGCGCTGCTGGTGGCCATGCTGGGCTTCGCCAGCACCGCGGCGTTGTGCAAGTTTCTTCTGCGCGGCGACATCATCGAATGACGCCGAAAAAGAATGTGAGAGTACTGATATGAGCTTTACGGTAGAACTGATTATCTGCGCTTTGGTCCTGCTTGGGGGCCTTTTCGCCCTGCTGGGCTCCATTGGCGTACTGAAGATGAGCGATTTTTATACCCGCCTGCATGCGCCGACCCTGGCCGCAACGGTGGGCATGGGATCACTGCTGATCGCCTCCATTATCGCCTTCACTGTGCGTGAGCAGCGCCTTTCCGCCCATGAACTGCTGATCACCCTGTTTGTGATGATCACCGCGCCAGTCACCGCGCATATGCTGGCGAAAGTTGCGCTGCACCAACGCCAGCAATCGGTCGCAAATACGCGCAATCAGGCGCTGACGGAGAAGATCCGCAAGCGCCTGCCGCCGGAGTAAACAAGCGAAAAGATACACTTCGCTACAACCCTATAATGCCCGGCCGAAGGGGATTTCTTCTCCCTGCCGGGTCTCCGCTATCGCGTCCGCCGGAATAATCGAGTAAAATACTCGGCCATTTTTTAATCAACCCTCCCGGTGAGTTCTGTATGCACGCGGCGCGTCCTCTGTTTTCCTATCAACGCTATTGGGCTGAATGCTTCGGCACGGCGGAATTTCTGCCGATGTCACGCAAGGAGATGGAGGCGCAGGGCTGGGACAGCTGCGACATCATCATCATCAGCGGCGACGCCTATGTCGATCACCCCAGCTTCGGCATGGCGGTGATTGGGCGTCTGTGGGAGTCCCATGGCTTCCGCGTCGGCATCATTGCGCAGCCGGACTGGTCGTCGAAGGACGCCTTCATGGCGCTGGGCAAACCCAACCTGTTCTACGCCGTGTCCGCGGGCAACATGGACTCCATGATCAACCGCTACACGGCGGACCGCAAACTGCGCCACGATGACGCCTATACGCCCAACAACGAAGGCGGCAAGCGTCCCGACCGCGCCGTGCTGGTGTACACCCAGCGTTGTAAAGAAGCCTACAGCGACGTACCGGTGCTGGTCGGCGGCATCGAAGCCAGCCTGCGCCGCATCGCCCACTATGATTACTGGTCGGACAAAGTGCGCCGCTCGGTGCTGTTCGACTCCAAAGCCGACCTGCTGGTCTACGGCAACGCGGAGAGAGCGGTGGTGGAAATCGCCCATCGCGCCGCCGCCGGCGAACACATGAAAGACATGACCAATATCCGCGGCACCGCATGCGTATTGTCTGAGCTTCCCCACGACTGGGAAATGAAGGACTCAACCCGCATCGACAAGCCCGGCAGAGTCGACCCGCTTCCCAACCCTTACGTGTACGCCAATGAGGAGGGAACGGAAGAAGGCTGCGGCTCCAAGCAAACCGCAGCCAATGAACCCGAAGAACAAGTGGTGCATATTCTGCCCCCCAGCGGCGGCCACAAACGCTTTATTATGCTGCCGTCCTATGAAAAAGTGCGCAATGACCCGGTGCTGTACGCGCACACTTCACGCGTTCTGCATTTGGAAACCAACCCGGCCAACGCCCATAACCTGGCGCAAAAGCACGGCGACCGATTCCTGTGGATGAATCCGCCGGCGATTCCCCTGCAGACTAAAGAACTGGATGACGTCTTTGAACTGCCTTACCAGCGCATTCCTCATCCGGCGTACGGCAAAGCGCGTATACCCGCCTATGACATGATCCGCTTCTCCGTGAACATCATGCGCGGCTGTTTCGGCGGTTGTTCCTTCTGCTCCATCACTGAGCATGAGGGACGTTGGATTCAGAGCCGCTCTCAGGATTCCGTCATCCGCGAGATTGAGAACATTCGCGACAAGACGCCCGGCTTTACCGGCACGATCTCCGACCTGGGCGGTCCCACCGCCAACATGTATCACCTCAACTGTAAGAGTGAGGAAATTCACGCCAACTGCCGTCGCTTGTCCTGCGTTTACCCGACGATCTGTAAGAACCTGAAAACCGATCACTCGGAGACCACGCAGCTGTATCGCCGCGCCCGCGCCTTGCCTGGCGTGAAGCGGGTGATGATCGCCTCCGGCTTACGCTATGACCTGGCGGTGGAAGATCCGGAATACGTACGCGAACTGGTGACTCACCATGTCGGCGGCTATCTGAAAATCGCACCGGAGCATTCTGAGGAAGCGCCCCTGTCGAAAATGATGAAACCTGGCATGGGCACCTACTACAAGTTCAAGGAGATGTTCGAACGCTTCTCCAAAGAAGCAGGTAAAGAACAGTATCTGATCCCTTACTTCATCGCCGCCCACCCAGGCACCACGGATGAAGACATGCTGAATCTGGCGATGTGGCTGAAGGAAAACGGCTTCCGCGCCGATCAGGTGCAGGCGTTCTATCCTTCTCCGATGGCCAGCGCCACCGCCATGTATCACTCTGAGCGCGACCCCTTGCACCGCATCAACTATAAGACGGACAAGGTATACATCCCGAAAGGCGAGCGGCAGCGCCGTCTGCACAAGGCCTTTCTGCGCTATCACGACCCGGACAACTGGCCGATGCTCAGAGAAGCTCTGCAGCGTATGGGCAAGGCGCATTTGATTGGCTACGGCAAGAAGCACCTGGTGCCGCCGACGCAGCCAGCGAATCATCCCAGCGCAAAAAAGTACGGCTCCAAGCTGAATCCGCAAGGCGGACAGCCGCGCAAAGGCCGGGTTCTAACTCAGCACACTGGCCTGCCTCCCCGTCAGGGCGCCGGGCCCAAGCGCGGAAAACCTGCTGGACGCACGCCGGCGAAAGGCTGATAACAGCATATCCGGCTTCAGATGACGTCCGTCGTCTGAAGCTTTTCTCCAGGCTCAGCACTGGGGCGTAGTCCACTTTTTTCCTTACCCATTTCCCTCTTCCCTACGCCTTTACGATTCTCTTTACCGCTCTCCCAGACACCGCAGATAACCCCCAGAACAATGCTGGTCGGCAGAACCATAGACGATATAACGAAACTTATTTTAGGCGACTGAGAAAAAAGCAGAATAAACACGCCGTAGTCGAGCAAGGCGACGAGCATACTGATCAGCGTGATATGCAGAACCACCGTCTTTCTCGAATATTCCTTAAAGTAGGTCCACAGGAAATATCGACTGACCGCTGCTGAAAATAAGACTGAATAGATGACAAGAGGGAAAATGCCAGGCGGCAGTTCCTCAACGCCTAAAAAGGCCACCAGATAACCTGCAATGGTGGAGATGAAAATAGAACCTAAATAGACTCCCAGCGTTTCAACGCCCCTATCCATGAAAGAGTCAGGAGCTTGAATCGCACCCATTAAGAAGATAACCGTAACAAAGGAAAACGCGCTAAAAAACGGCCCGGTGATAAGCGTGAACAGTAATACTCGTAACTTCATATGATCCTTGCGCTAATGGCGGCTGTTAGTCCTGCGCGTCGACAGCCGCTCGATTAAATCCGAGCGGCATTATGCGCACATAGACTCACGACCGCCAGAGCGGGACCAGGAAAGCTGGCTGTCAGTCCTCCTTATATAAAACTGACTCAATCCTTTTTAAGTTCATAGGTGAAACCCGCCATATCCGCCGTCATCGTGTCGTCATCGTGTCGTCATCGAACGCTAGCACCTTGATTTTGGCGTAGCCCAGGTCAATAGTTTGTCCTTTCACCGTGAAAGCGTCGGGAGAAATACGCCGTCCACCCAGGTTCTGATAGAAGTTATCGCCCTCGAATTCCCACTTGTCGTTCTCGTCGTCAGACTCTCCGTTCATGGACAGAATCAACCAGCTTCCCTGCAAGGCCTGCTTGCTCAGCTCCGCCGCTTGCGCTCCTATTGCGAACAGCGCCAGTGCCGTAATTATGGTTATTCTTTTCATTGCTTGCCTTCCCATTATCCATTCAAAGGACTTAAGCATAGTCGAAAGACCGTTAACCAACGTCACGACGCTGCAACAACTCTTCCGCCTCCGCATACGCCGCCTTGATGTTAAGCCTGAGCTGCTCTAGCAGCGTCTGATAGCGAGCGTCGTCGCGCGGCCCCTCTTTAACCAGATGTTCCAGCTCCGCCGCCAGCTCGGACACTCTGTTGGCCCCCACCGTAGAGGACATGCCTTTGAGACTGTGATAATTCCGCCGGGTCTCTTCGGGGTCCGTAGGCCATTGCTCAGGATAAAGCTCTATCAATTTCGGCGCGTCGCGCAGAAACAACTGAATGGCGCGGCAGTATATCCCCCAGTTGTCGTTCATCCGCGCCAGCGCGCAAGACGCGTCTATGGCGCCGCTGCTCTCTATGGCGCAAACAGCGGTTTCCGGTGTGGGAACCTCCATTTCTGTTTGAGCTTCCGTTTCTGATTGCATTTCTTTTGCTGCTTCCGCTTTCGCTTCCACCTCAGATTCGGGGGCTGACGTTGGCGTTGGCGTAAGTGACTCACCCCAGCCGGTTTGTTCTATCAGTACTTCCAGTAGATGATCAAAGTCGAAGGGTTTGCCAACATGGTCGTTCATTCCCACGGAGAGCGCCGCCTCCCGGTCAGAGGACATCGCGTTGGCGGTCATGGCGATAATCGGCAATGCATTCATTTTCAGTTTGCCGCGAATCTCACGGGTGGCGGTGTAACCGTCCATACCCGGCATCTGGATATCCATCAGCACTGCGTCAAACATTGACTCTGCGTTCTGAATCGCCGCCACGGCTTCCAAACCATCCCCGGCAATGCTTACATTCGCGCCTTCGCTCTGCAGCAACTCCATGGCCACCTGCTGATTAGTCGGGTTGTCCTCTACCAGCAATATGCTCATGCCATGCAGACGCTCGCCAGCGACCGCACTGTTGACGCGACTGCGGGAGCGATCCAGTTTCATCGTGTCCGAAGCGGCGTCAAGAATCATGGAGGCAGTCACTGGTTTGGTGAGATATCCATCAATCGTGTTGGGAGAGGAAAGGCGACGACGCTCCATCTCATCCCGCGCCTGAGCGCTCACCATCATGATCAGCGGCGCCTGACCCGCCGGATACTGCGCCTTAATCAGCTCTGCGGCGCGCCAGCCATCTATACCGGGCATCATCCAGTCCATCAGAACCAGGTTGTAAGGCGTAGCGAAGTCCGCCGCCGCCATCAGCTTGGCGACGCCTTCCTCGCCACTGACCGCAATGTCCGCCGTCCAACCGAAAGACTCAATCACCCCTTTGAGCACTTCCCTGGTGTTGGCGTTGTCATCCACCACTAGCACGCGCAGTCGTTTCGGCAGACTGCAGGCTTTTTTCGCCACGCTCCGGGCTTGCGCCCTGAGGCAGGTAATGGAGAAGCGGAAAAGACTGCCCTCACTTTCCTTACTTTCCGCCGTAATTTCTCCTCCCATCAAGCGCACCAAGCGCCGACATATGGCCAACCCCAGACCAGCGCCGCCAAAACGACGGGCGGTTGACGCTTCCGCTTGCGTGAAGCCTTCAAAAATGCGCTGCAACTGCTCGGGAGAAATACCGATACCGGTGTCGCGCACAGAGAATGACAAAACCAGATTATCGTCCTGTACGGACTCCAGTCTGACGGAAATTTCCACTTCTCCCTGTTCCGTGAACTTCACGGCGTTACCCGCCAGATTAATCAGAATCTGCTGTAAACGCAGACCATCCAGCTCCAGCCAGTCAGGTATTCTCGGATCAACGTCAAACAGCACCTCCAGCGGTTTATCGCCGATATTGGCGGTGATGATGACACCGACGTCCTGCAGTAGCTTATCCAGGCTGCATGGCTCTAAATCCAGGGTCAGTTTGCCGGCCTCGATTTTAGAGAAGTCCAGAATGTCGTTAAGAATGCCCAGCAACGCCTGGGCGGAGGACTCCGCCTTTTGCACATAGTCCCGTTGACGCTCTTCCAGGTCAGTTCGTTTGAGTAAGTTGACCATCCCCAGGATCGCGTTCATAGGAGTGCGGATTTCATGACTCATATTGGCCAGGAACTCGGACTTCGCCTTACTGGCTTTATCAGCCATCGACTTGGCTTCACGCAGGCGTTGTTCGTACTCGCGCTGTTCCGTGATGTCTCTGTTGACGCCCAGCACCAAAATCGGTTTACCCAGGTCATTGAACTCCACCACTGCGGCGGCCTGCACATAGCGCACCTCGCCACTGGGCCGCACTATGCGATAGATGGGGTCGTAAACGCCTTCGCCCGCTAAAGCCGCCTCCAGCTTGGCCGTCGTCGCGGCTTCATCTTCCGGATGCAGCGCGTTGCGCCAATGGCGATGACTCAAGCCCGCATTGTTCAACTCATAGGGAACCTGGTAAATTTCGAACATCTGCCGATTCCAGGTGAGCGCATCGCTTATCAGGTCCCAGGTCCAAATACCGAGCTCGGCCACTTCCGCCGCTTTCAACAGCTGATCCCGCATGGATGTCAGGTTACGGCGGTCCTGCACCTGCCGGGAAATATCCGTTGCAACGCCAAGATAGCCGCTGGCGCGATTATTTTCGTCCTTCAACTCCGTCACAGAAAGTTGAACCGGGAAACGCGTTCCATCTTTACGCACATAGGTCCATTCGTGTTCATTGGGCAACCCGCGCTTGGTCTTAGCGATGAATACCTCAAACCCTGGCGCCACTTTCTCACGTAGTTCCTCAGAAAACTCCCGCGCCCGCGCCGCCACTTCCTCCCGCAAATGGAAAACCGCCGGCGTTCTTTTTCCGACCATCTCCTCAGCGTCGTATCCCAGCATGCGCTCAGCAGCCGGATTGAACAGCGTAATCATGCCTTCCAGGTCCGTGGCGATAATCGCATTGCCGGCGTTATCAAGAATCGCCTGCTGCAACGCCAAATACCGTTGAATTTCTGCTGTTCGCTCCTCCACCTGACGCTCAAGAGAAGCATTCATTTCCCGAATCTGATTCTCTACGGAAATCTGTCGGCTGATATCGCGAATCGTCTTGGCGGCGCCGATAATCTCTCCATCCGCGTTTCTGATCGGCGAGACAGACACCGAGACTTCCACCATGCGCCCGTCTTTGCACTTACGCTGGGTGTTGAAAGGCTTAACCGGTCCCCCATCTTCTATTCGGCCCAAAATGTTTGTTTCTTCGGCCACCCGCTCCGCCGGCACGATAAGCTTCTGCACAAAACGCCCGATCGCCTCGTCGCGACGATAGCCGAACATCAATTCGGCTCCCCGGTTCCAGTCTGTGATCACGCCGTCCAGATCCATCCCCAGTACTGCATCCTGGGCGCTTTCCACTATCGCGGCCAAGCGCTCCTGACCAGCGTTGACCAGCTGCCGCTGGCGCATATTCAGCCAATAGAGATATAGAAAGCCGCCCACTATCGCCATGCCGCCAAGCAGCGCAAGCATAATGTTGGCGACTCTTCGGCCGACCAGCTTCTCAGCCGCATGTTGCGGGTAAGTGATAAGCAGCTTAAGTCCCCGATCCGACATACCCGCCTGAAGAGGAACGTCATGCTCCATGGTAAGCAGCACGTCCTCCTCTCCCTCAAATACAGATAAATTCCCATACCGCTCGGAATCAACTGGAATGCTTTTGAATTCGTCATCCCAGCGGTAATGTCGGCCGAGATCAAAGCCAAACACTTTGTTTTTGTCATGATGAATCAAAAAGTCGCCGAATTGATTGGTGAGGTATACTCGATAGTCCGGCGACATTCCCGCCTTGATGTCGTCTAACATGAAGCTGGCGTCCATATTGATCACCAGAATGCCAAACGCATTGCCTGCGCTATTGATTACCGGAGTCGCCACTCTCAACGTCGGCACATGCGGCCACTGCACCATATCGTATTCACGGTTAAGGTTCAGGTCGGACACATAGAGGGAGCCCGGCGGAATTCGGATAGCTTCCTGAAAGTAATCTCTCTGCGCTTTAGGCTGCAATTCATCTTCCGCAATAATTTCCGGTAGATCGCCAATACGCTCAACTCGTACAATCTCCTTGCCGCCATCCGCCACGCCAATTAAGCGCACCTGCGTAACTTCCGGATGAGTGACCAGATAACCGGAGAAAATCGTATTCAGGCGGCGTCGCCATAGCGACAGGGAACTGTCTTCACGAACGTCGTAGCCGTCGTTTTCCGTCGCGCGCACGATACCTTGGATAGGAGGGGTGAACAGGAGGAAGCGCACATCATGAGAAAGGCCTTCCAAACGCTGTGCGATTTTCTCGGAGCGGAAGGTGATCTGCCCCTGCATCAACGCTTCCACTTCTGAGTAAACTCTTCGGCGCTCCATGTCTATGCTGAGGTACACCACAAACAGACAAACGCCGACAATCACAACCAGCGCAGTAAAGATTCGCAATTGAGCTGAGGAAGATTTCCCTGACATCCAAGCTCCCATCGCCTGTTCGGCGGGCCCGGAGGAGAAGCCGTTACAGATCAACCGCCTCCTCGCGCCAGTATAAGATGCTGCGCCGCCAGGGCTTTGGCTGACGCACCGTTATATCTATAAGAGATTAGCTGAAAAATCAGGACTACGCGGATTCGTGTTTAGTCGAGCGCAGTCAGGTCGCGGGCTGGCGGCAAACGCCATCCTTTTCGCAGCGGCTTGATGACAATCGCCAGCCTTGAGTTGGAAGCATCCATGGGGGGGGAATATAATTCCCAGCGTCTAAGTAACTATCAATAAAACAAAAGCTTAAAGGAAGACATGATGAGCGTAGTATCCAAGGACAACGCCGAGCATTACATCTGGGGAGAACGCTGCGACGGCTGGCATCTGGTTAAAAGCCCAACCTTAAGCGTCATCCAGGAGCGGGTTCCCAGCGGCTGCGCGGAAGTGCGCCACCTGCATCAAAAGGCGGAGCAGTTCTTTTTCGTCCTATCCGGCGTCGCGACGCTGGAAGTTGGAGGAGAAACTTACACCCTGCACCCTCACCAAGGCAAACACGTCCCAGCCGGCGTACCCCATCAGCTGCGGAACGAGTCACCGGAAGACATAATTTTCACAGTGACCTCAACCCCGCCTAGCCATGGGGATCGGGTTAATATCGCCGGCATTGTATAAGTATTTCAAAGGGCCGAATAAAGTATTGCTCAACTCCCAACCAGGTTTACAAACTCATCGGTAGGGGCTCAAAGTAAGCCTTCTCACTCCGGCTTTCGATAAGCCATGACCTGACAATATTTACGATAGGCCAGGTCGCGACATTCTTCCTCTGGGGTCAGCATATCGGGTTGAATGCCGGTGAGTTCCATCAGGCGGCGCTCCAGTTCAGGTTGCGCCTCGATGTCGCCCCCATGAGAGATATGTCTGACGGTAATGCCTTCACGTTGCAGGGCGTAGGCGATCAGCAGGCTACGATGGCAGCTGGCGGGGTCTTTCTCGGCGCACATCAGGGCAATGCGAAAGCCTTTGTTCATTCCTTCTTTCAGCCTTGCCACCCCGCTCTGAAACAAATCGGATTGAATCAGGCGGTCAAACTGCACCTGTCGGCTTTCATCATAGTGGGCCGGGTCCTTGGAGCGCGGCCCCAGTTCCTCGCCGAGGTAGACATAGCGTAAGCCATGCTCCTTGAGATGCTGGATCAGAGTTTCCCGATGGTAGTCGTGAAAGGCGCGGCTATAAGGTACGGAACGGACATCGGCGACCACATCGATACGATGGCTCTGCAACTGGCTGATAAAGACGGCCACAGGCTTGGTGGCGTAACCAATGCTGTAAAGAGAAGACGTTGAGTCGCTCATTCCTCTGCAGCTTCCGGCGGCTCCAGGGTCAACCAGCGTTCATCTATCCGAGTGGAAAAGCCTGCTGCGCGCGGATGCCCGCCGCCGCCGAACTTTATCGCCACCTCCGCCACATTGACGCCATCTTCCGTGGATCGCAGCGACCAGCCGCGCTTACCGCCCTTGTCACTGTAACCAGCCGCAAAGGGATGTCCCTGCGCCAGCACATTGAGCAACTCGCTGGTCACTGCGAGAGGACAGTTAACAATAGGCGCCGCATAGCCGGCGATTTCCCCCATCACCGCCCGCCCCTTGTAGTATTCGATCATTTGCTCGCGGAAACGGTTAATGGCGCGCCCCTCGTCCGCCAAACGCGACAAAGCGGCCCCGGATTGCGCCAGCTCATCCCATACCTCAAAGTCCTTGGGGTAAGACATCAACGCCGCATTGACATCACGACTGTCAGCGATGCGCCACTGCCAAAGGTCGCGGTCCTGAATCATCGCCAGCAAGGCTGGAGGCGGGTCTTCGTGAAAATGCTCCCAGGCGATCACCGCGCCGGAGCGGCTCATATCGAACGTCAGACTCAAATTTGGGCATTCCTGATCCAACCCGGCGACCTCTTCCGCCGCGCTGATATGGTGATCCAGCACGATAACGGCGTCAGCGCTGGCGCACAGTTGCTTCAACGCCTCTCGCTTGTAGCAGAAGTCCAGCAGGTAAACACGCTTGCCCGCGCAGTCCGGGGGCGGCTCGCCGTGAGTCGCCGCATAGTAGTCCGCGTCCTGTTTATCCAACATCGTCAGACGGCGGTACGCCGCATAAGCCGCACCGAAGCCATCGAGGCAATTGCCATGATAAATTACGAGAGTCTGAGTCACCGATCACTCACCTTATACAGTCCTTATAACTGCATATATACGCTAAGTTCAGAGGACGGCTCAACGCCACTTTCCGGTAAGCCAAAATGAAAAAGCCCGGCTCTCCTTCAGGAAAGCCGGGCTTACATAGGGTAGAAACAACCTATGGCAACAGCATGCCGCGGATCATGAAATACAACAGGGCCGCCAGCAACGCTGACACAGGCACTGTAATAACCCAGGCGGCCACAATCTTCTTGATGCTGGCGCGCTTGACCAGTTCTTCGCGATACACATGCTTCAAACGCTTGCGCTCTTCTTTGGTGAGAGGCACGTCTTCTTTGTGTTTCTTGGCCTGCTTCAACATCTGCTTCATGTCTTCCACAGAGGCTTTTTCGAAGTTGTTTAGGAACTTCTGCAGCTTCTCCCGCTCCAGGCCTGCATGCTCATCCAGAATAAGGTGCAGCTGGCTGGCGTAGTTCACTTTCAGGTATTCCCGCAGGAAGCCTACGCCAAAGACGGCGCCGACAGCGATATGAGTGGAGCTGACCGGCAAGCCCAGTTGTGAGGCCACAATTACTGTGATCGCAGCAGCCAGGGCAATACAGAAAGCCCGCGTCTTATCCAGCTCAGTAATCTCATTGCCGACCGTCTTGATCAGCTTCGGTCCATACAACAGCAGACCAATGGCGATGCCCAACGCGCCGACCATCATTACCCACAACGGAATGGACGCCTTTTGCACGATACCGTGATTAACGATAGCGTCATTGATCGCCGCCAACGGCCCGATTGCGTTGGCCACGTCATTGGCGCCATGAGCGAAGCTCAGCAACGCCGCCGCGAAGATCAAAGGCACAGTGAACAACTTGTTGACGCTTTCACGGGTGTTTTCCATTTTCCGTGCGGCGCGCCCCACCAACGGCAACAGCGCAAAATACAACGCGGCGGCGGCAGCGAGCCCCGCCAGTAAGGCGGTCATGAAGTCCAGCTTGATAATGTTTTTAGTGCCTTTCAACAGCAGGTAGGTGACGAACGCCCACGCCATGATCGCGATAAGAACAGGAACGTAACGACGGGCCGCGCCCAGTTTGTCTTCTTCATACAACATGGAGCGCTTGATGAAGTACAGGGTCCCCGCCGCGATAACGCCGCCCAATGCCGGCGAAATGACCCAGCTGGCGACGATCGCGCCCATTTGTCCCCAGTTCGCAACGCCAAAGCCGCCGGCTGCAACGCCCGCGCCCAGTACGCCGCCAACAATGGAGTGCGTGGTGGATACCGGCGCGCCCAGGTAGGTCGCCACGTTCAGCCACAGCGCGCCGGCTAACAGCGCAGCCATCATCAGCCAAATAAAGGTGGTTGAATCTTGAATGAACTCCGGGTTGATAATGCCGTTCTTGATGGTGCTGACTACGTTGCCCCCGGCGACCAGCGCGCCCAGCGCTTCAAATATCGCCGCCAGCGCCAGCGCGCCCAGCAGAGTGATCGCTTTCGAGCCCACAGCGGGCCCCATATTATTGGCTACGTCGTTGGCGCCGATATTCAACGCCATATAACCGCCGATCATAGCGGCGACTACAAGCAGGTATCCTCCCTCAAGGTCGCCGATCCGAAGATTGGTGTATATCAGGATGCCCAGAATAAAAAGTAGCGCAATACCAATGCGAGCCAGTTCCTGCTGCCCACTGGAGGCGGCCTCTTCCAACTGACCCAGGTTGCGAAACTCCATCAGATTTTCCCCTCAGTAAATTTGAAGGCGCAACTTTAACAAAACAGTCATCTGATGGACATAGTCCAAAATCGCGGAAATAACGGCTATTAACGGGGAATTTCCTCGAAGATTGATCTGCGTCTCGCCAGGTTATTGATTCAACCGATTATTTTGTATACATTAAGCGTGTTCGTGCATCAAGAGAAGGACTGACGTCCTCACCAACCTGCCGACCTGGGCAAGGTGGTGCCAGAACCTTTACAGGAAACATTTTGTTTAAGTCATTAATGTCGATTACCAAACGAATTACCAAGGGCATGTTACCAACCGGTAAATAAGCCCCGATCGTTTGCGCCTCTTTAGGCAATAGACATTAGAAAAAAACTCCCACGTGCGGGAATGACTTAACCAAAAAACTGTTTTCCGGGTTCTGAGATGTGGCCATCCTGGCAACTCACAGGCAAGCCCCACGTCAGTTCTCGCACGTTTTAATCGATAGTATTAACGTGGAGAACCTAGAACATGTCATTAACTGCTTCATTAGCGGATCAAGCTGAGGCCCATGAGCTTCAGGATCAGCCCGAGCTACCGCCGCCCAGTCTCGAACAGCTTCTTACGTCCGGCGCGACGATCAGCCATTACGTTCACCTTTGTCCCCTGTATGTTTGGATGGCGCACGGCTCATTCCGATGCAAAACTCAGGGAAGCCACGCCTGCTATTGGGTCTACGCGGAGTACCGCGACCGCCGCGGAGCCAGCCGTTACGCCAGCTTCAGGTTTTCTTCCGCGCAACAGGCTCTGGATTTCGTACGCTTCAGGCTGGCCGCTATTTCCCTGCCGGGAATCAGCTCCGAACAAACCCATCGCCGCCCGTTAGGTTAAACCGACGGGCGCCGCCTGATTTCCTGATCTTTCGCCGACCGCCGCCATCGCATTCCGAAATAATATTTAACAGTTGTTGCGGGAAATACCTGATAGTGTCGGCAATTTATCGAATATATGTGGACTATAATAGAAACAGTCACTTGCAGAGGCGGCCATAACAATAAGACATGACAGAGCGTAACCGCAAAACCAACTTCCATCTGTTAAGCGCAGTCCTCGACGAAGAAGCCAAAGTCGTTAGCGTCATTAAAGCGCTGGCTTATGCGGCGTCATTCATGTCCTTCGTTATTGGCGTGAAGTCCTGGCTGTGGTCCCATACTGCGCACGCATCCGCGCTGTTCCTGTTTTGCGCGCTGATGCTGATGAACGTGATTTCCTACAACCGCACTCTCAATCAGCAACTGTTCAAAACCCTGTTCTTATGGCTGGTGGGTCTGCTGTTCCTGTATCTCATCGCCGGCGGTGGCGAGAGCAATACCGGCATTCTGTGGTTTTACGTGTTCCCGCCCTTCGTCTTTTATGTGGCGGGGCTGCGCACCGGCAGCTGGATGTTAATCATCATGGTGGCGCTGATCGCCATTATCTTCCGCTTCCCGGAGCTCCCCTGGGTGCGCACCGTCTACAACCTGGACTTCCAACTCCGCTTCGCCGCCACGGTTTCCTTTGTCTCCGTCTTCGCCTTTGTCATGGACCACTCAAGACGTAAGGCTCGTCAGGAACTGATCAACATGGCGCGCCTGTATGAGAAGGCCGCACGCACTGACGAGCTGACCCAGTTGCCGAACCGGCGCGACATGCAGCAACAGCTTGAGAAAGAATATTTCCGTTACAAACGTCATGGCAGCCACTTTTCGGTGATCCTGCTGGATATTGATCATTTCAAGATGATCAATGACACATACGGTCACGACGCTGGCGACTTTGTGCTGATGAAAATTTCAGAGTTACTGGTCAACGCCTGCCGTAAAATGGACATGGCCGCGCGTTGGGGGGGTGAGGAATTTCTCATTCAATTGCCGGATACCTCACTGGTGCAGGCCCTGACTTTGGCGGAAAGGCTACGTAAAAGCATTGAGGCCAGTCCGCTGCAGTACAAAAACCAGGATATCAGCTATACCATCAGTTGCGGCGTCTGCTCTATCAGTCAGGCGAAGGATCTGGCCTCTCTACTAAAGCAGGCGGACGTCAATCTGTATCAGGCCAAAATCAAAGGCCGCAATATGGTGATTCCTTTAGTTGTGCAAAAAGCCAGCGAGGACGAACCCGTCTAAGCGCATCACGTCATCGCTATAATCGCGTCCCACTCATGGGGCTCTACCGGCATCACAGAAAGCCGGCCGCGCTTGACCAGCGCCATGTCCTGAAGCGCCGGGTTCAGCTTAATCTCCCCCAACGGAACGACCTTTTTCAATTTACGCACGAACTTCACTGAGACGCACCACCAGCGAGGGTTCTCCTCCGTGGATTTAGGGTCGTAATAAGGCGACTCTGGATCAAAGGAGGATGGGTCCGGGTAGGCTTCCCGGCAGACTTCCGCGATACCCGCCACGCCCGGCTCGGGGCAACTGCTGTGATAGATGAACACCTGATCGCCCACTTTCATATCATCGCGCATAAAGTTACGCGCCTGATAATTCCGCACGCCATCCCAGCCGGACACACCTTCCGGCGAGTTCGCCAGGTCATCAATGCTGAATGCGTCGGGTTCGGTTTTCATCAGCCAGTGCGCCATAGGTTTGTCCTCCTGTTGAGATGCGGGATGGCGGGGTCTAAACAATAAATGCAAAGCCGAGAAATTTCTAATGCGGCGCGCTCCGACAACAAATCCTGACGGAGATGCTTAAAATTCCTGGCGCGGCTGCTTACAATACCCGACTGAATTAATCGGACATTGTATCGTCCCAGTAACCGGGAAAGAACATGAAAAAGATTGTTATCTGCGTCGGCACCGTGTACGGCGCCGCGCTGGAAACCGCCGAGGCGGTGCAAAAGGCGCTGAATGAGGAAGGATATGAAACCCGGGTGGCGCAAAATCCCACTCTGGAAGACATCACGGAAGCGGATTCCGCCGCGCTGATCTGTACGTCCACCACCGGCAGCGGCGACCTGCCCGACAACATCGCGCCTTTATATACGGCGCTCACCACGCAATTCCCCAATATCGTCGGCAAACCCTTTGGCGTCATTACCTTGGGCGACAGCTCTTATTTCGATAGCTATTGCGGCGCAGGCGAGCTGATGGAGCACGCCATGACCGAGTTGGCGGCGGTGAAAGTGGGAGACGGACTCAAGATCGACGCGATGGAAACCGCCGATCCGGCTGCGGAGGCTGTCGCCTGGGCGCAAACCTGGGCGCAGCAATTGGCGTAACCGTTCTCGACGCCACGCCAGCCTCCGACTGCTTTCAACAGGCCATTGATTCGCAATGGCCTTCCCTTTCTCTCTACGATGAACGCCCCAAGTTGGCGTGATCGTCCATCCCTACCTAATCTTAAGTTGTATACGCCGCCTTCGCTTCTCCCTATTACAGCCTTAATGGGGTGACGCTAATTATTGAATTCAAAAGAACAATGCCAAATATCAAAGCGTTCCTGATCCTATGTCTGCTCGCGCTAAGCACCCATTGCCTGGGGGAAACAGCAGCGCCGCGCAACTATGTCAGCGCCGAGGATAAGGCCATACCGATTGTCGACTACTGGCGGGACATGACCGGGGAAGAAAACCTGGAGGAACTGCTCAGCCATACTGACCTCAATTGGGAGACCATCGCCGCCAACCACGCCAATTTCGGCTACACCAAAGACAGCTTCTGGTTCCGCTTCACCTTGGCCAACGCCACTGATAAGCCGAAGCGTCGTCTGCTCGTAGTCAGAGCGCCTCATCTGGATGATGTTCTCTTTGTCGAGCTGATCAACGACGAGGTCGTCCGGCGCAGCCAGACCGGCGAATACTACCCGTTCAGCCAACGGGAGACGCTGCACCCTCTTTATATCTATCCCGTGGAGCTGGAGCCCGGCGAAGCGCATGAGTTTATGTTCCGCATCCAGAGCGAGGGTTCCCTCAGTCTGCCTCTGGAGATATGGAGAGAAGACGCGTTCTACCTGCGCAATGATCGGGAGGCCCTCACTCACGGACTTTATTACGGCTTCCTGCTCTTCGTGGTTACGTTCAACCTGTTTATTTTCCTGGCGCTCCGAGAGCCCATGTATCTGTTCTACGTCATCTTCACCCTGATGATTCTGCTGGTGCAGGCGACGCTGCAAGGCCGCACCTTCCAGTTCCTCTGGCCCAATGTACCTCAATTGCAGAACTTCACTATCCTGGTCTCCGTGCCCCTGATAGCGCTGTCTGCGGCGGAGTTCTCCCGGCGTTTCCTGAAACTGCCCGTCAAAGCCCCGCGCCTGAATTACCTGTTGATCGGCGTCAGCATCGCCGGAGCGGCGTCAATCGTCGGCGTATTCGCCGCGCCTCCGCACCTGTCAAAAGGCGTATCCACCGCGTTAGTACTGGTGACAGACCTGATTCTCGTCATTATCGGCCCCTATCTCTGGTGGAAGGGCGTGCGCTCGGCTCGTCTGTTTACCTGCGCCTGGCTGATGCTGGAGTTGGGCGCCAGTTTGACGCTGTTATTGGTTCTGGGCGTCGTTCCCCATAACCTGCTGACCGCCTACGGCTTCGAAATCGGCTCCGCCGCGGAAGCCGTGCTGCTGTCGGTCGCCATTGTGGAGCGCATCTATGTTGAACGGAACGAGCGCCTCAAGGCCCAGGAGCAGATCATCGAAGAGCAGCAGGAACTGCAATTGCTGGAGCAACGCCGTTTATATGAGGCGACTCATAGCCATGTCACCGAGCTGCCCAGCCGCGCCTATCTGGAGCGCTTCATTACCGATCGCATCAGCGCCAGGCCCGGCGCCGACTTTATGGCCTGCCTGATCAGCCTGCAGCGCTACCGCGACATAGACCGCACTCTGGGCAATGAAAACGCACGCCAACTGATGTATCAAATCGCCCATCAGCTCAATGAGTTTGTGGAAACGCTGGATGGCGTCATCCCCATCGAGCAGTCCGTACAGGGGCCTCTTTACGTGGCGTCGCTGGACGAAATCACCCTGGCGATGCTGCTGGAGCGCCGTCGCGACAGTGAAGCCGACCAGGAAGTGCGGGCTCTGTCGAAGTTTCTAGGACAACGCATTCAATTCGGCTACCTTTCACTTGATCTCGACCCGCGCTTTGGTCTGGCCGCCTACCCCCATCACACGGACAGCGCTGAAGGCCTGTTGCGACTGGCGCGCATCGCTCTGGACGCCACCCATCACAGCAAGGGCTGCGCCGCGGTTTACCAGTCCCAGTACAACCCTTACAGCGAGCGACGCCTCACCCTGCTGGCGGAGCTGGACAAAGCCATCGACGCCAATAAGCTCAGCCTGCATTTCCAACCGCAATTGGACATTGAGGCGGATGTCATTACCGGGTTTGAGGCGCTGATCCGCTGGACTCATGACGACTTCGGGCAAGTTTTCCCGGACGAGTTCATCCCGTTGGCGGAGCAGGCCGGCCATATCACTAAACTCACTCTCTGGGTGATCAAACAGGCTCTGGGCCATTTACAGGAATTAAGCGAAGCCGGCTACGCAAACATCAGTATTGCGGTGAACATTTCCATGGTGGATCTGGAGAACGACAGCTTTATCGAGAAAGTGCAACGCTTACTCGCCAGCGCCAGCGTTCCCCCCACGCGATTGACGCTGGAGCTCACAGAGACCGCCCTCATGCGTGATCCCGAAGGGGCGCTATCGGCATTGCAGGCCCTCAGAGCGGCGGGCGTGTTGATTGCGCTGGATGACTTCGGCGTGGGTTACTCCTCTCTCTCCTATATCAAGAAGCTGCCCCTGCATAAGGTGAAAATAGACCGCTCTCTGGTCAGCGATCTCGCCAGCGCGCCGGACGCCGGCGTCGTAGCGCGCACCGCCATTGATATGTCCCATGGCCTGGGCTATGAGGCGATTGCGGAAGGGGTGGAAGATGTCGAATCGCTCAATCTGCTAAGGTCCATGAGTTGCCGTTACATTCAAGGATACTGGCTGGCCCGGCCGATGCCCTGGGAGTTCGCCATCGAGTGGCTGCGCACTTACGCCGCCCATGCTCAAGAGCGGGCGGCGGAGCGGGATATGCGCGCCAAGTCCGGCTGAGGCGGCTACAAAGAGGATATCGCGCGGGTTTCGCCGATTTTCATAACGCGTCTCTGCGGCCCCGAACCAGGTGCCAGAAAACGGTCGCGCGGCTCCCAGAACGGCTCCGTGGTCAGACGCACTGTCCCCCAGTGCATCCCCACCAATCGCGCCGCCTTCAGGTCCTTACCCATTGAAACCGCTTCTTCCGGGCTCGCGTGCACTCCTGCGAAAACTTCCCGCGGCGCATAAGCGCCGATAGGCACTAAGGCGATATCATAGGGGCCGGTTAACTCACCAATGCGCTTAAACTCATCGCCATATCCGGTATCGCCGGCGAAGAAGCACTTAACGCCCCCGCCCTCTATCGCGAAGCTCGCCCACAATGTCTGATCCGCATCCCAGAGCGAACGCCCGGAAAAGTGATATGCCGGCAGCGCAGTGTAGTGCACGCCGTGAATACGACAGGTTTGGTACCAGTCCAGTTCGACAATCTTGCGATACCCCAAGCGGATAAAATCCGCGCGTAAACCCAAGGTTGTCACAACCGGCACATTTTCTTTGTTCTTCACCCGCGCCAGCGTCGGCGCGTCAAAATGGTCATAGTGATTGTGGGACATGACGATGACATCGACATCCAGATCTTCAATCTGCAAGGGCGCGGGAACCAGGCGCCTGGGACCGCTGAACTGCAGGGGCGAAGCCCGCTCTCCCAGGAACGGGTCCGTCAGAATTCGTTGATCCCCCAGACGCAGATAAAAGCAGGACTGCCCCAGCCAGGTCAGACTTTGCTCCGCCTGCGCCGCAGCTAGCTCCGCCATCGCCGCATCACGCTGCAGACAATGATCGTGTGCGCCACGTACCGGGTCATTGCCATGCCGGAACAGCTCCCACAGGACTTTCGCCATCTCCGAGGAATGCCGGCCATCATGATGCCCTCCTGGCGGAGACCGGAAGCGACCGCCTACATGGTGGGGACGGTTGCGATACGCGTGGGGAACATCCAGGTCCAGTATTTTGGTCATGCGCCAGTCTCTCAGTGATAATAGAAGTCTTCCGCCTCTGCATTCTCTGGAGGCGTTTTATATTACGAATGAAGCACACTCTGAGGCTCAATCCGTGCGTCGACGAATCAGCGCCTCCTGCGCGGTGGAGGCCACCAGCCGGCCAGAGCGGTCATAAATCAAGCCACGATTAAAGCCGCGTCCGTGGGAGGCGCTGGGACTGTCCATCGCGTACAGCAACCAGTCATCCACGCGAAAGTCGCGATGAAACCAGACCGCATGATCCAGGCTCGCCACCTGCATGCCGCGTTGGAAAAAAGAGACTCCGTGTGGGTGCAGGCTGGTTCCCAACAAACCGAAGTCCGATGCATAGGCCAATACGCAATGATGCCAACGCACGCCCTCAGGCATATCGCGCACCGCACGAAACCAATTGTACTTTTTCGGCTCCTGCTTCTCGGGATTCAGAGGGTTGACCGGATTCAACGGACGAATCTCAATCGGGCGCTCACGGGTCAATTGTTCCCGGCGGCTCTCAGGAATCAGATCCTGGAAGCGACGACGCATCTCCAGTTCCGATACGATTTCCTCCGGCCCCGTTACGTCAACCATCGGCTCCTGATGCTCAAACCCCTGTTCAGGCGTCTGGAACGAAACCATGAGAGTAAGTATTTCCTTACCATGCTGGCGCGCGGCGACGCGCCTGGCGCTGAAGGAGCGGCCATCACGAATCGGCGTCACCTCGTAAATAATGTCATGGTCGGGGTCGCCAGCGCGCAAAAAATAAGCGTGCAGGCTATGGGCGACCCGCGTCTCATCCACCGTGCGGTATGCCGCCATCAGCGCCTGGCCGACAACCTGACCGCCAAATACGTTTTTAAATCCCAGGTCTTCGCTAGAGCCCTGAAACAGGCAATCGTCAAGCGCACGCAGCTGCAACAAATCCAACAGTTTCTGGACTACATCGTTCATCTTGCTTTCCTGTTTGAGTCGGTCATAAAACTTTAACTGACCCTCGGCCAGCAGTAAATCAACCCGCTTTACGCGACGGCTTGCGTCGAATTTCAAATACTCCTAACCTAAAGCAGGTCGCCTTAGAGATAAGCGCCCCGTCCTTTTATTGACTTGGAAGACGTCTAAGTATAAAAAGCAGCCCGCAGCTATCGGGCTGGCTAACAATCAATACTACCGCTTCCGGAGACCGGCAAAATGAAAAACGCCGTCAACATCGTCTTTCCCGACTCCGCTTACACGCACGCCTGTCCGGGCTGCGGTCGTCCAGCGCAATGTGACCTGGAGAAAGGCAAGTCCACATGCTGGTGCTTCTCCCTCCCACCTTCGGGACTGACCTCCGAGTTGTTCACAGAAGGCGCGAAGTGTTACTGCAGAAGCTGTCTGAACGAGCGCCTGAAAGCCAAACAAAGCGAGACGGACGCGGCTGACTGAGCTTCATTGAAGCGCGCTTGCGCCGCCATCAGCAGCAAGGGGCGAGTCCGCTGCCTCCGTGAACAGCCGATGATTCTGAATATAATGATAATCCAGGTTTGGTAAACTTTGGCCCGGCGTCATTTTGAGCTAGTATGCCAGCCAAATAACGTACAACAGAACGACATAAGAAAAGTTCAACTGGGGAAGACAGATAGACTCTGCTCCGGCCTTGTCGCCGCCTCAAATCAAACACGGACTACCGAATAATGTTTATTTCCAAAAAGCTATATCGTTTCTTCACCGCCTCCTCCCTGGCCCTGGCTATCACAGCCTGCAGCAGCACGCCGGTGCTGAAGCAGGAGCCCGCCGCCGTTTCTCTGGATGAGGCGAAGCAGCTATACGCCCAAATGGAAACCGCGCGCGACAACGGTGTGCATCTGTACGCGCCAGACGCTTATGGAAAAGCCGTGGAAGCCTATAATGAAGCGCTGGATCTTTCCCGCAGCAAACCCACTGTCGCCGCCGCCAAGGCCCAGGCAGGCCTGACCTACGCCGCTCAGGCGGAAAAGCAGGCGGTCGCCGCCCGCGGAAAACTGCAGGCCATTGCAAACGCCCGTCAGGCGGCGATAGCCGTGAGCGGAGATGAGCTGCTTGCAGATGAGTTCGCTTCCGCCGACAAGCAACTGCGCGATATCGCCGCGCAACTGGAGAAACAACCCGGCGCTGACAACAGCAAAGCCCAAACCGCCCTCGCAGGCGTATACCGGGATATCGAACTGCGCTCACTGAAACTGGACGTGACAGGCAAAGCCCGCAAGGCGATCGAGCAGGCGCGCAAAGAGGACATCGATGACCGCGCACCCAAAACCCTGCGGGTAGCGGAAGAGGAAATGCTGCTGGCGCTGTCCACACTGGAAAATGACCGCAGTCAACAGGAAAAAGCCCGTCGCCACGCCAACAGCGCCCTGACTCAGGTGCAACACGCTCGCGCCATCGCCGCCCAGGCCGCAGACTTCGACGCCAAGGACGCCAGTCTGGAAGATATTTTACTCTGGCATGAGGCCAGGCTGGCCGAGGCCGTACAGCCTGTAGTTCCTGAAATTCCTTTCGAGAAAGGGCCTGCGCAGGTCAAAGAATCCATCAACGAAGCCCTGAACCGACTGCAGCAGGAAAAACTGACCCTGCGTCATGCTCTGGCGGAAGCGGAAGTTCGCGAGGTCCAAAGCGCCGCCAGCCTGGAAACAATGAAGCAGGAAATGGAACAGAAGCTGCTGGCGGTCCAGCTGGAGACGGACGCGGCCAAACGCGCCAGCGAGGAAATCCAACGCCGCTTTGAGTTCGTGCAGGAACTGTTTACCCTGACGGAAGCCGATGTTTACCGGCAGAACGCCAATGTGCTGATCCGCGCCCACGGCTTCAAGTTCGCCTCCGGCTCCAGTGAAGTGCAACGTGACAACGTCACCCTGCTGAACAAGATCATCGACGCAATTGAAGCCTTCCCCAATTGCAAAATTCGCATTTCCGGTCATACTGACAACCGCGGCGACCGGGCCCTGAACCAGTCTCTTTCTGAGAAGCGCGCCAGCAACGTCGCCAAGTTCCTCGCCAATGTGGGCAGCATAGATTCCAGCCGGATAGAAGCAGAAGGCTTCGGAGCATCCCGTCCGGTGGCGAACAATGACACCAAAGAAGGGCGCGCGGCTAATCGCAGAGTTGAAGTGCTGATTATCAACGACGCCAATCTACCTTAGTTCAATATTTCCTTGGTAACTTATGAAAATAGCCATTTTGTCGCGCAATCCTTCTCTTTATTCCACCTCCCGTTTAAAGGAGGCAGGTGAAAAAAGGGGGCATGAGGTGCATGTAATCGACACACTGCGTTGTTACATGAACATGGCGACCCACAAACCCACCATCCATTACCAGGGTCAGGTGCTGGAAGGGTTTGACGCCATCATTCCCCGGATCGGCGCATCCATCACTTTCTACGGCACGGCGGTATTGCGCCAGTTCGAAATGATGGGAGTATTTCCGTTGAATGAGTCCGTGGCCATCTCACGCGCCCGCGACAAATTGCGCTCTTTGCAGCTGCTCTCACGCAAAGGCGTGGGCATGCCGGTCACCGGATTCGCCCACTCCCCTGACGACATTCGCGACCTGATCTCCATGGTCGGCGGCGCGCCGCTGGTCATCAAGCTGCTGGAAGGCACGCAAGGCATTGGCGTGGTGCTGGCGGAAACCCGCAAGGCCGCGGAAAGCGTTATCGAAGCCTTTATGGGCTTGAAAGCCAACATCCTGGTGCAGGAATTCATCAAGGAAGCCGGCGGCGCCGATATCCGTTGCTTCGTCGTCGGCGATAAAGTGGTCGCAGCCATGAAAAGACAGGCGCAGCCGGGCGAATTTCGCTCCAACCTGCACCGGGGCGGTCAGGCGTCAGTGATCAAGATTACTCCCGAGGAGCGCTCTACCGCAGTTAGAGCCGCTCGCGTCATGGGCTTGAACGTCGCCGGGGTCGATTTGCTGCGCTCCAACCATGGCCCATTGGTCATGGAGGTCAACTCGTCACCAGGACTGGAAGGCATTGAGAACGCAACCGGCAAGGATATCGCCGGTTTGATTTACGCCTTTATCGAAAAGAAGATTCAGGAAAATAAATCCAGCACCCGCACCAAAGGTCAGGGCTGAGAGAACCAGGGCCCCATTCAGTCGTTATGAATGGGGCCCAATTGCTGAGCCAGTTTCTGCTTTTCCATCACATGCGCGCCGGTTAACGCAAACCCTTCCAATGCGCCCTTCGCGTTGACGAACAGGGCTTTGACGTCGCAATCGCCGGATTGCTCTACTTGCCAGTCACCTTCTGCGCCAACCGGCGGTGGAGCCACCACTACCGGACAAGCCGGCGTTTTCACCACTACCGGCATCACGCCATAACTGACCCTGGTCGGCTCGCCCGCCAAACTCTTCGCCAACGCTTTCGCGCAAGCCATCAGCGGCAGTACATACAACAGCACATGCCCATCCACTTCCGCGCAATCGCCTAATGCATAAACATCCGCCGCGCTGGTGCGCATTTCCCGATCCACGACGATTCCTCGGTTAACCTGAACGCCAGCATGCTTGGCGAGAGACGTACGCGGTCGGAGCCCGACGGCTGACAGCACGATATCCGCCTGCACCTTGACGCCGTTATCCAACGTCAGCGCCACGCCGTCGCCAGTATCCTCCACTGCTGTCGCTACTTGTCCCAAATGGAATACCGCGCCCTGAGCCTGCAGGCCTTTCACCACCGCATCGCCAGCGGCCTTCGGCAGCATGCCCGGCAACGCGGTATCGGAGGGCGCAATCAGCTCCACCTCGTAACCGCCTTGCAGCAAGTCGTTGGCGAATTCACAGCCAATCAAGCCGGCGCCGAGAATCGCCACTCTCTTTTTCTCTTGCAGGGCATCCCGAATACGACGGTAATCCATTAAGTCATTCACCGCGAAAACCTTGCCTGCGCCAGAGCCGGGGATATTCAGATGAATCAGATCCGCGCCCCAGGCCAGCACCAGTTTGCTGTACTCCAGCGCCTCTTCCCCGATGTACAAACGATGTCCTTCCGGGTCCAGCGCCGTCACCGTGGCGAACGTACGCACGTCGATATTCAATTGCTCCGCCATCTTGCCGGGGTCCGCCATGGACAGTTGATCCGCGGTTTTGGCCTTAGCGAAGCCAGTGGAGAGCATCGGCTTGGAGTATGAATGGCCGTCGTCCGCCGTCAGCATCAGCACCGGCGCGTCTTTATTGAGTTTGCGGAACTCACGGGCCAGCGTATAGCCAGCGAGGCCGGTTCCGATAATGACGATGGGCGCAGTATCCGGCATGACGTATCCTTTTATATTTCCAGTAGAGAGTTGAGCGGCTTGGAGAGCGAATTAACCGATTTGAATCATTTCAAAGTCTTCTTTGCCGACGCCGCAGTCCGGGCAAATCCAGTCTTCCGGCACATCTTCCCAGCGGGTTCCGGGAGCGATACCGTCTTCGGGCCAGCCTTCCGCCTCATCATAAATGTATCCGCACACCACACATTGCCATTTACGCATCACAGTATCCTATTCAAATTTGTCAAAAAAGCCGCAAAGAGCTTCTTATTTATGGTAAAACGCCTGATTCACAGTGAGTGCATTTATAAGGTTCCGGCCGGCATTGATCAAGTCATTCCGGGGCTAAATCGTTATACTAGGCTTTGTTGAGGCGCCGGCGTCGCCAACAAGCCCTGTAACTTTTATAAATTCTTAGAACATTCATCATCACAACGGTAACTCTCAGGTAATTCCAATGTCCCATAATATGGAAAACATGCAGCAGGTATTTCAGGAAGCAGACTGCCTATTCGACGAAACGCAGGTAGACCAGGCTATCGAGCGTCTGGCGCAGGAAATCACGGCGCAACTGAAAGACAGCAACCCTTTGGTGTATTGCGTGATGACCGGCGGCGTCGTGTTCGCAGGCAAGCTGCTTCCCAAGCTGCGCTTTCCGCTGGAAGTCAGTTATATTCACGCCACCCGCTATAACAACCAGACCAGCGGCGGCGGTCTGAAATGGAAAGTGGAGCCGGCCGAAAACCTGGAAGGACGTACGGTCATCATCCTTGACGATATCCTTGACGAAGGCGCCACCCTGCACGCCATCTGCGATTACTGCCAAGACAAGAAGCCAGAGAAAGTCTACACCGCAGTGCTGGTGGACAAGCAGCATGAACGTAAAGTCTATCCCGGCCAGAAGTGCGATTTCACTGGCCTGAGAGTCGCTGACCGCTACATATTCGGTTATGGCATGGACTACAAAGGCTACTGGCGCAACGCACCTGGCATCTACGCCGTAAAAGGTCTTTAAGCTAAGCCCGCCCGGGCGCTAAACCAATTCACTAACAGGCGATGTTGGTTCCTTACCTCTTATGCATGAAGCTAATCTGAGTCAGTTTTTGGTGCTGATCACCGCGGCGGTCGTCGTATCGTCGCTGTTCCGGCGCATGAACATACCCTCTGTCCTGGCTTACCTCGCGGTGGGCCTCGGCGTCGGTCCCACGGCCTTGGGATGGGTGGACGACGTGGAAACGATCCAGGTGCTGGCGGAGTTCGGCGTGGTATTTCTGCTGTTCTCCCTCGGGCTGGAGTTCTCTCTGGCCAAGATGATTGCTTTACGCAAGGTGGTGTTCAACCTGGGCGGTTGGCAGGTGGCGGTGAGCAGTCTGGTGATCTTCGGCATCGCCCGGCTGTTCAAAGCCAGTACGGAAGAGGCCATTATCATCGCCGGAGCTCTGGCGCTTTCCTCCACAGCGGTGGTCAGCAAAGAGCTGGTGCAGCGCAATGAACTGGGTCTGCCTCACGGCGTCATGTCAATGGGGGTGCTGCTGTTCCAGGATCTGGCTGCGGTTATCTTTTTGATTCTGATCCCGTTTCTGGCGGGCGGCTCGGACAGATCCCTGGCGGCGGCACTGGCCATCACCCTGGGTAAAGGCGCTCTGCTATTCGCGTTGATGCTGGCGATTGGTAAATACGTGCTGCCGTTTATTTTCACGGAAGTCGCCAAATCCCACTCGGAAGAACTTTTCGTTCTGACCGTGTTGATGGTGTCGCTGCTGGCGGCGGCTTTGACCCACAGCTTCGGGCTATCCATGGCGCTTGGCGCGTTTATCGCCGGCATGATGCTGTCGGAAACCCACTATAAACATCAGATTGAGGCGGATATTCGCCCTTTCCGCGACCTTCTGCTGGGCCTGTTTTTTATCAGCGTAGGCATGATCGTGGACTTTCAGGAAGTGCTCGCCAACTGGCCCTGGATTCTCCTCATCACTGCAATGCTCCTGCTGGCTAAGGCGACGCTGATCGGCGCCCTCGCCTATCGTCACCAGAAAGACAGAGCCGTTGCGCTGAAGACCGGCCTGTACCTGGCTCAGGGCGGCGAATTCGGTTTCGCTCTCTTCGCACTGGGCGAAAAGTTCCAGCTGATATCCAAACAAGCTGGCGCAGTGGTGATCACCACTGTCATTCTCAGTATTACGTTGACGCCCTGGCTGATGAATCTGGCGCGCTATCTCAGCGCCCGCTTCCCTTCCGATAAAGGACAGGGTGTCGCTCAAACCCGCGTGGAAGCGTTGACCAACGCCTGCTCCGAACTGGAAGGCCACGCCATTGTCTGCGGTTTCGGCCGGGTAGGACAGACCGTCGCCCGCTTCATGCGTCGCAGCAGCATGCCCATGACCGCCGTGGATAAGGACCCTGTGCGGGTAAAAGAAGCCGCCGCTGCTGGCGAGCCTGTGCACTATGGCGACTCTGAACGGCTGGATATTCTCAAGGCGCTGGGCCTGGAGCGCTCGCGCCTGCTGATCATCACTTACGCTGATGTGGACAAGAGTCTGGCGGTCATTCGCAAGGTCCGCTCCACCGGCTCCAACGTGCCGATCCTGGTGCGCACGGCGGATGACTCAAAAATGTCGTTGCTGCAGGAAGCGGGAGCGACGGAAATCGTGCCGGAGACGCTGGAGGCCAGCTTGATGTTGGTGACTCAAGTGCTTACCCTTATGGGCGCGCCGGCCAGGAAAATTCATCGTCAAATTGAGGAAGTGCGCCGTAGCCGCTACAAAATGCTGCACGGTTATTACCCTGGCATTAACTCCCAGTTGGTCGGCGCTGACGGCACGCCGCTGGAAAAATTACATGCGTTGACGCTACCGGATGGCGCTTACAGCTGTCATCGCTCTCTGGCGCAGATGAAACTGGCCGCCTGTAATGTCGATAGTATTCGACGCGGAGATGAGGAATTCTTCGATCCTTCCGGCGATTTTGTTCTGCAGCCCGGCGATACGCTGATTCTGCATGGTTCGGCGGATCAAGTTGAACAGGCGGAAAATAAGTTACTGGGCGGCTGAGCTTGAACACAGTGGCAAACCACATACTAAATCAGGATTCTGTTTGGCTATGAAATCCCAAGGGCGTCCACTTCCATCCCTGGCGGAACAAATCAAGGCGAAATTGCCGGTTTATATCGATCTCACGCGACTGAACCGTCCTATCGGAACCTATCTGCTGCTCTGGCCAACGCTGTGGGCGCTATGGCTGGCTGCTGAAGGCTCCCCCTCCCTCAAGAACCTGTTCATTTTCGTTGTCGGCGTCCTGCTGATGCGTTCGGCCGGGTGCGTCATTAACGACTATGCAGACCGACGTATAGACATGCATGTCGAGCGCACCAAAAGCCGTCCCTTTGCACAGAACCGGGTGACGGAAAAAGAGGCGCTGACCTTGTTCGGCGTTCTGGTCGGGGTCTCTTTCATTCTGGTGCTGTTCACCAACGCCCTGACGATTTACCTCTCAGCCGGAGCGCTGGCGCTGGCTTCAACTTACCCCTTCATGAAGCGCCACACTTACCTGCCCCAGGTCGTACTGGGCGCGGCCTTCGCCTGGGGCATACCCATGGCTTTCGCCGCGGAGCTTGACGCCGTGCCGCAGCAGGCATGGCTGCTGTACACCGCGACAGTGGTATGGACTGTCGCCTATGACACCATGTACGCCATGGCGGACAGGGAGGACGACCTCAAGATCGGGGTTAAATCCACCGCCATTCTATTTGGCGAGGCGGATCGCGCCGCCGTGGCGGGCTTGCAGGTATTAACGTTGGGCATCCTGTTCATGGTCGGCGCGCAATACGAGCTGGGCATTTACTTCCAGGTCTCCCTGATCGCCGCCGCCATGTTGTTTGTGTATCAACAGCACCTGATTCGCGACCGCAGTTCCCAGCACTGTTTTAAGGCCTTCCTCAACAATCACTGGGTTGGCGCAGCCGTTTTTCTTGGCTTGGTTCTGGAGTTTATTTTCCGTCCCTAAAGCCCATTCCGCCAAGCTTACAGCCCGACTGCAAACGGTCGGGCTCATTTCCATCACATTAATTAAGCGCCTGTCATATACTTGTAACAAAACGCCGTTGTAATAATTCGGCAATCGAGTATTCAAAAAGGTGTTTTGCATGGCAAGCAAACAAGTTCTCATAGTGGACGATGAGCCCGCCATCCGGGAAATGATCGCAGTCGCTCTGGAAATGGCTGACTATGACTACCTGGAGGCCGGGGACGCGCGGGAAGCGCATGCATTGATCATTGATCAGAAGCCGGACCTCATACTGCTGGACTGGATGCTTCCCGGCGTCAGCGGCATTGAATTCGCACGCCGGTTAAAGCGAGACCAAAACACCTCGGAAATCCCTCTCATCATGCTCACCGCCAAAACCGAAGAGGACAACAAAGTCCAGGGCCTGGAGGTGGGCGCAGACGATTACATCACCAAACCATTCTCTCCCAGAGAACTGGTCGCGCGCCTGAAAGCAGTGCTGCGCCGCACCGCCGTACAAGGCATGGAAACCCCCATTGAGGTCGAAGGACTCCGCCTCGATCCAGTGTGCCATCGCGTCACCGCCAAAGGCGATGCGCTCAACATGGGCCCCACGGAATACAAGCTCCTGCAGTTCTTTATGACGCATCAGGAACGGGTGTATACTCGCGGGCAGCTTTTGGATCAGGTATGGGGCGGCAATGTCTACGTGGAAGAACGCACGGTGGATGTGCATATTCGACGTTTACGCAAAGCGCTGGAGCCCAGTCATCATCATCTGGTTCAAACCGTGCGTGGGACGGGTTATCGCTTTTCGACCCGAGCGCCATAAGCGCCGCGATCCGTCTTAAAAAATAAATAATTCCAAAAGAAGTATTCATAAAACGCATGCGCAATCACTGGCGTCATTATGTACGGCTACTGGTTTACAGTTTGCTGGGCTGCATCATTGTCGGCCTTATTATCGGTTCAGTAGCCTGGGCGCTGGTGTTCGGTCTCACCGCCTACCTGGGGTGGACGCTCACCCAGGCGTTTCGCATGCACCGCTGGCTGTACCAGGCGAAAATGGAAGACCCTCCCGAGAGCCGCGGATTATGGGGAGATCTATTCGACGGCATTCATCGTCTCCAGGTTCAGCACTATCGTTCCCGCGATCGACTGCAAGCCATGATCGACCGCATCCAGGAATCCACCAACGCCCTTAAAGACGCTGTCGTCATGACCAACAGCGAAGGCGCTATGGACTGGTGGAACCAATCCGCGGAGAAGCTGCTGGGCTTCAAATATCCGACCGACCGGGGCCAGCTGATTTACAACCTGATCCGCACGCCTATTTTCAAGCGCTACTTCACCTCCAAGAAATACCAGGAGCCGTTGATCCTCAACGCCCCCAATAATCCCAACTTGAAGTTACAGTTTCATATCACACTGTTCGGAGAAGACGATCGCCTGCTACTGGTGCAGGATGTGACGCGGCTATACCGTCTGGAAGAGATGCGACGGGACTTCGTTTCTAACGTATCCCATGAGTTGCGCACGCCATTGACGGTCATATCCGGCTATCTGGAGACCCTCATCGACAACGCCGATGAACTGCCTCCTCGCTGGAATCGCGCCTTGAACCAGATGCAGCAACAAGCGCAGCGTATGGAAGCACTGGTCAATGACTTACTGCTGCTTTCCCGCATAGAGAATGACGGCTCCAACTTCAAAGCTACGTTGGTGGATGTGGATAGCATGCTGCGCGCTATCTGCGACGACGCCCGCGCCCTGAGCCAGGAAAAAGGCCACCGCATAGAGCTGAGTCTGGAGAGCAGCGCCGGGCTTACCGGCAACGAAACGCAATTACACAGCGCTTTTTCCAATATCGTTATGAATGCAGTGAAATACACGCCTCCCAATGGCGAGATTCGGGTGCGCTGGTTCGAGGATAAGAAAGGCGTGCATTTCGCCGTCAGGGACAGTGGCATCGGCATTGATCCCCTGCACATTCCCAGACTGACGGAACGTTTTTACCGAGCTGACCCTTCACGGGCTGCAGATACCGGCGGCACAGGGTTGGGACTGGCAATCGTCAAGCATGTCCTGATCAATCATGACGGCGAGCTGGAAATCACCAGCCACATCGGCGAAGGCAGCACCTTCACCTGCCACTTCCCGCGCACTCGCATGGCTTCTGCGGAGGCGTTAGCGGAAGCCGAGAATGTCAGTGATTAACCAGAGTTAGAATTTGGCGATAAACTTGGACAGCGACGCCATCTTATCCGGGTCTTCATCCACAAACCGAATAACGATGCTGATAAAGTCCGTGTCCACCCGCTTCTCCACTGCCTGCAGCATGTGCACGTAGCCGTTAATCCGTTCCAGAGTTTCACCATCGTCGACCTCTATATCCACCACGGCGGGATCAAGAATCATCGGAAACTTCTGCCCCCGTTTGGCGATCACTTTCACTTCAGTCAAAGTAATGGCCTTGATCACACAGGGCAGGTTGAACTCAGCAAATCGAATCTGCGCCAGCGCTTTCTTACCTGACGTTGGGTCCGGCGCTGGTTTTTTAGGAGATGTAGAACCACCAGTCAGCAGGGCTGCACTATCTGCAAACGGGCCCGGCGTCACGGCTGGAGTCGAAGCCTGCTTGGCGCTGTCAGACGCCTGCATCAATACAGAAGCGGAATCGGAGCCCGGACGGGCCGAAGAGGACTTTTCACCAGCAGCGCGTTTAAGCTTGGCGGCCAATTGCTTGTTGACTTTCTGCGCCAGCATTTCAGGACTGAAGGGTTTGCCCAGATAATCGGAAACGCCGCTTTGCACCGCCTCTACCACATGGCCCCTATCCCCCCGGCTGGTCACCATAACGAAAGGCGTCTTCTTGTAGGCGTCTTGTCCACGCGCCCACTGCAATAACTCCAGCCCCGACATTTCCGGCATTTCCCAGTCGCACAGGATGAGATCATAGTGCGTCTTATTCATCAGGATCTGCGCTTTCTTCCCGTTGATGGCTTCTTCCACCGTCACCTGAGGAAAATAGGTTCGCATCGCCCGCTTGACCATATCACGGACGAAACTCGCATCATCAACCACCAACACCTTTAAAGCCATGTCAGAGCTACACTTTCCGTTAATCACATAACTATAAGGCTAGCACTGTCTGACAAAATTCCCACTTTATTCAGTACTTAAGCGGCGGCGTAGCTATCACGCCGCCACAGCAGGATCACCTCACAGCTACGCCGGCGCCAGAAGCGGGGTTCGCTTTAGGTAACTGACCGTGCTCTTCCAGCCAGAATTTAACGCCGCCGGCGACCGCCGCCTGCATGGACACCAAATTCACGATAGGAATCAAAGTGCTGCCCCAAACGCCCAGGCCGAAGCCCAGCGTCCGACTGCGGCGCTCGCGCATGAAACGAATCACGTCATCAATCTTGCGCTTGTTGTTATCCGCAGGGTAGTCCACAAACTCAAGCGCCATGATCCATGAAGAGAACACCGCCCAAAGCAATGGCGACACCAAGTTCACCACAGGGATGAAGCTAAGCAAAAATAACCCCAGCGCACGCGGAAGATAATAAAGGAACTTCTTGATCTCACGCCAGACACTGGCGGGAATATTCATAATCACTTGTTTCCAGGGGGTATCTTCATCCACCTCTTTTCCAGTCAACAACTTCTGCGTCTGTTCCGCCAGCAAACCATAGAAGGGAGCGCCAACCAGTGTGGCGACAAACACAAAGGTGTAAAACACCAGAATGCCCACCAGAATGGCGAAAACCAGCCATACCAACCAGCGCAAGAAAGATAGCCAGTCTGGTAGCCAGCTGACCATGGCGTCCACCCAGCCGGAAAAGTAAGCGCTCATGCCCCAGATGAAGCCTACAAATACCAATATATTGATAATCAAAGGGATAATGACAAAGACCCGCAGCTTGGGATGCTGAATCAGGCGAAACCCTTCCAGCAGGTCGTTAAAACCTTTAGCGAATAATTTCACGCTCTTTTTCCTTTCTGCCTCATACAAAAAAATTGTGATAGCCGCCGTTTAACTCAGTTTAAAGGTTCCGCGCTAAGGCGAAACCGGGACGCGCTCATTTTCATTTGAAATGTACGCAATTGACGGTAGCGCATATCCACCTGTAGCAGATGCGTCAACGCATCTCTTAGCTCAGGGTCCACAGCGCAGCCGAACATGATCGCAGATATGGCGTTGGAGGGAAACTTACAAAGGGACAATGCCTCACCATCCCATAGTATTTGTTTCTGTCCCGTATCCAACGGGCGCAACAAGCGCCACTCACCCTCTCCAGAAAACTCAGTGGAGCACTGAAACAAAGGGCTGAAGCCGAATGCCCCAGTTTGTGGTCTCTCGTCACAATATTCGACTTTTTTGAACGTTTGCGGACTGTCTTGATAGCGCCCGTCCATTAGTCCCGCCTTATCAGGATCTATCTCCAGTGCGACGCCACGATGGCGATCCCCCTGACACCGCCACAGCACAAGGCTTTCAACAGTTTCGAACAGACCAAGCACCCCCAGTGACAGCATAAAACGAGGGTTGAGAAACAAAGGCTCATTTGCGACTCCCTGCAATAAAATGGCTTCTATTTCCTTGCGTTTATGCTTGGCCTGCTGCAGGTAATACTCGAAGGTGACCAGACTGCTCAGCTCCTCGGGAAGCGCGTCATATTGCCGCTTTACTTCCGCCACGAACTCCGCTTGAGTGATATCCCTGACTGGAGCGGCCGCCAAAGGGAGTTCTGGACTCAGAAAAGGATCGTGCAAGCCGTCCAGCCCACGGAAAGGCAATTTGCCTTCTCTCAAGATGGTAATGCTCAGCTTGTCGGCGTACAGATATAATTTCATGTTTTGATGCCCAGGAAGCGCTTTCCCATGTTTAGTTTGTCTCAATTATATAAAAGCTTGATCGTTCTTGGAGGGCATTGGTCCGCCCGTGTCGCCTTCTACGTACTGATGGTGGTGGGCCTGGTCATTGCGCTCACTCCCAACGAGTACACGCCACTGGGGACTGTGAACGATAAAATACGGCATGCGTTTTCTTTCGCCGTAATGAGTGGCATGGCCATGTGGAGTCACCGCAATAGCCGGGTCCTTCATGTTTTTATCGCCATGACTTGCTATGGCCTGCTCATTGAAGGCCTGCAAAGCTTTATTCCCTATCGGGACGGCAGTCTTGGAGATATTGTGGCCAATACTATCGGCATTGCGATTGGCGTGTCCCTGGCGAACTGGCTGGTAGTGTCCGCGCGTCCGCCCAAAGCATCCTACTGAAGCCACCGTCGAGTTTCCCTGGCGAGCAGGCTTCTACAGAAAATGCACTAATGTATTAGTAGTAAGAAATCAGCCCAACATGTTGTGCGAGATATCTCACAAAGCCGTAGGAAATTAGCGGAAGTTACTGTAATCATTACGGATTTACTTGCTGAGACATTTCGTAACACGTTGTTTTATATAACCTTTCTAAAACAGACTGAGTTAAGCGGCGTACCCGCTCTTGAAGATTGTCACAAAAAGGCCATTCGGCCCGAGGTATATTTACAACCGTCAAGGCAGACAAGGAAATGGAATCCAGCCAGGATGGTTTCTTCGCAGGAAGCGAAGGGAAGCAAGGATAAGGAATGATGCTTGAGGGAATTTTTGGAGTTAATCCAGGAATAAAACAGGATAAAGCTGGCGCATAGGATGGCGCTTTACCAAGGAACGGCGGATGGGAATCCAAAACCTATTCCAAATGAGGCGACCTGATTAGTCGCCTTTTTTTCGCCTGGGATATGGCGTCCGCTCTCGTAGATTCTCACTTCATTAAACTCTTCTAACTCATTGAGATCAGGAAACGTTCTGCCAGATGCGGCCTTTTTCAGCTCATATCCAGGCGCAACCAGATTACGCACCCGCGAATCCGCTAACAGCACTTTAGACGCTCTATCCCGCCATTCCGGCAACCATTGCAGGTTGTCTCGGTCGTAGAGAATATCCGCCGCCGTGATCACATCAGGCTTGTTGGCAGACGGCAGCGTCTCACACACCCTCACTTGCACCCCATTCAACGCAGCATTCTCCGCCGCCGCCACTTGCGCAGCCGAATCCAGGTCACAGGCCAGGACGGCCGAGGCTCCCGCCAGCGCTGCGGCAATCGCCACCACGCCGGAACCCGCTCCGATGTCCCACACCGTTTTGCCCGCCACCAGCTCAGGGTGATCGAGAATATATCGCGCCAACACCTGCCCACTGGCCCAGCAAAAACTCCAGTAAGCCGGTTCAGCGACGACAGCCTGCGCCTCCTCATGGGAGAGCGGTCCTTCCATTACCACAGGGTCGAATAAATAAAGATGGATTTCAGGAATAAGCGGCGGCGCGCCCACTCGAAGAGCGCCGCGAGGCAAAGTGCGTTGCAGCAAAGGCAGCAATAAGTCCGACATGAGAAGTTAATCCGCTACTGAACGTAGATTATCGAATAAGACGAAAATTCCAGAAAATAGCGGCCATTATGTCACAAATAGCGCCAAATCGCGGAAATCTGGTTATGAAAACCTTCCGTCATCTCTTGCTTGAAATTTGCGTCAATATTTCGTCACACCTACGGAAATGCACCTATTGCGCGGCTAAGCCCACGATTCTGCGTGTAAAAGCGCTTGGCAGAGCGCCGGCTTCTGCTAGACTAGCGCTGTCTGGCTTCGATGTCCGCACGTTCGCCGTCATCTTTTGCACTGCAAAAACCAACCTCACCTGTCCCAGGTGGCGAGCGCTGACGCATAAGAACTAAAACCGCTAAGGAGTCTTCAATGGAGAACCTAGATCAGTATTTAGATAAAGCTGTCGAGCTGGTGATGGAGTACGCGCCACAATTGCTGCTAGCCATCATTACACTCGTGGTAGGTATGTGGCTGATCAACAAGGCGCTCAAATTCACCGACGATCGCCTGCAGAAAAAGTTTGATCCAACACTCACCAAGTTTGTTCACAGCCTTGCATCAGTTGCCCTCAAGGCGATGTTGCTCGTCAGCGTGGCGCAAATGGTGGGTATTGAAACGACTTCCTTTATCGCTGTTTTAGGCGCCGCCGGCTTGGCTATAGGCCTGGCGCTACAGGGCAACCTGTCGAACTTCGCCAGCGGCATTATGATCCTGGTGTTCAAGCCTTTTAAGGTTGGCGATGTGATAGATGGAGCTGGCTATATCGGTACGGTCAGGGAAATCCAGATCTTCACGACGATTTTGATGACCCCGGACAATCGCCGGGTCATTATTCCCAACTCCAACCTGGCCAATAACCCCTTGATCAACATTGCAGCGGAAGCAACCAGACGAGTGGACATGGTTTTCGGCATCAGCTATGACGACGACATCGACAAGGCAAAAAATATAATTAAGTCAATGCTTGAAGCCGATTCACGTGTGTTGAAAGACCCCGCTCCCGTCATCGCCGTGCTGGCGCTGGCGGACAGCTCCGTCAATATCGCTGTGCGCCCCTGGGTCGTTACTGCCGATTATTGGCCGCTGTATTTCGACATGCATGAGAATGTGAAGAAACGCTTCGACGAAGAAGGCGTGACAATTCCTTTCCCGCAAAGGGATGTCCACATTTATCAAGAAACTCAATAAATCCCTTAATCCCTGTTTTATTTTGGAAAGTTCTCCCGGGCCGGTCTGGCCAGGGAAAAGACTACACTAAGAGGTGGCAATGAAAGCAAAACTACTCCCATCTATTTTACTGATGAGCGCCATCGCTTCCGCGCAACCGGCGTTCGCCGACGGGCGTGAGAAAGGCGCTTACTTCACCGGCCTGCTCGGCTACACATTCTTCGACCATGAGCGTCAAATTGAAGACGATCCGAACCTTGCTGCAGGCTTGGGCTACAATTTCACGCCAGCAATCTCTGCAGAGGTTCTCTTTGGTGGCGCGGATCTCGAAAGAAAACACAACACGGGCTATCTCAATGGCATCTTTTATCGTCTAGACGCCCTATATCACTTCAGCCCAGGCGAAGCTTGGCGTCCATATCTAGTCGGCGGCGTCGGCAACTACGCCTTCAAATATGATGGCGGCGGCAAAGATGAGGAAACTCAATACAATCTGGGCGCAGGCATCAAGCACGCCATCAGCGATTCGATGGACGTGCGCTTTGACGCCCGCGGCGTATATGGCGATGAAGACGAAACCAAAGACGCCATGCTGAACCTGGGCTTCACTTACATGTTCGCCTCCGCCGCGCCTGCTCCTAAGGATAGCGACAGAGACGGCGTATATGATGATGAAGACGCCTGCCCTGGCACGCCTTACGGCGCTAAAGTCGACGTTCGCGGATGCGAGGTGATCGGCGATGCGGACGGCGACGGCGTGACCGATGACAAAGACCAGTGCCCCAACACCAAGGCCGGCGCGCGCGTTGACGCTACGGGCTGTCCTGTTGTCGGCGACGATGACGCAGACGGCGTACCAAACGAAAAAGACCAGTGCCCGAACTCTCCGGCAGCGGCGAAAGTGGACAGCAGAGGCTGCCCTCTGGACACCGACCGTGACGGCATCACCGACGGTCTGGACGCCTGCCCTGACACGCCCTATGGCGCGAAAGTGGACAACCGCGGCTGCCGTATTCAGCTGAGTGAAACGGTCACCATTACACTGAACGTCACTTTCCCCACCAACTCAGCGGCCATTCCAGATGAGTTCGTGGCGGAAGTAGAGAAACTGGCTGAATTCATGCGCCAGTATCCAGACACGAAAGCTGTCGTTGAAGGACACACTGACGATCGCGGTCAAGACGCCTACAACCAGAAGCTGTCTGAGAAACGCGCCAGCGCTGTGCGCCAGATGGTCGTTGAGCGTTTCGGCATCGCGGGCGAGAGAATCTCCAGCGTCGGTTACGGCGAAGCCCGTCCGATTGGCGATAACAACACCGCAGAAGGCCGTAGCGCCAACCGTCGCGTTGTCGCTGTTGTGGAAGCGACCGTTAAAACCAATCAATAACGGCTCATTCGCCGGATAGTCCAAGCAAGGGGAACTCGGGTTCCCCTTTTTATTTTCCCCATCCGTTACCCAGTTCCCAACTTTCAGCCCCTCTGTTTGCTGCAATCACAACTTAATAGGCTATCTTAATTAATAAGAGCGAATGTTTCTTATCCAGGCTGGAGGTGGCTTATGCCTGTACAATCTTTGAAGAACTTCCTCGATGGACATCAAGTCCGATATGTGTCGATACAGCACTCTCCGGCTTATACCGCTCAGGAGATCGCTCAATCCGCGCATATCTGCGGGAAGATGCTCGCAAAAACCGTGATTGTTATGATGGATGGCAAGTTCGCGATGGCGGTTATGCCCGCTACATCGCGTATTCGTTGGGACCGCTTCATGCGCGCGATGGGTACGGATTTCATCGAGTTGGCGGACGAGGAGGACTTCAAAGATCATTTTGCGGAATGTGAAGTCGGCGCAATCCCCCCTTTCGGCAATCTGTACGGCATGTCCGTCTATATGGACGAGCACCTGCGCAATAACGAAGAGATCGCCTTCAGCGCAGGCACTCACAGCGAAATTCTGCGTATGTCTATGAGCGCGTATGTGGATTTGGCGCGGCCGCTAATCATGAATGAAGGGTTCGTTCAGCCCAATAGCCCGCCTCTACAGCGGGTGCGGCAAGGCCGTAAACGCGCCCACAGGCACGCCTGACCCCGGAGCAGTCAATATTCGCCAGCATAGACCGGCAGCGTTGCCGATATACAAATATCTGTCGCTTGTGCTGGCGGCGTTATGGCTGCACGCAGGCTTCGCCAACGCGGAGAAGCCCACGCTGATCCTGGGCGGCCCGCCCTGGCCGCCTTACCTGGATGAAGCCCAGCCTCACCGCGGTCTGGCCACGGAAATCGTGGAGTCCGCCTTCAATAAAGCCGGCTACCCAGTACAGATCAAGATTTTGCCGTGGCCTCGGCTGTTGCGCGCAGCGGAATTCAAAGAAGTCGATGTCATGATAGGCCTCTGGTGGACACTGGAAAGAGAAGAAGTCTTCCTCTTTTCTTCCCCCTATTATGTCAACGTCATCGGCTTCGCGGCGCCGACAGAGAGCACATTCAAACCCGCGCGTCTCAGCGATCTCACCAACGCCCGCATCGGCGTGCGCCAAGGCGCCCGCTTTTGGAGTCCGTTCGATTTCTCAACATCGCTGAACAAAATTACCGTCAACACAACGGAAAGCGCCCTCAATATGACCGCTGTCGGGCGTCTGGACCTGACCGTGGAGGATGTCAGGATTCTGCAAAACCTCATCAATCATGATGACAGGCTTAGCAAGCACCTGAAGATATTGCCTCTCCCCCTGGTGTACCGCCCTCTGCACATGGGGGTGCGTCGTAACCTGGACAACGCAGAAGCCATCGCCGCCGACTTCAACGCAGCCCTGGCCGAGCTTCTGCAAAGCGGTTGGGTGGCGACCATATATCGGCGCTACGGCATAGCGGAGAGCCCTCTGGATATCCTTACCCGCACGCCGCCTTCCATGGCGGACGAATAAGGCCCGGGCGCCTGCGCCGAAGCTTTGCAGTCCCCTTCCCTCTTCCTCTATCATTAGGCTCCCGGCTTATCCAGCCGCCGTCCGGAACGTATTGATATTACTATGACAGACAAGGCTTCTTCCCAGCTCAGCGACGCTCCCGATTATGACATCATTATCGTCGGCGGAGGCATGGTCGGCGCAGCCATCGCCGCAGCATTAAAGAACACGGCGTTAAAAACGGCGGTGATAGAGAGAGAACTGCCGGCCTCCTTCAACCCAGACGAAACGCCGGACCTGCGCGTATCCGCAATTAACTTCGCCAGCGAGCAGTTTCTCACCCGGATTGGAGCATGGGAGCACGCACTGAGTATGCGCGCCCATCCTTACCAACGTCTGGCGGTGTGGGAAAAACTGGGCAATCCTTTAGGCGAGCGGTTGTCGTCAGTGGTCAACAAAACAGAGTTCGACTCTCGCCAGATTGGCCACTCTCATCTTGGTCATATTGTTGAGAACCGGGTCATTCAGTTGGCGCTGCTGCGCGTGGTTGAGCAGGCGGATAACACAACCTTGATCAGCGGTCGGCGCATTCACGCCATCAACTTTCGCGCTTCGTCTCCCGAAGTCATATTGGATGATAAAACACGACTCCGCGGACGCTTGATCATTGGCGCCGATGGCGGCTCCTCCCTGGTTCGGGAGCAGGCGCAGCTCGGGTTGCTCAGCGACGCCTATGAGCAGCATGCGCTGGTGGTTAGCGTCGCCATCGCCGGCGAGCCTCAAAATATCACCTGGCAGGCATTCCGGCCCCATGGACCACTGGCGTTCCTACCCTTGTGCGCCATCGACGGCGTCGCCTACGCCTCATTGGTCTGGTACGACCAGCCCGCCAAGCTAAAGGCGTTACAACAACTCTCTCAGGACGAATTTATCCGCGCCCTGCGCAAAGAGTTTCCCCGTCAGTTGCCGGAATTGCTCCAAGTGCTCGGCAAAGGCTCATTCCCACTTGTGAAACGACACGCTCAACATTATGTGGCCCAGGGCGTCGCGCTGGCGGGCGACGCCGCGCATACAATTAATCCCCTCGCGGGACAGGGAGTTAACCTTGGGTTTCAGGACGCCGCAGCCCTGGCGGAGGTGCTTCAACAAGCCGCAGAGCAAGGGCTGGACATAGGCGGTCTGCAAACCCTGCGTCAATATGAGCGACTGCGCCGAGGAGAGAACCTAAAAATGATGACGTTGATGGATGGTTTTTATTACGCCTTCAGCAACAACCTCGCCCCGGTGAAGTTGGCGCGCAACCTGGGACTCGGGCTTGCTGGCCTGTTAGGACCGGCGAAACGCAAAGTCATCGCCTACGCCATGGGACTGAATGGCGCGCAGACGGAACGTCCGCTGACGCGCTGACTGTCGCAGCAAAACATAACCACACCGTAAACGCAGCCAAAGGATGCAAGACCATGTCTGAAACAATTTTCAGCAAAATCATCAAACGGGAAATCCCCGCCGACATTATCTATGAGGATGAGTTCTGTCTGGCGTTCAACGACATCAACCCTCAGGCGCCAGTGCATTTCCTGGTCATTCCCAAAAAGCCCATCGCCACCATCAACGATATTGAAGAAGAGGATCGTGAGTTAGTGGGCCACTTGTATATCGCCGCAGCTAAAATCGCCCAAGAAAAAGGGTTCGCTGACGACGGCTATCGTGTGGTGATGAACTGCAACGAAAACGCAGGACAAACGGTTTTCCATATCCACCTTCACGTTCTGGCGGGGAAACCTCTGGGCTGGCCGCCCTATACGGACAAGCTCAAAGTCTAGACTTGCCTTTTTAGACGATAGACAGGGTAAGGCGAACTTACCCTTTCAACTCCCCTCCGAAACAGCCAAAGGCGACTCAGATTGCAGAGCGCTGTGCTCCAGCCAGTCCCCCACACGTTGCGCCAGGCTCTCTGAATACTTAATCCAATTGAAGTGTCCCACACTGGCGCCGCCGAAATCAGCGTCCGTCAGACGCCAGTGCGTTACTTCCGCAGAAGGCATTTTGCGATACAGATTCGCCACTGCTTCAGCCGGAGCCAACTCATCCGACTCGAAGGATATCGCCAGCACAGGCTTGGTGACCGTCCACAGCAGACGCTCATAATTTATCGGACTGCGCTCCGGGTAGTAGTCTCCGGTGCGGGCGTTCCGCGCCCAATCGCGAATCAGGCGGCGCGCCTCCCGCCCCGCGAAACCGATACGGTCTCCCGGCATATATCCCCAGATCTCGCTGATGCCACGTAACAACTGCGTGCCGGCGAGCGTTCGCAAAGGTTTGGCGTACCCTTTGTAGTAGACATTGCAGGAAGCCAGCAAAATCAGTCCCGCGACAGATCCCGGCTGCTCCGCCATGTAAAGAGAGCTCAATTGTCCACCCAGACTGTGGCCGAGCAGCCAGATCGGAGAGTCCGGCAGATGCAGCCTCACGCAGTCCAGCACGGCTGGCCAGTCGTATTGGATCATCTCGTAATAGCCGAAGTTCGTGCGTCGGGAGGCGCGCACGGAGCTACTGCCATGTCCGCGCAGATCCGCCGTCACGCAGTGAACGCCGCGTGCGGCTAACGCCTCCGCCAAGGGCGCATAAAAGCGGGCGCGCACGCCCATGGCGGGCATGCAGACAACCACTGGCGCCAACGCATCCTCCGTGCGATAGAGCGACAGCGTGGAATGCACTTGGTCCTGGCTAATGACAGGTAAGGTTTCAGGGGACATGGCGAAGGCTCTCAGGCGTCAATGTGTTCCATGCTAATATCGGCGAGCAAGAAAGGTGAAGACCCGGTTTCACTTCAACCGGGTCCGGCATAAACGCCGATTCAGGTTCCGTTGATCGCCAAATGCGCGGCGATAGATACGCCGTAGCCGATAAAAATGGCCCAGGACCATTTCAGGTGCGACAGGAAAGTGTAGCTGCCTTTCGACTGCCCCATTAACGCCACCCCGGCTGCCGACCCAATGGACAGCAGGCTGCCGCCAACGCCAGCGGTGAGCGTGATCAATAGCCACTGGTTTACGTCCATATCCGGCTCCATCGATATGATCGCAAACATCACCGGAATATTATCCACGACCGCCGAGATGGTTCCCGCCACGATATTGGCGATCGTAGGCCCCCAGTTGTCATACATGCCATGAGACATCATCTGCAGGAAGCCCAGCGTCGCCAGACCGCCCACGCAGAAAATCACGCCGAAGAAGAACAGCAGCGTGTCCCACTCCGCACGCGCCACCCTGCGGAAGATATCAAATTGAATGTCGTCTTCGACGGTTCCGGTTTTACGCAGAAAATACGCGAAGAACATCAGTACGGACATACCGGTCATCATGCCGAGAAACGGCGGTAAGTGGAAAAAGCGCTCAAAACAGACCGCCGTCGCAATGGTCAACAAGAACAAAATACAGATGCGCAAGCCCCCACGCTTGATGGGAACCAGTCCCCCATGTCCCGTCGGAACGCCATTGGGCAGGAAGAAGTTCATGATGAGCGCTGGGGTTACAAAGTTCAGCACGGAGGGAATGAACAGCTCAAAAAACTCTTCAAACTGCACTTTCTTGGACGCCCACACCATCAAGGTCGTAATGTCCCCAAAAGGACTGAACGCCCCGCCGGCGTTAGCGCCCACCACCACATTAATCATCGACAGAGAGACGAACTTGGCGTCTTTGCCTCCCACCGCCATGATCACCGCGCCCATCAGCAATGCTGTGGTCAGATTATCCGCCACTGGCGAAATGAAAAACGCCAGCCATCCGGTGACCCAGAACAACTTACGATAACTCATGCCTTTGTGAACCAGATACGAGCGCAAGGACTCAAAGACATGGCGTTCCTCCATCGCATTGATGAAAGTCATCGCCACCAAAAGAAATAGAAATAAAGCGCCGTATTCCAGCAGGTTGTGGGCGACGGCGTCGTGGATATCGTCATTGCTGCGCCCCATGTCCTGGGCGACGCTGGCCACCAATACCCAGATCAATCCAGCGGCGAATATGACCGGCTTGGATTTCCTTAAATGCAACACTTCTTCCGCCATGACGGCGATATAAGCGACGATAAAAAGGATGACGGCGAGTATCGCCTTGGGTGAATCGGTGGCGTCTAGAACAAGCATGCCGCCTTCAGAGGCGTAAACAGGACCGGCCGCGCACAGCAGACCGCCCAGCAGAAGTTGCAGTTTTTTCATTCAGCTAATCCGTACTTTAGTTCTCGGTTATTTTTATTGAGCGCCCCTGTCAACGATTTACTACAAACCATCGCCTGCAGACGCAGAACATAATGAAAAACGTTGAGATTCTATGGGCTGGGATCACTTTGCGCAATTACGCTTAAGTCTCTTAGGTATTGATAGCCTTAAGGATAATCTGAATAAAACGCAGAGGTTGTTGATATGCGTCAACCCTGGTGCGAAGGGAATTGGTTACAGTTCCGCACAGCGCTGGCGGATTAGCGGCAGGACTGAGCTCAAGGGGTCCGGTGATGTTGCAACGCCATCCGGCGCTCCATCCGGTTTCGACAGGGTGGTCGCCCGCGGGTCATCTCTCCCTCCTCCCGACCCGCGGGCAACTTATCTTTCACAACGCCATTCGCCATGCAAAGAGCCCAGGCGGTTACTGCGCCCCAGCCAATTGATTCAGCCGTTCGCCCAGCACCTCTGAGCGCTCTTGCAATACATCAAACAATGCCGTCTTTAACGCTTCCACAAAACGCGCTCCCGCGTCTGTGCGCGCAAATGCAATGTAGTCCTTCATGTCTGCAAGGGGCACATCCCGATAGGTATACAGATAATTCAGATAAACCTGCTGCCCCACCATGCCACGCATGGAAAAGCGACGCTCTTCAATGACTCTTTTGAGATCATGGTACGAAGGCAACTCAGGACCTTTCACCACCGAAGTGATTGCCGCGGCCATGGCCAATTGGATAGTGACGGTATTATCCAGCATGGAATCCGTCGCCAGGGTGGCGCGATCATAGGCGGAAAACAGATGCTCCCGCTCACCGCCTTTGTTTTCCTCACTCAGGCGCTCCATTCTTTTTTGCGCCTCGGCATACTCCTCAGAACTCATGGCGTTGAGTTCAGCCGCCACGATTTTCTGGCCGATGGGCGAGCGATACCACTGCAAGACATGGCGCATTTCCGCTGGCGACAACTGTTGCTCCAGGCGTCTCTCCACCTGACTTTGCAGGCTGTCCGCCTGATAAGCGCCATCTACTACCCTTTCAAACAGATCCATCAGATCTTCCGACGCGCCAGTGCGGCGGATGTTGGCGCGAATCCCGGTTTTAATCATATCCGGATAGCGCGACAGCAATTCATCCACTCCGGTCTGAGCCAGCAAATTTGCGGACAACGAAGCGTCCGATTTGACGGCGAAAACAGGCGCGGAAAGCAGAAGAGCGGACAGCAGACAGAAAATAGCGCGGAACAACTTCATATGAGAGCATCCCAAAAACAACGACAACAGGAAGACGTGGCGAGCGGCATGAATCCGTTCGCCTTTCTTGCAGTATAGTTGTCTAAATTTTCAGCGCTTTGGAAAACCGGCTTATATTACAAAAACCTACAATTCACTAAGATAGTTAACCAGACTGTCTCTTAGAAAAGTTTCGTAACGCCAGATACGGGTGGTCAGTTTCTCAGGCCGGCGATAAAGGTAAATCCAGGCGGTAAGGCGGCCGCCTCCCGGCGTCCTGACGGTGGCGTAACGTCGCACGTAATCATCGCCTTCATAATGGTCAAGGCGGGCGATGTCATGTTGAGTCAGGCCATGGTAGAGGTAACCGGGACAAATAGCGCTACGATCGCGCCAGAGGCCAGGATAGGCCTTCCCGACAACCTGTAGACATCGATATCCCGGCAATCTGGCGGCGGAGGCTTCCGGCGCCCATCCTAACAGCCGTTGCATCACATGTGGATGACGCAGCGTGCCATAACAAAAAAGCGGCGTAGACAATGCACAAATCCTGATAACAGTGGTTGAAACCGCGGCGCTAAACGCAAAAAACGCAGCCGAAGCTGCGTTTTACCATGAAATGAGCCGCTGAAAAAAGATCAGGATCTTTCGATTAGCTTCTCGGTCTTCTCCAGAGAAGCATGGCGCACATCCTTGCCCTTCACCATGAAAATTACGTGCTCACAGATATTTCTGGCATGGTCGCCGATGCGCTCCAGCGCACGCAATACCCACATGACGCTGAGGATACGGGAGATACTGCGCGGATCTTCCATCATGAACGTCACCAGTGAGCGCATCGCGGTTTTATACTCGATGTCCACAGACTTGTCTTCTTTCATGACTTCAAAGGCCAGATCCAGATCGAAGCGAGCGAAGGCGTCCAGTGCGTCATGCACCATTTTCCCGACATGACTGCCGATATGGCGCACTTCCACATAGCCACGCGGCGCTTCGCCCTCTTCCAGCAGTTGCAGCGCGTTCTTGGCGATCTTCTCCGACTCGTCGCCAATACGCTCCAGGTCGTTGACCATTTTCGCAATCGCCACCACCAGACGCAGGTCGCTCGCCGTCGGCTGACGCTTGGCGATAACCCGGGTACATTCTTCATCGATGGTGATTTCCAGTTTGTCGACGTCATTGTCATTCTGGCGCACCATTTCCGCCAGTTCGGAATCCCCCCGCACCAACGCCTCAACCGCGTCCGCCACCTGCTTTTCCACCAGGCCGCCCATCACCAGAACATGGTTCCGGAGCTCCCGCAAATCCACATTGAACTGTTGAGAAATATGCTGCAAATGAACGTCTGAGTTCGCCATAAATGCTTCCTATTACTAATTTCCGCCGGGGAAAACTGTTACCCGTAACGCCCGGTAATATAATCTTCTGTCTGCTTGCAGGACGGATTGGTGAACAGCTGGTTGGTGCTGCCGAACTCAATCAGGTCGCCCATGTACATGAACGCAGTATAGTCCGATACTCGCGCCGCCTGCTGCATATTGTGGGTGACGATGACGATGGTGTAGTCGTCCTTCAGCTCATGGATCAGCTCTTCGATCTTCAACGTTGATAACGGGTCCAAGGCTGACGCGGGTTCGTCAAGCAGGAGCACTTCCGGTTTCACCGCCACGGTGCGGGCGATAACCAGACGCTGCTGCTGACCGCCGGACAGGCCCAAAGCGCTGTCGTTCAGACGGTCTTTCACTTCATCCCACAACGCCGCGGACTTGAGCGCCCACTCCACCGTTTCATCCAGAATGCGCTTCTTGTTGATGCCCTGGATTCTGAGCCCGTACGCCACATTTTCATAGATAGTCTTGGGGAATGGGTTCGGCTTCTGGAACACCATGCCTACGCGACGGCGCAACTCCGCTACGTCCACCCCCTTACGGTAGATATCTTCTTTTTCCAGCAGAATCTGCCCGTCAATGCGACACCCATCAACCAGATCATTCATGCGGTTAAAGCAGCGCAGCAGGGTGGACTTACCACAACCTGACGGACCGATAAACGCCGTCACCCGCTTTTGCGGAATGCGCATATCAATGCCATGCAACGCTTCTTTCTCGCCGTAGAACAGCTTGAGCTTGTTTACCTCAAGGGCGACCGTCTCATTGTCGATCGACAAATCCTCCATCGAGCGCTCGATCGCGCTAATGTCGATACCGTGAGAACGGTGCTTGGATTCGTTGAATGGCTGCTCTTCGTTCACTACGTTCTGATTGGTCATAGTTTCACTCATTATAGTCCTCCCCACCGGCTTCGGGGCGTCATCCGGCTCAGGTTACATCTCAAGGGCTTTGTACTTTTCACGCAGGCGGTTACGAATCGCCACCGCACTCAGGTTAAGTAATGCGATCACCGCCACCAGCAACAGGGCCGTCGCATAAACCAGTGGGCGCGCCGCCTCTACGTTCGGGCTTTGGAAGCCAACGTCATAGATATGGAAGCCCAGGTGCATAAATTTTTGGTCCAAATGCAGGTAAGGATAATTGCCATCCAGGGGCAACGACGGGGCCAGCTTGACCACCCCTACCAGCATCAAAGGAGCCACTTCCCCGGCGGCGCGCGCAATCGCCAGGATCACGCCAGTCATCATCGCCGGACTGGCCATCGGCAGCACAACCCGCCACAACGTCTCGGCCTTGGTCGCGCCCAGCGCAAGGCTGCCCTCACGAATAGAACGGGGAATACGCGCCAGACCTTCTTCCGTAGCGACAATCACCACAGGCAGGGTCAAAATAGCCAGGGTAATGGAGGCCCACAGCAACCCGGGAGCGCCAAAGGTCGGCGACGGCAGCGCTTCTGGAAAGAAGTGTTCGTCAATGCCGCTGCCAATAAAGTAAATGAAGAAGCCCAGGCCAAATACGCCGTATACGATAGAGGGCACGCCCGCCAAATTATTCACCGCGATGCGGATGATTCGCGTCAAAGCGCCCTGGTGCGCATACTCTCTTAGGTAAACCGCTGCGATCACACCCAAGGGCGTCACCAACACGGACATAATGACCACCATCAGCACCGTACCGTAGATAGCGGGGAAAATACCGCCTTCGGTGTTCGCCTCACGTGGGTCATCACTGATGAACTCCCAGATCTTGGCGAAATAGAATCCGATTTTATCCAGCAGCCCCATCTGGTTCGGCTGAAATGCGCGCACCACTTTGGACAGAGAAATTTCCAGCTCCTTACCGTTCATCGCACGCGCCACCAAAGCGTCGCGTTTGATTTCCAGATACAGCTCGTTCAGATCCTTCTGCAGTACTTCATAGGTCGCATGTTGTTCAGCGCGCTCCGCTTCAATCTCCGCCATGGCTTCCGGCGTCTTGCGACCATCCAGCTCAAGACGGCGTTCCTTCAGACGCAGACGCTCCAGGGTGTAGTTCACCTTACCAATCTGCTGTTTTTCAATGTCATAGATACGGTCGTGCAGCGACAAGGCGCGATCTATACGGGACTGCAATTCATCCCAGGCGCCAGAGCCTGAGGCCACTACCGAGCCGTCTTCTTTGACTGACACCAGATAGCCGTAGAAATTGCCCCATTCGCGACGCTCCAGCGTCATCAACTCTTTGGGATAGCGCACGTCACGCATGCGGTCCGCCAGCACCCAACGGAAGTCTGAACCAAGTACGTCCCGGTTGCCGGTCTTGATCAAATCGCGGCGCATATAGTCAACGCCCGACGGCACCTGTACGCCCGCGGCATGCAATTGCTCCGCCGGCACTTCTTCTGTTTCGACGATCTCACCAATCAACAGCGTGGTTTTATCGTTCTCGCCCAGATAATCGGTTTCCATCAGGCTGTGAGGCCAAAAGTGGGCCAAGCCTCGCACGCCAATCAGCAACAGCAGACCGAACACCATCACCAGACTGATTGATACAGCGCCGGCGTTAATCCAGATCCAGGGATCGCCTTTGTTAAACCAGGTTTTCAGTGAAACGCGCATTCTGTTCTCTCGATTCTCTCAGATTTCTTTACTGCCCATCGGACTTCCGCATGACTCAGCGTGACCTTAAATCACGCTGTACTTGGCCCGCAGACGCTGGCGCACGAATTCAGCCACGGTGTTCACCAGGAAGGTGAACAGGAACAACACGAACGCCGCCAGGAACAAGATCCGGAAGTGGGAGCTGCCAACTTCGGACTCCGGCATTTCCACCGCAATGTTAGCGGCCAGCGTACGCATGCCCTCAAAGATATTCATATCCATAATCGGCGTGTTGCCTGTCGCCATCAGTACGATCATGGTTTCACCGACAGCGCGACCCAGACCGATCATCAGCGCGGAGAAAATACCGGGGCTGGCGGTCGGCAACACTACGCGAATCATGGTTTGCCAAGGCGTAGCGCCCAGCGCCAGAGATCCGTAGGTCAGATGCTTCGGCACGCTGAACACCGCGTCTTCAGTGATGGAGAAAATGGTTGGGATCACCGCAAAGCCCATCGCCGCGCCTACCACAAGCGCGTTGCGCTGGTCATAATCCAAACCAACTGTTTCTTTCAGCCAGTGGGGCATATTGCCGTCGAATAAGGCGATCTCTACCGCGGGGCTGATAGCGAAGCTAAGCCAGCCGATGAAACAGATTACCGGTAGCAGCAACAATGGCTCCCAGCCTTCCGGCACCATCAGGCGTACGGATTGCGGCATATTGGCCCAAGCGAAACTGAACACAAGTATCGCGATCGGGGTCAACACCAGCAGCGTAAACACGCCCGGCATGTGAGACTCCATGAACGGAGCGAAAAACAACCCCGCCAGGAAGCCCAGGATAACCGTTGGCAACGCTTCCATCAGCTCAATCGCCGGCTTCACTTTCCGACGCAGGGTCGGCGACATGAAATGAGCGGTATACAAGGCGCCGCAGATCGCCAGAGGAATTGCGATCAACATAGCGTAGAACGCCGCTTTGATCGTGCCGAACACTAAAGGCGTCAGGCTGTACTTGGGTTCAAAGTCATTACTGGCGGCGGAGGACTGCCAAACATAGTCAGGCTCCGAGTAGCCCTCATACCAGACTTCACTCCAGAGCGCGGACCAGGATACGTCCGGGTGCTCGTTATCGATACTCCAGAAATGCAGACGATCATCCTGCGATTGCAGCAGCATGAAGTTGGCTCTGGGCGCAACCGTCATGTGCTTCACGTCGCCCTCGACGACTGGCTCTTGCAATAGATTGCGTTCGGCAGTGGTGTTAAAAATCGCCGCTTCGCCCTGAGCTGTAGCGACCAGAAAGCCTTTGCGTCTCGGCTCCACCGCAATCTTGGCGATAGCCGCCTTGCCTGCCTGGAAGCTGCGCACATGCTGCAGATGATACTGGTTTTCAGCATCGCGAACGGGGAACCACTGACGGATTTCGCCACGGTTGTTAGCGATCAACAAGGAATAGCCGCCCAGCAGAAAGCTCATGTCAGTGATCTGGGAGCCTGACGCGACAGCGTCGACGCGAGCGATCAAGTCCGGCGACTGCTTGTTGGATATGTCGTACATATCCAGCTTGCCGCTCTTGGTGGCGACATACAGCCAGCGAGTGTCTGGACTGATTTGAATGGAAACGATATCGCCATTCACTGAGGGCATGGTGACGGAGGATTCTTCCAGCGTTACATCACCAGTCAGAAAGTTCGCTTCCTTCTCGTAAAAGCTGGCGAACAGCTTGTTCGAGGTGTTGGACCCAACGACCAGAAGATAATCATTATTGTCACGCACCGCCACATGGGTCAGCGCCGCCCCGGACGGGTCCAACGCCATCGGCGACTCGCCATATGGAAATTCCAGCGATGGCGTAATTACCCGAACATTATTGGGCCAGGTGATGTTATAGGTGTGCTTGAAGATAACGACGCTGCCGTCACTCACACCGGCCACCACCGTGTTGGAGCCCGGCGCGCCTTCGTTGACGCCAGTCAAAGACGCCCCATCAGGAATAGGCAGGCGGGTCGCGGAATCGACAGTGCCGTCTTTTAAATTGAAGAAGGTGACATTGCCATTATCATCCAGACGCAGCCCCTTCTCAGCCTGCTCTTCCATGCCCAACAACAAAGTTTCGCCCTTCTCGCCGGGCGCGTCATAACTGGCGACAGCGTCTACGGACGCGGATTCAAAAATCGGCGCCACTTCATAAAGCAAGTAAAAGAAGATCAGGGTGACTGCAACAATGACGCTCACACCGCCAGCGGCGATAAACCCTTTCGCCATTTTGTCTTTCAGGGTTCTGATATTGCGGTGGCGCTTGAGCTGGGGGGTATTGAAGTCTATCTCCGGGGCTTTGACAGATACCGCCTCATTCATAGTGAAATCCCAATATTAAAAGATGCGCAAACGATAACGGCACAATGTGACAGTTATGTTACAACCCTGTCACATTTGTCGCTGGCGAAGCCTTCATTAAAGCAAAGGGATTTTAAGCTTCTGTGACAGCCTGTCAGAACGCGAGCCCAGCCGGCGCCGAACTTCCGCGTGGCGTACGCGTAACGCGCAATTTAAGGGAATAAAGAGAGGAAGCGTTAGCGGGGACGAAGCCATTTCGCCCCCGCGTATTACTGGTGATGACAGCTGATTGCCGTTACAGCAAGTTGGAAAAGTCGCCGATGCGTTCTTGTAACAACGCGTTGATATCCACCAACCCATTCAGCTCGCTGTCCAACCCGCCAACTTTTTCGCTGACGATTTCATTCAGCTTCGCCTGCACTTTGCCGGAAAGCTTTTTCTTCTCTTCATCGATCAGCCCTTTCACGCTTTGCGAAAGGATTTTATCCAGGCTGGAAGTGATCTTCACTTGTGGATCCTGCAATGCGCCGGAGGCCAGCATGTTCACATCGAACTGAGAGATATTCTTCAAGGCGTTCAGCAACGCTTTCTTCAACGGAGCGCTCTCACCCTCCAACAGATTGGCCAGTTGCACTTCCAGGAACTTGGCGTCGACATTCATCGCCAGTTTGCCGTCCGTGATATCGGCCTTGCCCGCAATAGCGGCGATCGCTTTGCTCAAGGTCACAGGGAAATCTTCTTTATCAGAGAAAACAAGATCGGTGACAGGCAGATCTTTCAGGTCGAAAGAGAAGGAGTCTTTGGCGATCGCGGTGACATGATCAAGAACGCCTTTGAAGTCCATTTTTCCGACGCCCTGCGCCTGACTTTGCAACGCCAGTTGCGCAGGTTTGCCCCATACGTCGGCGCGATCGGTCAAGTTGTTGAACTTACCGGAGAACGGCACATCCTGCTGCGGGATCGGCAACTTACCGCTGATGCTCAGCGTCTTCACCAGGAACCGTGGCAAGCCATCGCTGTAGTCCGTTGTGTCAGGTTCGGGAGCGGACTTCTGCGCTTCTTCGCCAGAGCCATTGATGTAGGGCTGCAAACGGCCGTACCACATGTAGGCGTTATTCGCCCATTTCGCCACTTCATCGCCAAACAAAGCTTTCGCCAGACCTTCCCAGGCGCCCGGATTCAAACCAGCCAGCTCCATTACACGCTTCATATCTTCTTGCGGCGCGGCTTTTACTTTCGCCAGATCCGCTTTCAACTGAGCGACTTCTTTTTCCAGATCAGACTTGGCGTCGCGAATTTTCTGCAGGTCTTTCTTAGCGTCGCTCTGCAAATCCTTCACTTTTGCGACCGCCTGCAGTCTTTCCAAAGGATTTTTCGCCTCTTTCAACGCTTTGATGCGCTGCTTATAGCTTTCCAGGGTTTCTTTGTTTGGCAGGCCATCGATGCGCTCTTTCCAGGCTTTCTTGCGCGCAGCTAGAGACGCCTCCATCTCTTTGGCCATGGATACGGTCTTTAGGTCCACTCTGGCCAGCAGTTCATTTGGGTCTGGAATATCAATGGCCGGCAGCTTCATATCTTCTTTGAACTGATCAACCAACGATGGTTCCTGACTGGGCGGCGGCGTCAATCCTGGCACAGCGCCAGTGACCGAGCGCGCAGTATTAAAGCGCATGCCTTCCAGCGCTGCGGTCTCAACAATCACTTTGGACTTCAGGAGAGGTTCCCAGTCCAGATTAGCGTCGATCAGCTCCGCCTCAAACGCATTGGTCATCGGCGCTTGAGGATTGGTCACCTTCAAACCATGAATTGAGGCGCCAAGGGGAAAGAATCGGACATCCACCGAATCGACTTCAACCTTGGCCTTAACCGCTTTGGTTCCTTCTTCTTCAATCGCGAACTTGGCGATGATGTCTATAAAAAAGAGAGCGGCTATGACTATTACGATCAACAGAACGAATACATAGCCAACAAACTTAAGTACGCGCATGGCTTTTCCTTATGTTTTCTTTGGCGAGAGAGTTACCCCGATAACCGCATAAGATAGCAGCGCGGATGTGAAATGTGTATTGCGGGATGGCGGGGATTATGCGTAGAACCCAAGCAGGTAAGTGCGCTTCACAAAAGAAAAAACCGCCTGTGGGAGGCGGTTTTTTTCGACCTTTTGGCTTTGTCTGTAAGAAAGTCTTACAGTGACAGCTCTTTCAGGTACTTGCTGGTGACGGAAGCAGGCAGCGGCACATAGCCGTCTTTCACGACCACTTCCTGACCTTGCTTGGACATGATCATCTTAACGAATTCGCCAACGATAGGGTCCAGGTCTTTGTTTGGAGCCTTGTTAACGTATACGTACAGGAAGCGGGATAGTGGGTATTCGCCAGTGATCGCCGTTGCAGGTGAAGCTTCTACGAACTTGTCGCCTTCTTTCTTGGCCAGAGGAACCAAACGTACGCTGGCGGTTTTGTAGCCGATGCCAGAGTAGCCGATGCCGTTAACA